>NZ_UCNR01000015.1:0-249830 GCF_900474045.1 Synechococcus sp. N19
ACGATTCAGATCAACTGAATCGGAAAGCCCCCTCCTCGGAGGGGGCTTTTTGTTGCTGTGTTCGCTGTGAAGGTTGGGCGGTGCATCAGGCCCCTTCAGGGCACCATCCGATCTGCTTCTCCAGCCGTTGCATCCATTGATGGCAGCGGTGTGTGAGGTGTGCCCCCTGGGGGATGCGCTGTTGGTGGTGTGCACAGGCTGGCTGGGTGACCCCCGCCTCAGCAAGGGTGTGCTGAAAGTGCTGGCAGGTGAGGCACACCATGATGGATCGGCTCGGTCGGAGTTGCCCTGATCCCATCGGTGGCCAGGCGCTTGGCGGCGGAGCGTTGACGATGCCCATACGCGTCTTATTGGTAACTATGTACTACTCGCAGTCCTTTTGGTTGTCAACGTGGTGTTGGGGAGAATGGAGTCATGAGTGAGCCTCGCCCCACCCTCCAGTTCGATCTGGACCTTGAAGCTGTTCGCCTGCTCCACCGCTCGGTGAGCTTTCACCTTGAGAAATGGCCCGGGGGGCCAGATCCCAGAGAGCAGGAGGCCCTGCAGTCGATGAAGACCTTGCTCACGGCAGCGTTGCTTGAGTTCAGCCTTGACCAGGACGGTCAGCGCTGAAACCTGCTCCCTTCACGGGTGAGCAGGGAAGCAGCGACAGCGCTGCGTTGGCCGCTGTACAACTCATTGAGTCGGTTCAGGCCTGGCTGGACTGCATCGCCACCTGTTGCATTAACGATGGAAGAGAACTTGGCTCCAGCAGCTTTGGTTCCTGCGTTGTTCTCTTAAGCCGTTGTCCCCGTGGGTTGGTTGATCGCCCTTGCCATCGTCGTGGTGCTGTCCTGGCTGGGATGGCGTTGGAATCAGCTGGAATGTGCTGAAAGCCGCTCCGTCAGCGGCCGTTTGGTGAAGCGGATGCGTCGTCATTCGCGGCGACGCAAGCACCATCACTAGGCCTTCAATCAGGCCATGGGCATGCGACAACCCATTTGAATCCTGCCTTCGTCGATCAACCGGCCGAGCCGTTGGGCGACAGCCTCCTCAGTTCGTGTGAATTGATCCTGGCGGGCGGTCACCCACGCCATCTCACCGTTGGTGATCACGCCGGTGGACATGGCTTCGAGAAAGAGTTCGCCGAGTGTCATGACACTTGTGCCGTTGGGATCACGTTGATGGGACTCCGAAGGGGGTGCATGACCTGCTCACCTTTCTTCATGGCAAGGGGTCAAGGATGGTTTGGAGGGCCCGGTTGATCTGATCGCTGAGCTGGGGGCCGGCGGGATTGAGGCGAATCAAGCTTGTGAATCCTTCGCTGAGGTCGGGCCTGTTGGGGGGGCTGTTCAGGCTCAGGTGCATCGCACGAATCACGGCCTCTGGA
Organism: Synechococcus sp. N19; assembly: GCF_900474045.1. Taxonomy (NCBI): domain Bacteria; kingdom Bacillati; phylum Cyanobacteriota; class Cyanophyceae; order Synechococcales; family Synechococcaceae; genus Synechococcus; species Synechococcus sp. N19. The sequence goes on from NZ_UCNR01000015.1 coordinate 1,370, forward strand.
ACGCACCGTTGGCGGCTGCGGTTCCAGACCAGGCACTGATTCAACGGTGTCTGCAACCACCAGCCGGTCCATGGCAGGTGCTGGGCCCCCATGCTTCGCTGCATCAACCCCTGGCGCCAGTTGAGTTGCGCATGGGTTGCATCCACCAGCACGTTGTCGCCATCGGCGATGGCGCGGTCGATGGCGCCATGCAGACGGGGTTCCAATTCAGACCAAGGACCCTGCACATTCGCCTCTCCCCACAGTTGTTCCCTCAGCACGTCATTGGCGATCACCCGTGCAGGGAGCAGCGGAGCGAGGATCGCCGCGAGGGTGGACTTGCCGCTGCCCGGGGGGCCGATCAAAAGATGGCCCTGGGGCCGTGGTTCAGGCAACGAAGCGTTTGTAGAGCCAACGCACCAGTCCACCAATTACGGGCACGGGAGCAAACGTGGGGCCGACGAAATCGAAATAATCGCGGTGGTCCCCGATCTTTCCATCTGGATTGAAGCGGAGCCGGGTCGCCCCGGGATAGATGAACTCAATCCCTTTGATCTTGAGGCCCATGCGCCATTCAACAAAGGCTGTTTCACCGTTCACCACCACCGATTCCGTTTCCAGGAACACGTCATCACAGCGCTGCATCAGACCGTCCTGGGCAAGGATGTAGGCGTCAATGCCCTGCCGTTCCTGGGTTGGATCGGTGAAATGCACGTCGCTGGCATAGACGGCTTTCCACTGCGCAGCTGTGGGGCCGGGCGTGCCGTAAGGCTTGGTGAACAGGGCACGGATCTGTTCTGCGCCCAGCGGAGGATGAGGCATGGGTGTTGTCATCAGAAGTCGGCGCCCACCTGAGCTGTCATGGTCTCAGCCCAGCTCACGCTGGGAACCAGGCCGAGGCCGAGAAGTCCAGCCGTGGCGAGGAATCGATGCATGGCGTCAGTTGAAAAACCCCTTGGACTGAAGCCAGAGGCCGATGGCGACCAGGGGCCCGAAGCCGGCGATCAACACCGTGATCTTGAGGCGCAGCGGTGACACCTGGGGTTTGGTCTCTCGAAGAGCCATGGCAAGGCACGAAGGCAACTGGAACCTAAACGCTGTGCTGCGTTCGTTCCTGTTCAGAGCTCGTACTCCTCTTCAAACTGCTCAATCAAGCCCTTGTACAGCGCCAGAAGACCCTCGGTTTCTTCGCAGAATCCGTCCGTTGTGTACTTCGCGATCAGATTCACCACGGCGCTGCGGATCTGCGTGAAGGCGCCGAGGTACTCACCCTGGATGTCTTCATCGCGGATGTCGTTGATCAGCGCGCCCACCAGCTCAATCTTGCGCTTGGCAGCGGCCATCTCCGCTTCCATCTCTTTGTTGAGCTTGCGGCGTTTCTTCGGCATCCCCTCAACCGGTTCAATCAGCGACATTACGGGAGCCGCAGGCCTTCCTCGTTCGAGCGACTTCCCCTAGCGTCGGGTTCGCTAAACCCATGGCCTTGTGAATCGGACCTTCCGCGGTGTTGCCTACGTGTCCGTCTGGGTGGTGATATGGGGAACGGTGGCGTCCTTGATGGACTGGATGCTGCTGACAGGTGAGGTTTACCAAACGGCCAGCTCTGGTCAGGCGGTGACGTTCATCGCCTACGGGGCCGCAACAGTGGTGTTGGCCACGCGTTTTTCGGGGCGTTTCCTTGCAGATGCCGATTCAGAGGCTGCGGATCAGGAGTGATCCGCCCATCAGCAGCGCCAAGATCTCGAACGCTTTTTTGACCAGGCGGCTTCCTTTCACCAGGGAATAGTGGGCCCCCAGGAAGCCTCCGATCAGTGAACCCAGCACCAGAGGTGGAAGCCAGTCCCAACGGATTTCGCCGCTCAAACCCAGCACCAGCGCCCCGGTGCCATTCCACCCCAGGCCCACCAGCACCAGGGTGTGAGCAACGGCTCTGGCGTAGCTCAGCCCAAACCAGCGCACCAGCCACAGGGTGACGAACAACCCCGTGCCTGAGGTGAGTGAACCGTTTAGAACGCCAATGATGAACAGCCCGCAACTGCCAAGCCCAACGGTGCGGGCTGTCAGCGGGTAGGGCTGGTCTGTCGTCCCCAGATCCGGTTTCCGAGCCGAATAAACCCCCAGCCCAAGGGTCAGCAGCCCAAGGCTCGCTGTGGCCACTTGATCGGGCAGCGCAAGAACCATGCTGGCTCCCACAAACACACCTGGAAGACCGGCCGCCAACACCAGCGCTGAGCGTTTCAGATCAAGACTGCTGGCACGCCAATGACGCCCACTCGCTCCCAGCCCCAGCGCAACGCTGGCCACCTTGTGGGTGGCCAATGCCATGGAGAAAGGAAGGCCCAGAAGGATGAGGGCGGGCAGTTGCACCAGTCCTGCTCCCCCTCCCGCCAGAGCCGAGAGGGCATTGGCGCCAATGGCGATGCCCAGCAGGGCGATTTGCATCAGCAGTTCGGACACACTCAATCTCGTGTCAGGAAGGCGATGGGAACTGAAAAGGTGATGATGCGGTGTGGATCTCCCGGAAGAATGGCAACGCAGGCCACTTCACGATCAGCGTGAGCCTCGCGGGACTGCACCACAAAGGCTGTGGCGTCTTCGATGCTCCACATCGGGGCATCACCACAACGGCGTTCATCCCTGTAGGCCTGCCAGACCTCGCAGAACGCCTCCCCATCCTCACCATGTTTCATTTCCGTCAGCGCCTGTTCCAGGCCCACGTCTTCGAACCGTTCGAACAGGCGCACCATCAACGGGTGGGCAATGGTGGATGAGGCCTTCAGGGTTGAGTTGATCGTGCCGATGGCACTCACCATCAGCTTTGGTTTGGAGCGTCGTGCATCGATCACTCCCACAGGCAGATTGAGATCCCAGATTGGGTGTCCGCTGACGGCACAGGCCAGATCGAACAGCCCCAAGCTGCATTGCTTGATCAGGCTCTGAATGGTCTCTCGATCCATAGCTCAGTTCCGCGTGGCCCGATTCACCGTTTGCGTTCCAGTGTTGCCAGGATGGCCATCGGTTGATGCCGCCCTGGATGTCCCTGGTTCAGATCTACCTTGATGCCGTCACCCACCAGGTGATCACCAGTGAAGAGCTTGCCTATGTGGCCGGCCATCAGGAGCAATTTGATCGAACCGAACGGAAACTCACTGCACGGCTTGAACAGTTGATTGGCGCAGGGAATATCAGTGTTGGAACGCGTTGATCATCCGAACAAAAAGCGTTGAAGTCGTTTCAGGAATTGGCGCAGTGGCTTTTTGTCACGGCTAAAGATCTGCCGCTCATCTGACAGCATCGCGCGACTCACCCGATCTGCGCTTCTGATAGGCGGGAAAGGCTGTCCAGTCAACCTTCACGGCAGGGCAACCACCCCCGACCAACTCTGCAGAACGTCAGGTGCGCCTTGGGTCAGGGCGGCAACAGCAGTGGCTGAGCCAATTCCGATTCCCACCACAACTCCCACGGCGAAGACAAGCAGCCCTGTCAGAACGCTGCGTTCGGAAAATTGCATCCACTCAACATCAGCCAACCCGACTTTCCTGCGGCTATCGACCAATGGCCACTGTGGTGTCACAGGACGTGATGGGGCCCGGAGCGGATCTGTTGTGTGGTTTCGGCCACAAAGGTAGATCTACCGACTGATCGATCGGGGTGGTCTTCGCTAACAACCGAATGTCAGCCAGATGACAGTTTCAGTCATGAAAACGATTGACGAGCACATTCAGAAGGACCAGGAGGAGTTCCTTAAGGCCCTGTCTGAGCACAACGAAGGTAAGGTGCGTCATCTCACGGAGGAGCTGCAGTGGCTGTTGGATCACAAGAAGGAATTTCCTGATGATCCCCATGACCCCTCACCCCTTGAGCTGTTCTGCGAGCAGAACCCCGATGAGCCCGAGTGCCTGGTCTACGACGACTGAGTAGAAATACCCATTCCTTGCTCCGTCCTGGCGCGAAGCCGCGTAACTACACGCAACTTATATAAGTTGTGTGTAGTCGATGTGTTCTGTGGTGATTCGCGCCATTCTGACCCGCCCCATTGCTGGCGATCTCGGTCTGCTCCTGCTTCGGGTGTTCACCGGCGCGCTGCTGATTCACCACGGTTACGAAAAGCTCGCCAATATCGAGAATTTTGCAGATGCATTCGTTCGCCCTCTGCATCTACCCTTCCCGATCCTTCTCTCCTACGTCGCAGCGTTCTCGGAGGTGATCGGCAGCTGGCTGTTGATTACTGGCTTGCTGACGCGGATGGGAGCCTTGGCAGTCGCCGGGACCATCTCCGTCGCCATCTATCACGCCATCGTCACAGCGGGCTTCAACATCTATCTATTGGAGCTTCTTGGCCTTTATTTCGCGGCTGCCGTGGCCATTCTCGCCTGTGGCCCAGGTGTCTTTTCCATTGACGAACTCATTGCCCGCCGCCTTGAGCCCGACATGCAGTTTTCCGCTGCGGAAGACACGGATTTCGCCGCTGGCGAAGCCGTTGTTCTGGAAGAAGCCGTGGCCAGCCGCTGAACACCAGCGTGATCAGATTCAAAAGCCCCGCCATCGCGGGGCTTTTTTCATGGCTGGCGACGGTATGGGCGAAAGACGCGTCAGAATCATCGAAGTTGGATCAACGCGATGAAAGAGGTCAGCCTGCTCGAGATGATTGGCCGTTCTCTGGCAAAGGTTGCAGCAGGGGCTGGTGTTGCAGCAGTGCTGATTTGGCTCACCTACGTGATGCTTGATGTTGGTCATATGCAGTCGGGCTTCACCCTGCCCCAATCCAGTTACTGAACTCAGATGCAGTGGAATGATCTTGAATCTCCGGTTCTGATCATTGCTTCGCTGTTGATTGTTCTGCAGGTTTGTTGGATTGGAGCTGCGCTTCGGCGCAACCAACGCAGGCGCCTTGGGGAACCCCTCAGTGCCACAGCATTTCAACGCGAACTCCAGCGGATTTTCTCAAGCGCGAACGGACTGTCCTGAGCCATGAAGCAACTTCCAGGTCAACAGAGCAGAACCCTGCCGCGATGGCTGAAGACGGTCATGGCAGGTGCAATCACCGTGATTGCCACCATTTGGCTGGTGTCGTTGCTCCCCTTTCTGCTTCTCGCAGCCTTGGTGCTTTCAATCGCGCTCATCCCAATCACCCGTCGGCTGAGACGGGAGATGGAAGAAGCTGGATTCAGTGTTGATCAACCCAGGTCGAATGTTCAGCGCCCTGATCTCAACATCACCCCCTGGCACCGACAGATTCGCAATCTCTGGAGAGACTTCAGCTCTTGAACAGGTCGTTAGCCATTGAGCGATAACGACCAAGAGAACTGCCTGCGCGACGAGACTTTGTGGGCACACTTTGTCCCGGCAACAGGTTCAATGGAGCGAAATTCACCAACGTCAGCTCTGAGCGCTGCTGCTGTTCGGCTGCCAGCAATTCGGCAATGGCTTCTGATGTGGTTTGTGCGGGAGCTGCGCTCTCCGAAAAAGCTTCGGTGGTCTCCACCGGCTCGGTCTTGAGAGATGTTTTGGTCTTGGAGGTGCCGAGGGGCCACAGAAAAACCAGACTCAGCAAAAGAGCAACGGCGGCCGTGAGGGTGCCGGTGAGTCCAAAGGCCAAACCCTGAAAATTCCACAGCAACCCGGAACCCGCCATGCCGAAGGTGCCGAGGATCGCCAGCATCAGGCCGAGGAAGGATGCCTGTGGTGCCTTGATCTTGAGGGGCTGGCTGGTTTCAGGGACTTCAACGGGTGAAAGTCGTGGTTCAGGCCGAAGCAGAACAAAGCTGATTCCCAGCAGAACCAATGCCGTAACCGTGCTGCCAAGCCCCAGAGTGCGGCCTTGAAAATTCCAAAGCAAACCACCGCCGGCAAGACCTGAAACTCCGAGGGTTGCCAATGCAAGTCCGCTCAAAAAAGGAAGACGATTGCGCATGGCTCAGTTGCTCCGGTTTTGCATGGCGGCGTAAGCAACGGCTCCGCCAGTGATCACAGTGAGTAGGCCTGTGGTGAGTAAGAAGCTCACCAACATGGCGAATCCAAGAACAGATCCCAGGAGGGACATCTTGATTCGCAGCAATTTCGACTTCATCAACAACACCAACAGCAAGACCACGGTGGTCTTCAAGCCAGCGATTTTTGCCGCACTGATCGGGCAAAAAGGATTAATCAACACCATCGGCCGGTCTTGCCCTTACCAAGCATTTATGAAGTCTGGCGAAAACCAGAGCGCACTGTGAAAAAAGCACCGTGAAGAGGGCGACGGATGGGCACAAAAAAACGGGCCCGAGGGCCCGTTTGGAGCTGACATGTCGTGCGAGCTCAGCGACGACGGTTGCGTGAACGCTGCTTGAGCTTGCGCTTGTATTTCTCAACGGGGGTCTCGTGGTGACGGATCCGACGCAGATCAGAAAAGATGCCGGCTTTGGCGACGGAGCGCTTGAAGCGACGCAACGCGGATTCAATACCTTCGTTTTCGCCGACAGTGACCTGACTCATCCGTTCCCCGAAAGAGAGCAATAAACAATTACTTTACCAGCCGCCCTCTACCCCATCCCCCACCACCTGCCCGGGGTGGGATGGGTCTCTTGCATGACGCTTGTTGAAGAGATCGTGGCGCGTCCCGGCTTCTGCTTTGGGATGGGTCCATCACTCCGGCAGGTCCCTGTCTTGACCCTCACGCACTGCCCCCTGTGCATTGGTCTGGCTGTTCTTTCGGCCGTTCGATTTATGGCCCACTGCGTGATGGCCGTTCAGCTCGAACGCAGCACGGCAGGGGAGTCAACCCATCCCGCCATGCTGCTGGGCACTCTGTTTGAGCTTTAAAGCCGTTCTGCCTCAGGGATCGCTGGGATCAACCAGCTGCAGATAGGCCGTATCGGCGTTCTGCAGGACGACATCATCGTGATGAGCGTCAACGCTGTAGATGAGGTGAAGCAGGCGGCCGCGATCCATGCCACGGTCGGCCACGTCTTTCCAGAGGCGTGAGCTGAGCTCCACATCACGCCATCTGAGCTGGGCATCGACCAGTGCCCGCGTCATCGCGATGTAGCTCTGCCGGTCGTTGCGCAGCCGGTCTTCGGAGAAGCTGTGTTGAGTTGCCGGCTTGAGCAGATTGCGAATCGTCTGTGAGGCCGCCTTCAGCACCTTTGGCATCGTCGTTGTCCGACTCAGTTCAGTCTGATTCGGTCGTCTGGGCTGACAACGGAGTGAAATGCCTATGCCTGGATCAGAAATGAGTATTTGAACTCACTCCAGCGGGACGGTAGTGCTGATGACTTTTTGTAAAGTCAAACCCGTTAAGTTCAATCAGCTGACCTTAAGCCTGTGGAAATATTTGTGATGGCGGCCCTATTTGTGCCCTTTTCTGCCCTCGTGATGAATGCATTTTCTGGTGATTCGGAAGACGATTTCGATTTCCTCTGAATGGAAGCCAAGCTCCTGGCGATGATGGCCTTTGGTGCCGCTGTTATGACCCTTTGGGCTTGGTTGATGGCGAATTTGCCGCGGATGGGGTCTGACCGGAGCAAGCCTGACAACCGCCGTTGATGCGGTAAGGCGCGAGGTGTCCACGCAGGCAAGTTGTGCCGCGGAAGAAGAGTTTTTGTCCCAGTTCTCGTGCGTGAGCATCGGTGAGCGGCAGGGAAAGCCAGCGATCAGGCACTTGACCCTTCAGCTGTGATCTGGCTTCCAGCGCTGCTTGGCGGCGTTGTTTTTCCTCCCGATCGTTTTTGCGATAAACCCCTTCAATTTGAAGTTCGCGGGAACAGATTTCACAGGCATTCACGGTGGGCTTGCGGCGAGCCGTGTTCAGCGACAACTTGTCGCTGGGAACTTCCCGCTCGGCCCCGCAGCTGCAGCGGCACCACCAAAAAGCGTTTCCTGCTTTGGTTCGCCGTTCGGATGCGCGCACCACGGTGAGTTTGCCGTAAACCTCGCCAATGCGGTTGCGTGGACTGGAGGGCATGGCTCAGGCCGATTTCTGATCAGGAGCGTTGTTCAAGTCAGTAAACTTGGCTGCCATAGTTGGATTGCGTCGGGTCAACTTTTTAACGGTCACATCCTGTGCCTTGTCATTGGCAAGCCTCAGGTTTCGATCCGCACCCATCAGGGCATCCTTGGTTTTTTGGAGGTGATCGATCGACTTATCGATTTCATCGATTGCCGTTTGGAAGCGTCTGGAGGCGAGGTCGTAGTTGCGTGAGAAGGCTGTTTTGAAGGTTTCGAGGTCGTTCTCGAAATTGGTGACATCAATGTTCTGTGCCTTCACCAGAGCTAGTTCAGCCTTGTATTCCAGAGACTTCATGGCTGCATTGCGGAGCAATGTGATGAATGGAATAAAGAATTGTGGGCGAATGATGTAGGTCTTCGGGAAGCGATGAGACACATCAACAATGCCTGAATTGTAAAGCTCATTTTCAGGCTCCAGTAGGGAGACGAGCACCGCATACTCGCAATTTTTTTCGTTTCTATCTTTATTTAGCTCTTTGAGAAAGTCTTCGTTTTTCTTTTTCGTGGCCGTTGTATCAGCCTCATTTTTCATCTCAAACATGATCGAGATGATTTCGTTGTTGTGGTCGTCCTGGTCGCGGAAGATGTAGTCACCCTTGCTTCCACTGCGCGCGTCGTTGTCTTTTTCGAAATAGGCCTTGGGGAAAGCCGCTGCACGAATCCTGTTGAATTCGGTTTCGCAGTGTTGCTCGAGAGTTTCTCCCACCATTTTGGTGGAAAGCCGCGCCTTCATGTCGCGCAAGCGTTCAATGGCCTGATCCCGATCACTTAGCTGGGCTTCGTAGCGATCTTTCAGTGACTGAGATTCCAGTTGATGCTTCAGTTCCGCTTCCTTCAAGCCGCTTTGAAGTGCATCGCGTTGCTTCTCCACGGAACTGACCGCTTCATTCACGGCCAGCTGGCGCTGCATGGCTCCAGCCTGGAGCTTCGCCTGCAAATCCCTCACTTCACTGTCTTTTTGCAGCGTCATCGCCTGCATTTCTTTGGCGAATTTGGTTTCAGCCAGGCGTAGTTCTGTGGCCTGCTGCTCACGAATTTGCTGGAGCTCAGCGGCAATGCGATCACGCTGTTTCTCCGCTTTGTTCACGGCATCTTTAATCGCCAGTTCCTGATGGATTGCACTTTGCTTGAGTTGGGCCTCAAGCGTTTGCATTTCCCTATCTTTTTTGGCAACGGCCAACTCGATGGCATTGCGTTTGTCCTGTTCGGCGAGGGCCAGTCGCTTGTTCAGTTGCTGCTCAAATTCACGATCCCTCACCTGTTTGAGGATGTCGGCATACCCGGCCTCATCCACCTTGAAGGCGGTATTGCAGTGAGGGCAAATGATGTCGTGCATGTCTGACGATTTGTGTTGAACGTTCGCGCTACGTGCTGGGATTTTATCCGGCTCTGGCTAATACGAGATCAGCCCACGGTTCATGCCATGCCCGATTGGATCGATCCACGTTCGCTGCTCGACACGGTGATCATCTTGAGCATCGTGGCCTTGGCCGCCATCGGATTCGTGGTTGGCATCAAGGAAATGATCACCGATCTGAGCAAACTGCGTCGCGCCAAGGTTTAAGCGGCCTTCATCTCTCCAGCCCCGACCGCAGCACCGCCAATCGTGCGGCGTTCACACCAAGATCCGAGTCGCCGAGACGCGACTCGGACCGTGCCTGGATCCGGTTGTTGTCGCGATCAGCGAACAGCTCCAGGTCATCTACAAAGCCAAAGAAAGCGCTGCTGGCCTCGGCATGCAGATAGGTCTCGGTTTCATCAATCACAACCGTCCGCAGCGACTCCTGCACCAACCCACTCAGCTTGCTGAAGTCCGCCATCGGGTCGGAGCTCGCCCAGGTTTGGCTGGAACAGTGAGCTGTTGTCGAGCAGTCGCGCAACGCCCCGTTGCTCACGCCGAGATCCGCAGGGACGGGGCCAGAAAGATGGAAGAGCATCAACACGGGGGCCAGTAGGCCGGCGAGGAAGGTCACTGGTCTCTGCGGGAACGACCGCCCCAGTTCAGCATCCATAGCCAGATGCCGAACAGGGTTCCAACTGGTAAGGCGATCACCACCAACTGGCTGATCACGAACTGGCGCGCCTCAGGATCCACGGTTGCACTGATGGGGGGACATGCAGGCATGACTCGCGTCCCGTTCGCCATCATGGAGCGCATTGCTTGGCAACGATGACAAATCCGGGTTGGATTGTGCTCGCATGGTTGGTGGTGGCGCTGGCGTCTGCCCTCAAGTTTTGGTCGATCACGCGCCCCTATCGCGACAAAACAGCTCTTTCCCGTGGGCAAATTGACCAAGCACGTCAGCGATTGGAACGACGCTGGCGAAACGACAGCAAAGTGTGATGCTTATTTCTCGGCGATCACCCAGGCCGTGGCAGCTCTCTGACGCACATAGAGATCTGCGAGTTCCCGTGCCAGAGCTTTCAACTGGTCAAGATCGTCGGTTTCGTTGATGGACCGCTTGATCGCTTCAGCTTCGAACTGCTGAGGCAAGCTCAGGTTCATGACTTCCAAGCAGGTCAACCAACTGTAACCAAGCGTTATTTCTTGTGTGGGCTGGCTGCTGCCCGTGAGCGGGCAATCTCCTGCTGCCAAGCCAGAAGCAGATCTTTGCTGATCTCCTGAAGCTGTTTCACGTCAGTCATTGAATTGATATCGCGACTGCGCTGTTCAATGTCGAATTGTTGGCCAAGTGTCAGAGCGATGGGCTCCATGGTGACGTCGGCAGGTTCAGCTCAAAGTATTGACTCGATCCTGCGTTGTCGTAACAACGGGTACGTTTTATCCCTGCTGTGTGCTGTTCCGTACTTGGTCTGGATAAAAGAACATTGACCCTTATTCTTGCCATCGTGATGTGAAGCAAGCGCCGGTCGCTAAATGTTGATATAGAAGGCGATGCCGTTCTGCATTGCTTATATTTTGTGGGTGATTTAGGTAGAGCTTTGGACGGTTCCGGACAAAATCTCGAGCGCCGTTATCACCTGGAAGTTTGGAGGGAAACGGTGTATTGGATGCAAGCGCGATGTAGCGACTTGCAGGAGCTCGATCGTGAGGGCGATGCCGCTTCGATTTATATGGAATTTCGCCTGAAAGAGATCGGCTGACTCGAAATCAATTCTGGGATTCAGCGACGGGCAGGGAAACAGCCACCAACAGGGCAATTCCGATTTCCGTGGCAGCAATCAGCAGTTCGGTAACGATTCCCATGCTCAGTTGCGGTTCTCGTCGATGGGTGGCATGTCACTTGGACGCATCAGGGCAAACACCACAGCAGCCGTCAACACGATGCCAATGCCCACCATTGCGATGATTGCGGTTGTGTAATCACCCATCAGGTGTGTCCAGCTCTCATTACGTTACACGAATGTAACGCTCTGTAAAGCATCTCTCAGTTGGTTGGAGTCGTTGCCGTTCTCTGATTCAGCAGCTCCTCTCCCCGGCGATGGATCTCCTGGGCATAGTCGGTCCAGGTTCCTTGACCCCAGTAGCGAAAACAACTGGTTTCCAGCAGCAGCACATGCAGCAACGCTTCCTGATAAGCCCGGGTCCCGGTGGTGGTGGGGTCTGCGGCGACTGAGCGGTCGAACAGCGCATGAAACTGAGCGCTGAGTTGATTCATCGGGGCCAGCACATTGGCGTAACCCTCAACCCAGCTCAGGTCGTTGGTCCAGGACGCACCCTCCATGCTGAAGCTGGTGTCGTCAGCCCTCAGTTTGCTGATGGTCTCTTCCATCACTTCGGCTGAGGCGTTGTAATCAAGCTCTTGCCAAAGGCGGTGTTGTTGTACCGCCTGGATGGTGGGGAAGTGGTGGCGATTCACTCCCTTGCGCTCCAGGGCCTCAAGGTATTCACTGCCGTTGATGGCTACGGTGCCGTTGGGGTTGTCACGGATGTGGCGATTGGCCTGCCGGAACGCCTCTGGGAATTCATTCATCATCACCCCACCGTTTTCTCCGTCGGCGATCTGGCTCACCAGAGATGGCAGCGCAACGTCACCAAGACGTTGCCGTTCGCAACCCAATGCCTCGTAATAAGGCTGCATCTGGCCCACAAGTTTGGTGTCAGACCCCTGTGTTTTGATCAGTGCCGTCATGCTGATCTCCTCGCCTCGACTGTTCCTGGCGAGAAGTTGATTGGGAATGAAGCATTGGCTGCGCGGCAGTGGACTGCCGTCCATGCGTTCAACGCTGTGCTCCTGCACCAGAAGCCACTGATATCCAGCTTCTTTGAGGGCTTTGATGAATTCGAACAGGGTGTCGGGATGGTTGGGTAAAGCCATCTCCGGCGGTGAGAACCCCTTCACTCGCTCCAGGGCAGCGCTGCCAAAACAGGCCGCGAACTGCTGTTGCCAGGCGCTGATTTGCAGTTTCAGGTCTGGGATGGGTGTGGATGGAGCCACGGCATGGCTCCAGAAGGTTCCAAGCCACTCCACATGTCCCTGCATCAAAGGGTCACAGGCGAGGTAGTGGAGTGCATCGCCAATGTCGCCGCGCCCCATCTGCTCGATTCCCCAGAGCAGATTGCCCGAATAGTCGAGCATGATTCTTGGGTTGCAGCCTTCGTTGATCAGTTCAGGCAGCAGCTCGGCAAGACGCCGATAGCAGTGGGCGAATGGCTCTGCGTTGTGGTTATCACCCTCGTTGGGGTGATCGAGCATGTATTGAAGATGGGAGATCAATCTGTTGTTCGCCCCCGCCGGCACCGTTGGTTGGTGCATGTGAAGAGCACAGGCAAATCCGGAACGCAGTTGTTCAAGATCGATCGCGCTGTTGGCCCACACGTGACGCGGGGTCAGCATCACAGCGGCGATGTCCGCTTCTCGTCCGCTGATCGGGGGACAGCCTGTCATTGCACTCCGCTTGTTATGACCAGCCGGCACGCGGTGTTTGGCGCAGCATGCCTTCCCAATGATCACGCCAGGTGTGCTGATCGCCAATGCCAGCCAGCAGTTCAACCTCAGCAGGGGCCTGATCCAGCCGATGCCTCCAGCGGGTGATGTCTTCGGCTTGATCGAGCCAGGTGCTCATCACGTCGTGACGAATTGCCTCCCCATCCCAGTGGTGCTGGTCGGCCATGTTTTGCGACCAGTGCATCAATTCATCCAGGCTCAGTGGCCTGAATCCCATGATTGTGAGACCTGTGATCTGCTCGAGTTCAAAGCGACGCAGAACGTCTCCAAGGCCAAAGAAGTGAAGAAGGATCATTGAGCTGATCACTTTTGTGTGAAATTTATGAGCCTTTCTTTCTTCGAATTGTTCAGGTTGATGCTCTTTGTTTGTGGAAATATTTCAATTGGATCAACATCCAGGTCTTGGCACTCCTGGCACGAGAGTGCCAAGCTTCTCCCAGCATTCTTGAGCCGATGCCTCTGATCAATGTGCGCACGTCGCTTCCAGCACTGAAAGACGGATCGGCGTTGCTGCAGGAGCTTTCGTCTGAGTTGGCCAACCAGAAGGGCAAGCCGGAGGCCTATGTGATGACGCTCCTGTAGACGGGCGTGCCGATGACCTTCTCCGGCAGCCACGAGCCGTGCGCCTACGTGGAGGTGAAGTCGATCGGTGCCCTGCGTCCGCCCGCGATATTGGCCGCATTCTGTGAACTGATCCAGGCACGCACGGGAATTCCTGCCAACCGGGTGTACATCGGTTTTGAGGATGTGCAGGCCAGCTGTTGGGGTTGGAACGGCAATACCTTTGGGTAACAACAGCTGCTAACAACAGGTAACAAGCCAATTCGCGTTGTCAATCAACTTGCTTAGCGTTTGCTCAGCACGAATGATTGCTGTGAGTGAATCCTTCGGTTGTCTTCCCAACAAAGAATTGAGTTCTGGTGTGTCGCAGTGGTGGCGCGAACGGGTTCAACACCTGATTGATTGCGGCCGGGCTGAGGATGCCCGCTGCCTCTACCTGGAGTTCGGGGAGGACAGTGCAGGAACTCTGGGTTTCTGAAACTGCATAAAAAAGGAGGGTTCCCTAGGCCCTCCCGGAGTCGACGCATTACCCCTCACCGGGGTGCACCAAGTGTTACGTGCTGAACACTCAAGCGCTGTAAGTGTTGATACTTATTCTTGGACGTAACGATCAACTTAAGGATTGTTCCTGACGCCGCAGAATTTCATAGGCCTGCCAGAGACCTTCAACGTCAGAGCACCCCGCGTATCGATTGCAGACGCGATAGCGGCCCTGGCCGATGGCATCAATGGTTGTGCCCTTGAAGGTGGCACAGATGCGGCTGATGCTCTCCATGGAATTTGCTCAGTGGATCAAGGATCTACAGCCGTGAGGGGGCGCCATGCACATCTGATTTGCAGATCTAAATCTCTTTTGCGGGAGCAAAGATCCATGGCTAACAGCTCAGCGCCATAAAAAAAACCGGGCTTGGCCCGGTTTTGATCAACATTTGCTGGCGTTTTGAACGCTCAGGCTTTGGAAGGCTTGGTTGTGAGTGCAGCAGACATGGCGGAGGCCAGGAGCACGCATCCGGCGACGGCGAGGAAACCCATGGATCAGGGGGAGGGAACGACTTGAGCATCATTCCCACAGCTGGCGTCAGCTTTTGTTGCTGTTGGCACGGAATTCGGAAGAACCTTGCTTTCGGCCGCCCTCGGCCGTTTTCACAGGCATCTCCTGACGGTCGAGACACGATGAGCACAGCAATTTCCCCTTGTTGCGCCAGTACGCCGCCATCGAGCGCTCGATGCGCATGGAGCACCCTTCACAGCGAAATAACGGCATCGACGGCTCCGCGACGCAGCCCTTCTAACGCAACGGCGCGGTTGAACCGGTGTTCTCTGTGACGATGGGTGCGCTTCGCTCGCCCCAGCCTTGTGATGCAGGTCCTGCGTTTGTTGCTGCTCACTCTGATGGCGCCTGTCGCCTCTGCCTCCACGTCGTTTCAGCCCTTGGATCGGGTGGAGGGTTGGTTGATCGAGCGACGTTTGGACACAAACCAGGATCCGATCTGCCGTGCGTCTGTGCCTGGACCTGGCACCTGGTTCTCGGCACGGGTTCATCTGGATGCGAACGACGAGATGGTGGTGCCTGCCGGACTGCATCTGCCGGAAGAAACGAGGCTGGAGGCTGTGCGTGATGCGCTCCGGCGTTGTCGCGCCAGTGTTCTTTATCTGTAGTGGATAAAGCTTTGTGGCCGGGGCCGCTGCTGATCTGAAATCGAGCTATGAAATCGGGGTCGGCTGTTGCAAAATCGTCGACTCCTCACACCACCTGAGCCTCCGCCAAGCGCGGGGGCTTTTTTTTGATTGATCCCGAACAGCACCTTTCGATTTTGTGCTCAGCAAATGTTTTGCGGTTGTGATGTTTTTAACCGCTAGATCTCTGATGTATTGCATCGAGAGGCTTGATACAGGAGGGCAGTGGATCCAGGAGATCTGCTTCAAAACGGAGTTCAAAGCCTTTGTGAATGCCCGCACCAAATCGCGCGCCACGTTGAAGACCTATCGCGTGGTGCATGCCACCTGGAATCAGGTGGTCACCGTTGTGCAGGGATCAGCTGAACCCCATTGATCTGGCTTGCTTCGGCGTTTCCCGAGCCGTTGCGATCCCGAAGACTTCAAGGCTCTTTCTTGGATGTGAAATGTCCTGAGCCATAACCGGTGGCCCAGGCGTCTGTGGGCATGATCCTCACGCGGTATCTCAGCAGTGAAGGTTGGGTGGAGGAGTGTTCCCATGCCAACGCTTTTGATGCCTACATCGACGCAAGGCGACGCTGCGTGCTGCGGGGCTGTCCTTATCTGCTGGTGGATGCAGAGACCGGCAGCACGGTCTCCGTGCTCACTGTGAAACAGTGTTTGCACCAGTACGGCGTCGAGGGGGATTTTCCGGCGTGATCGCTTCAGGGGATCGACGCAAGAGCCGGCAGGATGGCGGTTGCTGAAACTTCCGATGGCGACGTTTCTGGTCACCGGCGCAAACCGTGGAATCGGCTTGGAATACTGCAGGCAGCTCAAGGCCCGTGGCGATGACGTGGTGGCCGTTTGCCGTCAAACCAGTGATGAACTGGAGTGCCTGGGGGTGCGGGTGGAAGCCGGCCTTGAGTTGAGCGACAGCCAAGCCATTGATGACCTGGTGCAGCGACTGGATGGTTTGCCCCTCGATGGCGTCATCCTCAATGCCGGGATTTTGCAGTCGATGGGCCTGATGGATTTGGATCCCTCCGGGATTCGCCGCCAGTTTGAGGTGAACGCCCTTGCTCCTTTGCTGCTGGCCAGGGCGTTGGTGGATCAGATGCCCAACGGAGCGAAGTTGGTGCTGATGACCAGCCGCATGGGCTCCATCGACGACAACAGTTCGGGTGGCTCCTATGGCTATCGGATGTCGAAGGTGGCGCTCAACATGGCCGGAAAGTCGTTGGCGATTGATCTGGAACAGCGGGGCATCGCCGTGGCGATCTTGCATCCCGGATTGGTGCGCACTCGCATGATTCGCTTCAATCCCAGCGGGATCCCCCCCGAGCAGTCGGTGAAGGGGCTGTTGGCCCGGATCGATGGCTTGACCATGGCCACCAGCGGCAGCTTCTGGCATGCCAATGGTGAGTTGTTGCCATGGTGAGGCTGGAGACACGTTTTGGGCTTTGATCCGCGTCAGTGGTCAGGCGGACGCCCTGAACAACGCGTCACTAGCAATGTTGAGGCGTTGCTGGCAGAGAACGACGCTTTGCGTCGCGAGGTGTTGCGGCTTAACCGTGAGTTGGAGCGACTGCAACGTCAGCAACGCCAACGCATTCGTACGGAGCCCAGATCCCATCGCCCCTGGAGTGAGCCATCGGCACAAGTTCCACCGCGCATCAGCAGCCAACAGGTGCGGGCCTGGGGGCAGGCCCTGGCTCAGCAGCCGGGATGGACGGCACTACGTCAGCGCGGATTGGAGCTGTTGATCGAGCAGCTCAACCGCAGTGGTTTTCCTGCCCACTTAACCCTTGAACAGCGGTTGGATCGGTTGGTTCGGGGGCTGGGAACAGATCTCATGGCGGCGGTGGGAGCCAAGCCGAACAAGCAAACAACGGCCGTTCTGGCGGCGTTTGCCTTGTTTGGGGTTCGCGCCAGTGAATGGCTGGATGAGGATCCACAGCGTGTGGTGGAGCAGTTGCGTCAGCGTCAGGACCAATCAGGTTCAAGGCGGCAGGGTCGCCGCACCCGAACGGACCAACGTCAAACGGATCGTCAGGACGATGGCCACGCCCGTGATCCACGCCGTGCCGCTTTAAGGGTGTTGGGCTTGGAGGCCAACGCGTCCCTCGCTGAGATCAAGCAGGCGCATCGAAAACTAGTGAAGCAGCACCATCCCGATCTCGGCGGTTCTGCTGAGGCGTTTCGACGCGTCAATGAGGCGTATCAGTCGTTGGTTCAGTAACGCTTTTGTCCGATGATCTGGGGCAGCAACAGGTGGTGTTGATGCCGGTGGAAGTTGGTGTGGTGCTGATTGGTGCTGGCTTTGCCGTGGGTGTGTCCCTCGCCGTCGCCGTTTGGTTTGAACGTTGGAAGGCAAAATAGCCAGATCCTGAAGGCAAATGAGCCATAAAAAAGCCCCGCCGAGGCGGGGCTTGTAAGAGGTCGTCGTGCTGTTGTCAGCGGGCGACTTTCTGACCGCGATAAACAAGAACCGGACGCTGAACGTTGGATGCAGCAGCGTTGTTCTGGTTGTACTTCTGGCCGCGATAGGTCAGGGTCATGATGGGTTCCTCGAAGCAAGCTCAGGTCCCCGTTCCATGGCCTGAGTCGAACTGCGCCTCGCCGAAGACGAGGTGAACGTGATTGCGTAGCAGTTGCTACAAATCCTTTATAAGGGTGGTGTCAATCCACGTGTCGTTCGTGCTGTTACAGAACAGGAAATCTGTTCAGCTCCGATGGGTTGATTCAGGCCTTTAAGTGCTTCAAGCGCGTTTCGGTGGAGTGTGCACCGGGCGTGGCTTGAGTTGAGGTGCTTTCTGGGTCATCACGGCTGAAGGTGAATTGAATTAATTCTGTCGCCGCTTGAATGGTCGGAATGATGGATCGGCTACCGATCACGAGGTTCAGGCCCTTATCGCTCTGGCTTGGACTCAAAGCTTCCATTAATTCGTTGTTCTGCTGAACAGTTCGGCTGCGATTGAGTGATCCTTGATGCTTACTCAGTGTGAAGCTCATGGCGCCGAAGGACGCCATCCGTACGGTGTGGGCAGGTCAGTTTTCGCGGTTATGAACAGCTCTCAGAGCAAGGATGATTGGGTGAAGGCGCAGCAGCACAAGTTCCATAAACCGATTGATGTCGACACCTTGATGTGGGTGCGCAATCGCCTGATGCGTTTGGAAGTGGAGGCCCGTTGGGCCGACCGCATCTGTGTGTTTGAAGAGTTCTTCCCCAACGACGCGATCATTCCGCGCATCTGAACCTCAGCCATGTTTTTGACTGTCTTTGGCCAGAAGGGTGGTGTGGCAAAAACCTGCACCAGCATTTATTTAGCTTGTGTCTGGGCCCAGCAGGGCCTGTCGGTGTGTGTTGTTGATGCGGATCGCAACCGCTCGGCAACCGCCTACGCAGCCCGGGGGATGCTTCCATTTGAGGTTGTGTCTGTGGAGGCTGCAGCAAAGGCCACCCGCCATTCCCAAGTGATCATCACCGACGGGCAGGCCAGTAGCCACGAAGATGAACTCAAGAATCTTTCGGCCGGAGCAGATCTTGTTTTGCTGCCCACTACGCCGCAAGCGAGATCGGTTGAGCTCACTGTTGAACTCTCCTCAATCCTCAGGCAGATGGACACCATGCATGCCGCATTGTTGGTGAAGGTGGACAGCCGAAAACAACGCCTTGCGCAGGAAGCACGCCAAATTTTGGAGGGTTTTGATGTGGATGTGATGCAGGCGGAAATCCCCTTGTTGGCGGCGTTTGAAAAAGCGGAGGTGGAGGGTGTTTGTGTGTCGAATGCCGTCGATGACCGTGGCCATGCCGATCTGAGGCGCATGGGGGGATGGGCAGCCTATTGCCAGACTGCTGTTCAGATCCGTGATCGCTTGTCGGCAGCAACGCCTGACGCCATTAGTGCTTGATCAAGAAACAGCTCACTTTTGGTGTCGGTCGCCAATCAGACAGATCTTCTGAGCTTCAGCCGTAATCCTTACCTCAGCTGATTGAAGGTTGATGGGTCGCAGTTCTTGGTTGAAGAATCCCACCCGTTGCTCAGCAGCATCCACCTGGCAGCCCCAGGCGCAATCCGCTTCCTCTGGACAGGCGACGGTTACTGCATCCGCTGCGGCGGTTCTGCTCAAGACGCCGAGCATCTCCACCAAAGCCGCATGATCGAAGCCGTGGTGATGCTTGCCATTGGTTTGTCGATGGCAGGCGTGGTTCTTGGCAATCTGAACAACGACGAGTCCGTTTAAGTTCAAAAGCTGTTGCTGCTTTTGATGACGACCTTCTTTGCCTTCATGCTCGGGCAGCTTGAGATCAGCAATCTCACAGCGGCCTTCCTCGCACTGGTGGCGGTGGTTTTTGTGGGCAGCTTCGCAGTGGTGTCGTTGCAGACCGGTGAGCTGATCAAGCCCCCAAAGAATGAGTGACACGTTTGAGCTAAAGGGCCGGCAGATCGTTCTGCAGGCATCCAGCGATCGTGTCGTCGCTGAACGGGTGATGCGCCACATCCAACGGCGGATGGATGAAGACGACTGGCGGCCTTACACCTGCAAGGCCGATGCCGTTCAAGCTTGGTTTCGTCTCGGCGGGATTCGAGCTCAAGTGCTTGAGGCTTTGAATCTGGTCTGATCGCGCCCTGAAGCTCAGAACGATGCCAGCAACTGGGTCATCGCTGCTGCGGCACCGATGCCACCAAAGAACAGCACCAATGGCAGAAAAACAGGCCAGCGGACGGCTGAATCTGAAGCCATAAAACGGTTTCGTCTCCGGACGACCCTATTCATTCCCTCTTCTCTATGGCGATGGCGATCTTTTTTGTGCCATGGCTGCATGATGTGAGGCCTCTCCCAGCGTCTCTGTTTGGTCGATGCCTGAGCTTTCCAAGGCCGCTAACGGTGATGCCTCCCATGTGGTGGTGATCGGTGCTGGCTGGGCCGGCTGGGGTGCTGCCAAAGCTCTTTGTGAAGCCGGTGTTCGCGTCACCCTGGTCGATGGGATGTCGGATCCCACGGGGAGGACGCCGATGCGCACGGCCAGCGGTAAACCCTTCGAAGCGGGCACCCGGGGCTTTTGGAGGGATTACCCCAACATCAGTGCGCTGACCGATGAGCTTGGGCTCACCGACGTGTTCACTGAATTCACCACCAGCGCCTTCTGGTCTCCCGCAGGTCTGGAGGCCACTGCCCCGGTGTTCGGTGACGGGTTGCACTTGCCCAGCCCCCTGGGGCAGGCCATGGCAACGATCAAGAACTTCAAGCGCCTGCCTGTTGCCGATCGCCTGAGCATTGCCGGCCTTTTGGTGGCGATGCTTGATCTGAACCGCAACGAGGAGACTTTCCGCCGCTACGACGCCATCGATGCGTTGACCCTGTTCCGTCAACTGGGAATCACGGAGCGGATGATCGACGAATTCTTGCGTCCGATTCTTTTGGTGGGTTTGTTCAAGCCACCGGAGGAATTATCGGCAGCCGTCACCATGGAGCTGCTCTACTACTACGCCCTGGCGCATCAAGATTCCTTTGATGTGCGCTGGATTCGTTCCGGCAGCATCGCCGAGCAGCTGATCGCTCCCCTGGCGGAACGCTTGCTCGCTTCTGGTCTGCTTACTGTTCTGGGAGGAACGTTGGCCACGCGTCTGAATCTTGATCAGTCAGGCGAAGCGATTCGGTCGGTGGAGGTCCGTTGCAAAGCAACAGGCCGCTCCATCGTTGTTGATGACGTTGATGCGGTTGTGCTGGCGGTGGGTGCCAAGGGCATGCATGCCCTGATGGCGGAGTCGCCGCGTTGCAGTGATGTGCTGCCGGAGCTGGTGGCTGCTGGTGGTTTGGGGGCGATTGATGTGGTGTCGGTGCGGTTGTGGCTGGATCGCACCATTGCGGTCGCCGATCCCGCCAATGTCTTCTCGCGCTTCGACGCTTTACAGGGTGCGGGCGCCACATTTTTCATGCTCGACCAGCTGCAGAACGCGGATCTTGATGCGCTCTGGGGCGGCAGCGAGCCCCAGGGATCCGTGGTCGCCAGCGACTTCTACAACGCCACGGCAATCGCAGCCTTGAGTGATCAGGAGATCGTCGACACCCTGCTGAATGAGTTGTTGCCCCAGGCGGTGCCGGCCTTCCGGCTTGCCCAGGTGCTGGAGTTTGAGGTGCGGCGTTACCCGAGCTCGGTGTCGTTGTTCTCCCCCGGCAGTTTCAGCCAGCGGCCACCGCTGCAGACGGTACTTCCGACTGTTGTCTGCGCTGGCGACTGGGTGCGGATGGGCGAACGCGAGCACGGTGCCAAGGGCCTGTGCCAGGAACGGGCCTACGTCTGCGGCCTCGAGGCGGCCAACGCCTTGATGCGCAGTGGGGTGGTGAGAAGGGCGAATGCTGCGACGCGCCCAGAACATCCGGTGCGGCCGATCCGTCCGGAAGAACCCCATGTGCTGTTGGGCCGGGCCCTCAACAAGCTCGTAATGGACCCCCTGGAGGCGTTCGGGGTCCATTGGCCTTGGCTGGCCTGAGCTCAGAAATTCAGTTGACCTGAAAGCCAGAGTTCCTGCCAAGACCCCGCGGCTGAGGCATTCAGCGCCATCAGGATGGTCACGCTGATGCCACCCAGGGTGAGACCCACCCCCATCATGATCAGGGCGGTCAGTCCTTCCGCTTCGGTGAGCGGTTGCTTTTCGAGAAAGCGACGCTTTGCCATGGCTGCTGATCCGACGCACCCGTTCTGCATCGGCCCAAGGCCACTTGGCAACAGGCCGTATCACTCATTCACGCAGAGCTGCGAGGGGATGACTCAGCGTTGCTTAGGTTGCTGGCCTGCGCTTGACGCCGCACCGATGGGTTTCATCATGCAGCCATGACTGGTTTGATCTGTGGCATGACCGCCCTGTGGCTCCACGCCTGGTGGTGTTGCAGAACAACCAATTCGCCTGCGGTCAAACGCAGCTGGCCCTACCCGCGCTCGTGGAAAAACAGCGCCGATCTGTATGAAAGGCCCTGTCGCCGTCACCGTCATCTCAGGGCGCGCACGCAAATCGGCGCACGCAGCCGCCGCAGCATCGCCGGTAGAACGCCTATCTTGGTAGCGCAAGTTACTGAAAACGCTTAGGTTGGTCCGTCTGGATTTTTCTGTTGAACGGCAGCCAATAGGTCGGGGCCAGAAGTGAGAAGCGCCGTCAGCAGTTGATGGGAGTGTCGTTTGTGGCTGCAGCGGTTGGCGTTCTGGCGTTGTTGACGATCCGTCTTGGCGCCTGTTGCTCCTGGTTCGGTACGCACTGACCTTCTCGGGTTGGCAGCTGGTGGCCTGTGGTGTTGGCTGCCCCGGCAAGGCTGCGATAGCCACCAGATGTGGTGTCCTTAGCCCTTGATTGTGGGTGCAGGGCCGGTATGTTTTGTTTGTTCCCCATCACCTGGCTTCAGCCCATGCGGCTGAGGCTTTTTTATTGCCTTCTTTCAGAAAGTTGTATCCAGGCAGACCAACTTCCGATTGTCTTAAGTGACATTACTTGGTGGCAACGGCCACATCGATATCACGTTCCTTAAGTTGAAAAGAATGTCTTCCCTTGATGTCTCCTGCTGAATTGTCGAGCATCAAATGGGAGAAAGATGGGGAGATGTCTGCGCAAGACACCTGGACTCTGGTGAAAAAGCTCACCAAGGTGGAAGAGCAAGACAAGGCATCCAACCTGTTGCATTCGTCGTCGAAACACAGTCACTCCAAGCGCTCCAATCGCCGTTGAATTCGACCCCCTTTCTTTGCAGGCGGCCTGGTTGTTGATGGAAATGTGGGTGAGGTTGTTCGTTCTGACTCCCCCCCCCCTTTTTGAGGGAGGGCGCCGCCTTGAACACTCCCTCATCTGAGGGATCGACCGTTGGTGTTGGTGGGTTGGCGGCAACCGGGCGAGTGGTGCTGTTCTGGGCCGGAGTGGGTGGTTTGACGCTGGCCTGATCCATTCCTCTGCAGAATCACTGCATTGATGGGGAGTGTGGTGGCTGGAGCTTGTGTGAATCCTGCGGATCAGCGCTGGGGTTTCTGGCCGCTGCTACCGCTCTACCCCTACGGCCGCCGCCGCACGCTGTTCAGTGAGCTGATCCCGGGCCAGCTCTGGAGCCTGGAGCAGCTGCAGGGGGTGTATTACGTGGCCGTGCCGGTGCGGCTCACCGTGGCCAAGGTGCCCGGCGGCTTGATGTTGGTGAACCCTCTGCCGCCCACCGGTGAAGTGCGCCAAGCCATCGCCGGGCTGGAGCAACAACACGGCCCCGTGTGCACGATCGTGCTGCCCACCGCCTCTGGCTTAGAGCACAAGCTTCCCCTCGGTCCCCTGGCCCGCGCCTTCCCGGATGCGGACATCTGGGTGTGTCCGGGCCAGTGGAGCTTCCCGGTGCAGTTGCCTCTGTCCTGGTTGGGTGTGCCGGCTCGTCGCTCCAAGGTGTTGTTCGACGATGGCCTTCCCCATGGCGATGTTTGTGAGTGGTTCTCCCTTGGACCGCTCGACCTTGGCGTGGGCCGTTTCCAGGAGGTCTCCTGTTTGCATCGCCCGTCAGGCGCTCTGTTGGTGACCGATGCCCTGGTGGGCATCAGTGCTGACCCCCCGGCCTTGTTCGACCTCGATCCAACGCCGCTGTTGTTCCATGCTCGCGAACGCGGCGATGAGCCCCTCATTGATTCAGCGGAAGCTCGCCGTCGCGGCTGGGCACGGCTGGTGCTGTTTGCCTCCTACCTGAGGCCGGAACCGCTGGAAGTGCCTGCGCTGCCGGAGTTGCTTCGGGATGCGTTCAAGCCCGGGCTGCGTTCCTTGAAAGCCCACTTCGGCCTCTACCCCTTCCGCTGGAAAGCCGGTTGGCAGGTGGCAGCCGATGGCTTGATCGGCGAAGAAGCGCCCAAGTTGCAGGTGGCCCCGGTGCTTGAGCGGTTGGTGTTGCCCAGAGCCAAAGAGGCTCTGTTGCGATGGCTGCAGGAGTTGAGCGGCCAGGCTGAGCTGCGCTGGCTGGTGCCGGCTCACTACAGCGCGCCGGTCACATTCACGCCCGAAACCGTGCAACACCTGCTCGCGTCATTGCAACAGCGGGACTGGGCTCCAAGTTCTGAGAACTGGGAGTTTCTTGGATCCATTGATCAGCGTTTGCTCGATCTCGGCGTTGTGCCTGATCAGCCCGTGATCAAAGCTTGAGTTCGTCTTCCGGCTCGATCGCCATCTGCTCATCAGCGAACAGGGTCTCTTCCAGTTCCTTGCGCTGTTCCATCTGGCGCAGGAAATAACCCGTCATCATGGCCGAGGCCAGCATGTTGGCGAGGTTGTCGCGGTTGGCCGTCACCTTCACCTCAAAGTGCTCGCCAGGAAGCATTCCCAGCAGACCCTGAACGTTGTGGCGAATGATGTCCTGAATATCGTTGCTTGCTGATTTCGCGACCCGTTGCAAGGTGTCTGGAGACTGCTCCTGCAGGTACTGGATCAAGCTGTTCCCCGCGTGACCGTCACTGCTGTCAGTTGTCAGGAACTCGGGGTTAAACATTCGTGTGTGATCTACATCACGGACTTGACCTTAACGCAAGCCATTGGCATCAACCGCCATCGCTGCTGTCGGTGATCCGTAACGGACCGAACCTCTGCAGCGGCCAATACCGCCACACCGCCGTGCCCAGAACATTGGTTTCCGGCAGTGATCCCCAGAGGTGGGAATCGAGACTGGCATTGCGGTTGTCCCCCATCACCCACAGCTGATCCGCCGGCACGGTGATCGGGGCCATCTCGTAGTAAATCGCTTCCGCTAACCAGGGTTCCGCAGCCGGTTCACCGTTGCGGAACAGCCTGCCGTCGTGCACGTCAAGCTGATCGCCAGGCAGCCCTACCACCCTTTTGATCAGTGCTGCGGATGCGTCGTAGCCAGCGGCCACGAGCTGCTCCGGCGGGGCGAACACCACCACATCGCCCCGGTGCAGATGGCCGTGGCGGCTGCGGGCCAGGCGCGGCCTTACCTTCTCCACCAGGATGCGGTCCTGCAGCTGCAGGGTGGGCAGCATCGAGCCTGAGGGAATCCAGCGCGGTTCCACTACCAACCAGCGCAGCAGCAGCGCCAGCAGGGCCCAGAGAATCAGATTGCGCCAGAAGCCCTTGCTGTCTTCTCCTGGAGTGGGTGTCGTGGGTTGGGTCATCGTTGACCGAAGATCACACCAGCCTGGCCTGCTGCACTGACCATCGCTCGCACCAATTTGCAGGGCGCCCTCACGCTGCTAGAGGCTCTTTGTCTCCAGGGGCTGAAGCAGCTGGTGCTCTGCCCTGGCAGCCGTTCCGGCCCCTTGGCAACCGCGGCTGGAATGCTGGCGTCCCAGGCGAGGCTGCAGCTGGTCACGGCCATCGACGAGCGGTCCGCAGCGTTTCTGGCCCTCGGCATGGCAACCGCCCATGGCCGTGCCGTGGCAGTGGTCACCACTTCCGGCACAGCAGTGGCCAACCTGCTTCCCGCTGCGGTGGAGGCGGACCGTTCCTGTCAGCCCTTGCTGCTGCTCACGGCGGATCGCCCCGCTCGGCTCAAAAACTGCGGCGCCAACCAGACCGTCAATCAGGAATCCTTTCTGCTCTCGGCCTGCCGCTGGTTCGGCAGTGGAGCGGCAGACGGTGTCCATACCCAGGCCAACGACGTCCTCAATGCCCTGGCGGTTCAGGCCTGGCAGCAAGCCCAGGGTTCTGGCACTGGGCCGCCGGGAGCGGTTCACCTCAACTTGCCCTTTGAGGAGCCGCTGCACTCCACCCTTGAACAGCAGCAACAGCTGGTCTCAGCTGCGCTCCCGCCCACGGATTGCCCTGAGCCTTCGCCCGAGATCACGTCTGCGCCTCGCCTCGATCCAGAGCGCCCGGGAGTTGTGATTGCTGGCCCTTGGCGCGGTCTTTCGCCCGCGCTGGAGGCCTATCAACAGGCGCTGCACCATTGGCTGAAACTCAGCGGTTGGCCTCTGTTGGCCGACCCCCTCGCTGCCCTTGCTCCCGATTGCCCCAACCGCATCGAGCACTGGGAGTTGCAACTGGATCGGCTGAACCTGCCTGACGACGCTCAGGTGTTGCGGCTGGGACCTATGCCCGCCAGTCGGCGGTTGGAGGCTTGGCTTCAGCGCCATCAGGGCCCCCAACTTTTGATCACCGAAGCGGATCCAAGGCCGCTGGATCCGCTGCAGGTGGCCAGCCAATGGTCCGGGGGCATGGCTGCTTGGATCGCCCAACAGCCTGGTCTGGAGCCGCTGAGCAAGCCATCGGTTGGCACCGATGACCTCTCGGCCTGGATCGAGGCCCAGCTGCCCTTGCGTGGCGCCGTGAATGAGCCCGCTCTGGCCCACTGGCTTCCCCAGCTCCTACCGGAGCGGTTGCCAGTGATGCTGGCCGCTAGTTCACCGGTGCGCGATTGGTTGACCTGGGGCGGGCCCGCCTGCGGCCGCCACCGTTGCTTCAGTTTCCGCGGCGCCTCGGGCATCGACGGCACCTTGTCCCTTGCCATGGGTCTGGCGGCGAATCTCGGTCCGTTGGCGCTGGTGACCGGTGATCTGGCCCTGCTGCACGACAGCAACGGCTGGCTCCATGCATCGTCTGCTGCTGCAGCTCCACCACTGCTGGTGCTGCTGATCGACAACGGCGGCGGCGGCATTTTTCAGCAGCTGCCCATTGCCACGCCGGGCTTCGAATCACTCTTCGCCATGCCTCAGCAGGTGGATCCCCTGGCCCTGGCGGCGGCCCACGGTGTGCCTGGACGCCAGGTGGCCTGTCTGGAGGATCTGCAGGAGGCCTTGGCCTGGGGCTTGTCGCAGCAACGGCCGGTGTTGTTGCGCTTGTGCAGTGACCGCGGTCGTGATGCTGCCCTGCGTCAGCAGCTGCGCGCCGCTGCTCAGAATGAACGCACCGAGCCCTGAACCCGATGAGTGACATGCGTCAGGTGCTCCCCGGTGCGCCAACCGCGCAATGGACACCGTGGGGCAGCTACCAGGACATCCTTGTGGACCGTTGCGCTGACGGCCTGGCGCGTGTGGCCATCAACCGCCCCGCCAAGCGCAACGCCTTCCGCCCGCAGACGGTGATGGAGCTCTGTGATGCCTTCACGCGCATCCGGGATGACCGTGACATTGGTGTGGTGCTGTTCACCGGCGTTGGTCCAGCCCCCGATGGTGGTTATGCCTTCTGTTCCGGCGGTGACCAGAGTGTTCGTGGCGACGGCGGTTACGTCGGTGAGGACGGCCTGCCGCGCCTGAACGTGCTGGATCTGCAGCGCATCATCCGCAGCCTGCCCAAGGTGGTGATCGGCCTGGTGGCCGGCTATGCCATGGGCGGTGGCCAGGTGTTGCATCTGCTCTGCGACCTCAGCCTTGCCGCCGAGAATGCTGTGTTCGGCCAGACCGGCCCCAAGGTCGGCAGTTTTGATGGCGGCTTCGGTGCGGGCTACCTGGCGCGGGTGGTTGGCCAGCGCAAGGCCCGTGAAATCTGGTTTCTCTGCCGCCGTTATGGCGCCAAGGAGGCGTTGGAAATGGGGCTCGTCAACGCCGTGGTGCCGTTGGAGCAGTTGGAGGCGGAGGGGGTGCGCTGGGCCCGCGAGGTGCTGCAGCACAGCCCCACGGCCATCCGTTGCCTCAAGGCCGCATTCAATGCCGAAACCGATGGCCTTGCCGGGTTGCAGGAGTTGGCGGGCAATGCCACCCACCTCTTTTATCGAACCGAAGAAGCCGTGGAAGGCCGCAATGCGTTCCTTGAGAAGCGGTCTCCGGATTTTTCCGAGACAGGCTGGTTACCCTGACGGGGATGCTTCCTCTCCCCCCGCCGGAACCGCTGGCCCTGCTGCAGGCGGCGGCTGAGGATTCCGTGACGGCAGACCTGGCTTCATTGCCTCAGGATCTGCGGAGCAACAGCCGTCGCCATGTGGTGATGTTGCGCGGCCGTCGCCGTGTGTTTCTGCTCGACAACGGCAGGCTGCGCAACGCCTTTCCCGTGGCCATCGGCATGCCCGGCTGGGAAACCCCCACCGGACGCTTTGAAGTGCTTCAGAAGATCCCCAATCCGGTTTGGGTGCATCCGGTGAGTGGTGAGCGGGTGGAGGAACAGGGGGCCAACAATCCCTTGGGCAGCCACTGGATCGCCTTCCATCGCGATTGCCGCGGCCGTGATGCCCATGACGGCGATGCCTGGATCACGATCAAGGGATGCACCACCACGGGGTTCCACGGCACCACCCATCGCTGGACGGTGGGACGGGCCGTCTCCCATGGCTGTGTGCGGCTTTACAACGAGGATGTGCGTGCCCTGTATCGCCAGGTGTCGCTTGGAACTCAGGTGACGGTTCTTCCCTGACGGAACAGATTCCTAAATTCCCCTTAAAGTCGCCGCGCCAACGCCGATCTGAGACATGCGCATCCTCTTCGCTGCAGCGGAATGCGCCCCGATGATCAAGGTTGGAGGGATGGGCGATGTTGTTGGCTCTCTGCCCCCGGCATTGGCCAAGCTCGGCCATGACGTGCGCCTGATCATGCCGGGCTACGCCAAGCTCTGGAGCCGCCTCAATGTGCCGGCGGAGCCGATCTGGCGAGCCCAGACCATGGGCACCGAGTTCGCCGTCTATGAAACGAAGCATCCCACCAATGGGATGACGATCTACTTGGTGGGTCATCCGGTGTTCGACCCGGAGCGCATCTACGGCGGCGACGACGAAGACTGGCGCTTCACGTTCTTTGCCAGTGCTGCTGCCGAATTCTCCTGGAATGTGTGGAAGCCCCAGGTTCTGCATTGCCACGACTGGCACACCGGGATGATCCCGGTGTGGATGCATCAGGACCCGGAAATCAGCACGGTCTTCACCATCCACAACCTCAAGTACCAGGGTCCCTGGCGCTGGAAGCTCGATCGGATGACCTGGTGCCCCTGGTACATGCAGGGGGATCACACCATGGCCGCTGCCCTGCTCTACGCCGATCGCGTCAATGCGGTGTCGCCCACCTACGCCCAGGAGATCCGCACGGCGGAGTACGGCGAAAAGCTGGAGGGTCTGCTCAACTTCGTCTCGGGCAAGCTGCGCGGCATCCTCAACGGCATTGATCTGGATGCCTGGGACCCAGCCACCGATCGCTCCCTGCCGGCGAACTTCAGCGCCGACGATCTTTCCGGCAAGGCGGCCTGCAAGAAGGTGCTCCAGGAACGCATGGGGCTGGAGGTGCGGGAGGACGCCTTCGTCCTTGGCATGGTCAGCCGCCTTGTCGACCAGAAGGGAGTTGATCTGCTGCTGCAGGTGGCTGATCGTCTGCTGGCCTACACCGATACCCAGATCGTTGTGCTGGGCACCGGCGACCGGGGGCTCGAATCCGGGCTCTGGCAACTCGCATCCCGTCACCCCGGCAAGTGCGCCGTCTTCCTCACCTATGACGACGACCTGTCGCGGTTGATCTACGGCGGCAGCGATGCCTTCCTGATGCCCAGCCGGTTTGAGCCCTGTGGCATCAGCCAGCTCTACGCCATGCGCTACGGCTCAGTGCCCGTGGTTCGCAAGGTTGGTGGTCTCGTTGACACCGTTCCGCCCCACATCCCCGCTGCCGACAGCGGCACAGGCTTCTGCTTCGATCGCTTTGAACCGGTCGACTTCTACACAGCCCTGGTGCGGGCCTGGGAGGCGTTCCGCCACCGGGACAGCTGGGTCGAGCTGCAGAAACGCGGCATGAATCAGGACTACAGCTGGGATCGTTCCGCGGTCGATTACGACCTCATGTACAAGGACGTCTGCGGCATCAAGGAACCCACCCCGGATGCTGCCCTGGTGGAACAGTTCTCTCAGGGCCAGGCTGCTGATCCTTCCCGTTCCGAGGGGCAGACTGAAGAGGCCAGGGTTCCTGCTGAGGTGACCTCCGCCGGTAGGAATCCCCTGAATCGCCTCTTCGGTCGTCGATCCAGTTGAGTTTGAGCGAGCCCTCCCGATCCGACTCCCCACCTGAGGCTCGATCCGAGCTCCAGGGGGTGGAGCCATCGGGCAATCTCCCGGCTCCCTACGTCAGCCCCTGGCAGGAGTTCGGCCGCAACCTGCAGGCGATGGCCGCCGATCTTCGGCTCAGGGGTCAGGAACTCTGGCGCCGCAATCGGGAGGGTGAGCTTTCGGTGCCAGGCTTCTGGCCCAGGGATCTGGCCCCCAGCTTCTGGCCACTGCTGCTGGTGCTGCTCCTGCTGCTGCCGCTGGCTGGGGTCCGCTTCTGGCAGGACCATGCCCCCCCCGCCCCGCGTCCGGAGC
This sequence comes from Synechococcus sp. N19, assembly GCF_900474045.1. Lineage (NCBI taxonomy): Bacteria > Bacillati > Cyanobacteriota > Cyanophyceae > Synechococcales > Synechococcaceae > Synechococcus > Synechococcus sp. N19. The sequence continues at coordinate 31,690 of NZ_UCNR01000015.1, forward strand.
CGGTCGTGGAGCAGCGGACGTCTCCCCTTGAGCTCCCCATGCCGGAGCTGATCCCAGCACCACAGCCCATGCTGGAAGAGCCATCCCCTCCGCCGGAAGCCGTGGATGCGGAGCCGGCTTTGGAGCCATTGGAGCCGGAGCAGCCCCTCCAACCCCAACTCAGTTTCTATCCCCTGTTCGAGCTGTTTCAGGACAAGGCCGTCCCGGAAGGACTGCTCCGTTCAGCCAAGCCCGTTCCGGAGCAGGACCGCTTGCTGTTGGAGTTGTCTGTTGACGCTTGGCAGCAGTTGTCTCTCGATCAGCGCCAGACCCTCGCCTCCAGTTGGCTTCAGTCGGCGTTTGAGCTGGATTACGCCAGTCTTCAGTTGGTCAATGAACAGGGCGATCTGCTGGGGCGGTCAGCTCAGGTTGGGGGCGGCATGATCCTGTTTGACCTCGGGTTGGTGGGATGACCCTGACGCTGCGTCAGCTGCTAGATGCCTGGGGAACGCCGCAGGGCGGCAGCTTTGACCCCGATTCCCTAGTGGGACGGGTCTGCACCGACAGCCGACAGCTTCAGGCGGGTGATTTTTTTGTCCCCCTGGTGGGCGAGCGCTTCGATGGTCATCACTTTCTCGCCCAACTGCCTGAACACAAGGTTCAGTCTGCTGTTGTGAGCCGCAGCTGGACTGAACCGTTGCCTTCGGGCCTGTTGCATTGGCGGGTGGACGACACACTGCTGGCCTATCAACAGCTGGCCTTGCTGCATCGCCGTGCCCTGGCCAAGCCTCTGGTGGCGGTGACGGGCTCAGCCGGCAAAACCACAACCCGGGAGTTGATTCGAGCGGTATTGGCTCCGCTGGGAGCGATTCAGGCCAGCGAAGGCAACAACAACAACGATGTCGGCGTTCCCCTTACCGTTCTGGGCGCCAGCGCAGCTGATGCGGCCCTGGTGATTGAGATGGGCATGCGGGGGCCTGGGGAGATCGAGCGTCTCTCCCGCTGCACCGAGCCGGATCTTGCGGTGATCACCAACATCGGCACGGCCCACATCGGTCGTCTCGGCAGCCGTGAAGCGATTGCAGCGGCCAAATGTGAAATCACGGCTGGGTTGAATCCGAAGGGAACCGTGGTGATTCCCGCCGGTGATCCCCTGCTGGAGTCGGCCTTGGCGGCGGTGTGGTCCGGCCGCGTGCTGCGCGTGCGCCTGGCTGACGATCCCGAGGTCGAATCCGATCTGGTTGGAGACGTCAACGGCGACCAGTTGCTGATCGATGCGGATCGTCTCCCGCTACAGCTGGAGGGACGTCACAACGCCCGCAACCTGCTGTTGGCCGTCGCTGTTGCAGACCAGTTGGGCGTGTCCCGCAAGGCGTTGCAAGCCATGCAGGTGACGGTGCCGGGCGGACGCAACCGACGGCTTCAGCAGGGTGGTTTGACACTTCTCGATGAGACCTACAACGCCTCGCCTGAGGCGGTGTTGGCGGCTCTTGAGCTGCTGGCGGCGCAACCGGGGCGACGTTTTGCCGTGTTGGGGACCATGCTCGAGCTTGGGGAGCGCAGCCTGGAGCTGCATCAGGAGGTTGCCGCCCGCGCCGTGCAGCTGGGCCTGGATGGTCTGGTGCTGGTGGATGGCGGTGCGGAGGGCAAGGCGATGGCTGAAGTGGCGGCTCCCCTGCCCCACCTGCAGCTGGTGTCGCATCCCGAAGACGCCGCAGCGCCCCTGGCCGCCTGGCTGAACTCCGGTGATGTTTTGCTGCTCAAGGCCAGCCGCGGTGTCGCCCTGGAACGGTTGATTCCGCTGTTGCCACTCCTCTGAAAAGGCTGGACTAAACCTTTCGTTCCGCCCAGCCGTCCTTGGTCATCTGGCGGGCGCGACCGATTGCCAGGGCGCCATCCGCCACATCCTTGGTGATCGTTGACCCGGCACCGATGGTGGCGCGTTCACCGACGTTGATGGGGGCCACCAGCACGGAATTGGCACCGGTTTTGCTGTGGCTGCCGATCACGGTGCGGTGCTTGTTCACCCCGTCGTAGTTGGCGGTGATGGTTCCGGCCCCCACGTTGACCTTCTCCCCCAGTTGGGCGTCGCCGATGTAGCTGAGGTGGTTCACCTTGGTGCCAGCCCCCAGCTGGCTTTTCTTCACCTCCACAAAGTTGCCGATGCGGCAGCCATCACCGACATCAGCGGCCGGCCGGAGGTGAGCAAAGGGACCGATGGCAACGTCATTGCCGACGTTGGCCTCTCGCACCACAGAGTGCACCACACTGACATTGGTCCCAACCGACGCGTCCTCGATCAGGCTGCCGGGGCCGATCCGGGAGTTGTCGCCGACCACGCAACGGCCGCGGAAGTGGGTTTGCGGTTCGATCACCACATCGCGGCCGAAACTGCAGCCTTCGCTGAGAGTGCAGCTTTCGGGATCAACGAAGGTGACCCCTTCATTCATCCAATGGTGGCGCAACCGTTGCTGCAGCAGGGCTTCGCACTGGGCCAGTTGCCGCCGGTTGTTGATGCCGTTCACCTCATCGGCATCGGCCACCTCAAGGTGCATGGCCTTCGGCAGCATCGCCACCGTGTCGGTGAGATAGAGCTCCCCCTGATCGTTGTCGGTGCTGAGCTTCGGCAGAACGTTGGCCAGGGCTGTCCAGTTGAAGCAGTAGATCCCGGCGTTGGTGAGGTTGTTGCTGCGTTGCTCGTCTGTGCAATCGCGATGCTCAATGATGCTGCTCACCTGGCCCTCGGCATCGGCGAACACACGCCCGTAACCGGTGGGATTCTCGAGCCGTGCCGTCAGAAGGGTGACATCGGCACCGCTGGCCCGGTGCTGTTGCACCAATGCGTCGATGGTTTCACGTCGCAGCAGCGGTACATCGCCGTTGAGCACGAGCAGTTCCCCTTCAAAGCCCTGCAGCGATGGGATCAGCTGTTGCACCGCATGGCCCGTGCCGTTCTGGGGCTGCTGCAGAACAAATTCCAGGCCTCCGAGCGGTGCCAGCTGCTGCTCCACCCGTTCGGCTTGATGCCCAACGATCAGCAGCCGCCGTTCCGGTTTCAGGTTGCCGGCACTGGCGAGCACCCGTTCCACCAGGGTGGCTCCCGCCAGCGGTTGGAGCACTTTCGGGAGTGCGCTCTTCATGCGGGTGCCTTTTCCAGCGGCCAGTACGGCTACGGCAAGCATGCGGAGCGAGGGGAAGACGGGCGGAATCTACCGGGCTCAGGACGGACTGTCCTTGCGCCAGCGCCTTTGCCAGGCATTGGTGGGTTCATAACCGCAATGCTCCTGTTCAAGGCGGCGGCGCTCAAGGATGTCTTCAGCTGTGGCGTTGCCCTGGGGATCACGAAATGGCACGGCCGCCCGGGTCTGCAGGTGTTCCCATTCCATCGCCGAGAGCTGGCGCCAACCGGGGCCGTCCAGAGGACAGGTGGCGTCTGCAGGCGTGGCCATGGTGCCGCTGCTCCATCCCACCCGTTCGCCCGGGGCTGGCAGCAGGGAATAAAGGCTCAATCCCGCCCGCTTCAGGCTGGCCCGCACCGCGGCGGAACGGCTGTAGGTGAGCAACCGTCCCTGCGGAGCCAAGCGCTGCGCCAGCGCTCCCAGGAATTCCTCGCTCCACAGTTCCGGGCAACGCTGGGGCGAGAAGGCGTCCAACAGCACCAGATCAAAGCGAACGGGCTCGGGAATCTCCTGGAGCATCGATCTGGCATCGCCCCAGAGCTGGATCCCTTGGCTGTTGGGTTCTTGCCAGTTGTTGGGTTCTTTCCAGCTGCTGGGCTCTTTCCAGCAGCCGTCGTCGCGAATGGCTTCAAGCTTCGCCAGCACCGGGGCTGACCAGAAGGATTGGAAACTGGCCTGCTCCAAGGCTTGTTCCAAGGGCCGGCGGTCCAGCTCAAGCCCCCACCACTGCAGCTTCGGCTCTGCCGTCGGCAAGGCTTCCAGCACAGCGGCCGTGTTGTAGCCGAGCCCCAGGCACACATCCAGGATCCTTAAATCAGAGCCTTTGCCGAAGCGCTGCAGCTCAGCGGGTTGGACGAACTTGGCCCGGGCCTCATTCAGGGCTCCCGCCGAGTTGTGAAAGGCCTCGCCGAAGTGATCGCTGTGCAGGCTGAAGCTGCCATCCGCCGTCGGATAGACGCGGAGCGCACCGAGCTCAGCAGCGGAGCCGTTCAAGTTCGTCCCAGAACGAGGGATACGACACGGCTGCAGCTTCGCTTCTCGCCAGGCTCGAGTTGCCGTCGGCGAGCATGGCCGCCACGCCGAGGCTCATCGCCACCCGGTGATCGGTTTCGCTGTCCAGCACGGCTCCCTTGAGCGGTCGACCGCCGCGGATGGTCATGCCGTCCTCATGCTCATCAATGTCGGCACCCATGGCCTTGAGCTGACGCGCCATCACCGCCAGCCGATCGGTTTCCTTCACCCGCAGTTCAGACGCTCCACTGATCCGGCTTTCGCCCTCGCAGAAACAGGCGGCGACGCTGAGGATCGGCACTTCATCCACGAGGCGGGGCATGATCTGCTCGCCGAAGTTGAAGGGCTTCAATGGGCCGTGGGTCACCCGCAGATCGCCCACCGGTTCGCCCGCCACGTCGCGGGGGTTGAGCACCTCGATCTGGGCACCCATCTGCTCCAGCACCTCCAGGATCCCGGTGCGTGTTGGATTCAGCCCCACGTTTTCGATGGTGAGATCGGCACCTGGAATCAGGGCTCCAGCCACAAGCCAGAAGGCCGCCGAGCTGATGTCACCAGGGACCACCACGTTCTGGCCCTGCAGGGTGGCGCCGGGACGCACGCTGATGTGCCGTCCCATTTCGCCGCCAACGATGAGATCAGCACCGAAGGCCTTCAGCATCCGCTCGCTGTGATCACGGGACTGGGCCGGTTCGATCACCGTGGTCGGGCTCTCGGCCGTGAGCGCAGCCAGAAGCAGGGCTGATTTCACCTGAGCACTGGCCACGGGCGTGCCGATCACCGTTCCTTTCAGCTGGCGCCCTTGAACCGCCAGCGGCGCCAGGTTGCCCCCATCACGGCCACGCACTTCTGCACCCATCGAGGCCAACGGTTGGCCCACCCGACGCATCGGGCGGCGGCGCAGGGAGGCATCGCCATCCAGCACGAAGTGGCGACCGTCGCGGCCCGCCAGCAGGCCCAGCATCAGTCGCATCGTGGTACCGGAGTTGCCGCAGTCGAGCACTTCTGCTGGCTCCTGCAATCCGTCCAGGCCAACCCCTTCAACGGTGACGATGCCGCCATCGGTGATCGGGCTGATGCTGACGCCCATGGCCCGCAGGCAGGCGGCGGTGCTCAGGGGGTCTTCGGCCGGGAGCAGACCATCAATGGTTGTGGTGCCCTCTGCGATGGCGCCGAACAGCAGCGATCGGTGCGAGATCGATTTATCCCCTGGAACCTTCACCCGTCCCTGGAGGCTTCCTCCGGCCTTGAGCTCACGGGGGTCGTCGGATTGGCCTGTGCCGCTCAAGGTTGTTTCGTCGTTGGGCTGATCCTATTGGCCGGTCTTCAGGCCCTGAATCAGGCGATCGAGGGCATAGCCGAAGAGGCTGGGGTCGGGGTCGTCGGTGCCGAGGTCCTCCAGACCCAGCTCGGCCCAGCGGTCGCTGACCCGCTGTTCCAGATCCGCCGGACGGCTGAGGGGTTCGCCCCATTCGTGATTTTTCTCAGGTCCCACCTTGGTGGTGGCATCAATGGCCAGTCGTCCCCCCAGGCCCAACTGCTCGCTGGCGAAGTCAAGGGTGTCGAAGGGGGTGTTTTCCAGGGTGAACAGGTCGCGCTGGGGATCCACCTGAGCCGCGATGGCCCAGACCACTTGACGCGGGTCGCGCACGTTGATGTGACTGTCCACCACCACAACGAACTTGGTGTAAGTGAATTGCGGCAGGGCACTCCAGAAGGCCATGGCAGCACGCTTGGCCTGCCCCGGATAGGCCTTGTCGATCGAGATCACCGCAAGCTTGTAGCTGAGCGCTTCCATCGGCAGGAAGAAGTCGGTGATCTCTGGGATCTGCTGCCGCAGGATCGGCGTGTAGATCCGGTTCAGCGCGATGGCCAGCATCGCTTCTTCCTTTGGAGGACGGCCGCTGAAGGTGGTGAGAAACACCGGATCCCGCCGTTGGGTCATGCAGTGGAAGCGCACCAGAGGTGAGTCCTCCACACCGCCGTAGAACCCCATGTGATCCCCGAAGGGGCCATCCGGCAGCACTTCACCAGGGGTGATCGTTCCCTCCAGCACCACTTCGCTGTGGCTGGGCACCTGCAGGTCGATGGTTTTGCAGGGGGCCAGACGAACCCCTTCTCCGGCATAGATGCCTGCGAACAGCCACTCGCTGAGTTGCACCGGGATCGGTGTGGCTGCGGCCATCACCAGCAGCGGGTGCACGCCGATGGCCACCGCCACCTCCAGCTTCTTGCCCATGGCGGCTGCTTTGCGCAGGTGGCGGGCACCACCGCGCACGCTCAACCAGTGCACGGTCATCGTGTTCACCGACTGCTTCTGAAGCCGGTAGACACCCACGTTGGGGACACCGGTTTCGGGGTCTTTGGTGATCACCAGTCCAAGCGTGATCACGCCCCCTGCATCCCCTGGCCAGGGCCGGATCAGCGGGATGTTGTTGAGATTGACCTCATCGCCGTGGAACACCTGCTGACGGCAGGGGGGTGTGAGGTCGCGGTCGGGCTTGGCCTTGACCAGGTCCCAGAAGACCCGCGCGAACTGTTTGGTTTCCTCCAGACCTTTGGGGGGGCGGGGTTGCTGCAGCAGGGCCAGGCGTGACCCAAGCTCCTCCAGCTGCTCGGCCCGTTCGAGGCCCATGCTCCACACCACCCGTTCCACGGTGCCGAGGGTGTTGACGGCCACCGGCATCGACGAGCCGATCACGTTCTCGAACAGCAGGGCGGGGCCCCCTTGGCTCAGCACCCGATCGGCAATGGCCGCCAGCTCAAGGTCGGGATCCACCGGTGCTGTGATCCGGCGCAACTGGCCGCGGTCCTCGAGCAGCTTCAGGAAGCCCCGCAGATCTCGGGTGGCCGGACCGGATTGGAACAGGGCCATGGGATGACGGTCTCGGCGCAAGCGGCCTCGGTACTGTGTCGCACGCCGGTGTTCAGCGTGGCCATGCAGATCTCCTACTTCCATGTGCCGGCAGAGATGCCGCAGGACCTCCGCCCCGATGCGGCGGTGGTGATTGATGTGCTGCGGGCCACCACCACCATTGCCTGGTCGTTGCACAACGGTGCCGAGGCGGTGCAGGCCTTCGCCAGCCTCGACGATCTGCGCGCTGCGGCAGCGGCATGGCCTGCCGATGCTCGGTTGCTCCTTGGTGAGCGCGGTGGGCAGATGCTCGAGGGGTTTGACCTGGGCAATTCACCCGTTGCCGCGACGCCGGAGCGGGTGGCTGGCAAGCGTCTGTTCATGAGCACCACCAATGGCACCCGGGCGCTCGATCGTGTCTGCGAGGTTCCCCTGCTGCTTACGGCGGCGTTGCCGAACCGTGAAGCCGTGGCCCAGCGCTTGCTGGAAAAACAACCCAGCCACGTGGCGATTGTCGGCAGCGGTTGGGAGGGGGCCTACTCCCTCGAGGATTCCCTGGCCGCTGGTGCCTTGGGCCATCGCTTGCTGGAGCTGGATCCCACCGGGAGCAGTGCCGCCAACGACGAACTCACAGCAGCCGTCTCCCTCTGGCGTCAGTGGCAATCCGAACCAGAGGCTTGTCTTCGCACGGCGACCCATGGTCAGCGCTTGATTCGCCTTGGCGATCACGACGCGGATTTCCGCTGCTGTGCTGGCCTCGATCAGCTCAGTGTCGTTCCGACACAGGTCGAGCCTGGGGTGCTTCGGGCGGCCTGACCCTCACTAAAGTTCGCTCATCTGATCAGTGCATGTGAGCGACTTCCTGGCGGCTGCTGTCCAGCTGACGAGCGGTCAGGACCCGGCGCTCAACTTCAATGCAGCTGAAGAGCAGATCGATCTGGCTGCCCGCCGTGGTGCCGAGCTGATCGGTCTGCCGGAGAACTTCGCTTTCATGGGCGAAGACAGCCGGCGCCTGGAGCTGGCTCCCACCCTGGCGGAGCAGAGCAGTCGCTTCCTGGTGACCATGGCGCGTCGCTATCAGGTGGCGCTGCTGGGTGGTGGCTTTCCTGTGCCGGTGGGTGATGGATCGCGAACCCTGAACCGCGCTGAGCTTGTCGACCGTGACGGCATGCTCCTGGGCCGTTACGACAAGATTCACCTCTTTGATGTCGACCTGCCGGACGGCAACACCTACCGCGAGTCGGCAACGGTGAACCCAGGCAGGGATCTGCCTCCGGTCGTTGAGATTCCTGGTCTCTGCAAGGTGGGGCTGTCCATTTGCTACGACGTGCGGTTTCCTGAGCTCTATCGCCATCTCGTCGGTGCCGGCGCAGACCTGTTGATGATTCCTGCGGCATTCACGGCTTTCACCGGAAAAGACCACTGGCAGGTGCTTTTGCAGGCCAGGGCCATTGAAAACACGGCCTATGTCCTTGCTCCGGCTCAGACCGGTGTCCACCACGGTCGCCGTCAGAGCCATGGACACGCCCTGGTGATTGATCCCTGGGGAACGGTCCTCGCGGATGCGGGTGTCCAGGCGGGAGCCGCCATTGCTCCGGTGAACACCAACCACCTCGGTCATGTTCGGGGTCAGATGCCGAGCCTTCGGCACCGCCAACCCACGCTGTTCTGAGCGCCATGGCTCCGGCCTCATCCCGACGGATGGCCTGGCTTCTGGCCGCAGCCCTGCAGTGCACGGCATTCACCCAGGCGTTGCCTGCCCGAGCCGCCAGTGCCCTGGCCGCCTGGGCCTTCACCGAGGAGGGGGTGCTCAAGCTGCGCACCAGCCGGAACGCTCGCTTGGAAGCGTTTTTTCAGGCTGCCAGCGATGGCCGCGGCACCCGGGTCTGGATTGATATTCCAGGTGAGCTCAGATTCCCGCGGCGCCTGGCGGGGCGCGGTGCCGTCCGTGAGATCCGGCTGGGCAAACCCCGCGCGGGTGCCACCCGTCTGGTGGTGGAATTCCGCCCTGATGTGGATCTCAACCCCAACGATCTGCGCCTGCGTGGAACCGCTCCGGACCGTTGGGAACTGGTGTTCACAGGCCTGCCCACCCGCGGCTTGGATGATTTCGGTGAAGGTGACCTCAGCGGTCGTGCCACGGCCTGGCTCCCACCGGGTGGATTCCGTCCCACCCGCACGCCGGTGGATCCTTCCGGGCTGCCCACGGTGGCCCGCAACCGCTATCGCATCGTGATCGACCCCGGTCATGGCGGCCCTGATCCGGGGGCCATCGGCATCGGCGGTCTGCGCGAGACCGACGTGGTTTTGGATGTGTCGCTTCAGGTGGCCGACCTGCTGCGGGCGAGGGGCGTGGACGTGCGCTTGACCCGCACCCGTGAAGTGGATGTGGACCTGCCGCCGCGGGTGTCCCTAGCGAACCGCAGTGGGGCCACGGCCTTCGTGAGCATCCATGCGAATGCCCTGAGCATGAATCGTCCGGATGTGAACGGGATCGAGACGTTCTTCTTCTCGGACCCCCGTTCTGGACGCCTCGCGTCCTATCTGCAGCAGCAGATGATGGATGTGTCCCCCGGAACACCGAACCGCGGCGTCAGACGTGGTCGCTTCTTCGTGATCCGGCGCAGCACCATGCCTTCGGCTCTGGTGGAGATGGGATTCGTCACCGGGGCGATTGATGCACCGCGTCTGGCCAAGGCCGACCATCGCCGCCGCCTGGCCTTGGCCCTGGCGGCCGGCATCCTCAACTACCTCAAGCAGGAGGTGCGATGACGAAGCAACTGCTGGGGTTCTTCGACAGCGGCCTCGGTGGCCTGACGGTTCTTCGTCGCGTGCTTGAACGCCATGGACCGGTGCCCTGCGTCTACCTCGGTGATACGGCCCGGGTTCCCTATGGCAACCGTCAACCGGATGACATCCGGCGCATCGCTGCAGAAGTGGTGGGTTGGTTGCGTGGCCAACAGGTTTCCACGGTGGTGATGGCCTGCAACACCACCAATGCCCTGGCGAGGGATGTGGCCGAGGGCCAGGCCGGGGTGCCGGTGATCGGTCTGATCGGCGCCGCCGCCGCGATGGTGGAAACGCGCCGTGTTGGCGTGCTGGCCACACCAGCCACCGTGGCCTCCTCGGCCTACCGGGCCAGCATCGAAGCGCTTCATCCCGGCTCGGTGGTGATCGAGCAGGCCTGTCCTGCCTTTGTACCCCTGATCGAAGCCGGCGAGATGAACAGCGACGACCTGCGTCGTGCGGCCCAGGCCTATCTCGAACCTCTGCTGGCAGCCTCCGTGGACTCGATCGTGCTGGGTTGCACCCATTACCCGTTATTGGTGCCGCTGTTGCGTCAGCTGCTTCCGGAGTCGGTCCAGATCATTGACCCGGCCATCGGCGTGGCCCGTCAGCTGGATGCCGTTCTGGGGCCACCGGCGCGCATCTCGCCGGCCTCAAGGCCGTTTTCCTTGGACAGCTGCCGCTTCTGCGTCACCGCAGACCCCGATGGCTTCGCAGTGCGCGCCACCCCCTGGCTGGGCCAGCGGCCTGCCGTCAGCCTTCAGCTGCTGCAGGACTGAGCGTGGGACCACTAGGATCGCGGCGCCGAGGGGAGTCATGAGCACCGTTACCGAGCTACTCCAACCGGTAGAGACAGATCTTGAAACCCTGCTCGGAGACCTGCGCAGCCTGATCGGGGCAGGTCACCCCATCCTCCAGGCCGCTGCCGAGCATCTGTTCAGCGCCGGTGGCAAGCGGTTGCGCCCCGGCATTGTTCTGCTTCTGTCGCGGGCCCTGTCTCCGCAGGGAGAGCTCACGCCCCGCCACCGCCGCCTGGCTGAGATCACTGAAATGATCCACACGGCCTCGCTCGTTCACGACGATGTGGTGGATGAGGCTTCCACCCGGCGCGGGGTGGACACGGTCCACAGCCGGTTCGATGCCCGGGTTGCCGTTCTTGCCGGCGACTTCCTCTTCGCTCAGGCCAGCTGGCACCTCGCCAATCTCGATGACCTCGATGTCGTCAAGCTGCTTAGCCGCGTGATCATGGATCTCGCGGATGGGGAGGTGAAGCAGGGCCTCTACCGCTTCGATACGGCCCAAACCTTTGAGACCTACCTCGAAAAGAGCTACTGCAAGACGGCATCCCTGATTGCCAACAGCTGCCGTGCCGCAGGCGTGCTCAGCGGTTGCTCACCCTCCCAGCTCGACAGCCTCTATCAATTCGGTCGCCGGTTGGGCCTGGCCTTCCAGGTGGTGGATGACATCCTCGATTTCACCGGAAGCGACCAGCAGCTCGGCAAGCCCGCCGCCAGTGATCTCGCTAGCGGCTATCTCACGGCTCCCACCTTCTATGCCCTTGAGGAGCATCCATCGCTGCAGCCGTTGATCGATCGCCAGTTCTCTGAGCCCGGTGACCTGGACAAGGCACTGGAGATGGTGCGGGCCTCCAAGGCGATTGAACGCACCCGTGAGCTGGCGGAAACCTTTGCCCGCGAATCCCGGGAATCGATCGCTTGGCTGCCGGAGTCTGCGGCGCAACGCGCCTTGATGGAACTGCCGGACTTTGTCCTCAGCCGCCTGTACTGAGCAGCGACTTCAAGCCAACAGCTTCCACACAACAGCCAGGCTGTTGATGGCACAGGGGTTGGTGTTCAGGTCGGGTTGGTCTGAGCCCTTGGGGCTCACCAGCCAGACCTGACACCCAGCGCCAAGGGCTGATTGGCTGCCGGCCTGGGAATCCTCCAGGGCCCAGCACTTGCTTGGGTTGAGCCCCAACCGGTGAGCAGCAAGTCGAAAGGGTGCGGGGTCGGGTTTGCCCGCGTTGAGCTCGGGATCGTCGCCGTAGACCCGTTCCTGGATCAGCTCCAGCCAGGGATGGGGTGCTGCTTTGAATGCAATGGCCTCGCTGCTGCTGCTGGTGACCAGTGCCATGGGGATGCCCCGGTTGTGGCAATGCGCCACCAGCTCCTGCGCGGCAGGCATCGGGGCAGCATCCGGAAGCAGGGCACGCACGATTGGCTGCTGCACCGCCAACAGCGCATCCGCGCCCACCGGTTTCGCCAGCCATGCATCCACCTGGGCCGCACAGTCGAGCCGGCGACGGCCCTTCAGCTGCATCAACTGGGCCTCGCTCAGCTGGGTGCCGAAGTGGGCCGCGGCTTCCCACCAGCCCCGGCCATGCAGCGGCTCGGTGTCGAGCAGAAGCCCATCCAGATCGAACAGGCAAGCGGCAGGTGGCAGTTTCATCCCGGGATGGCGATGCCCAGCTCAATCGTTTCGCATCGACTGCATTATCGTCCGACGGATTGATACGGGACCTGGATCAAGCGGGGTCCTGCTCCTTACCCTTCCAGGAGAAGCACTGCGTAGTCTCCTGTGACCGACGCCAACACCACCATCGAAAGCGTGCTGCAGGAGCAGCGGGTGTTCGAGCCGCCAGCAGACACCTCCGCCAAAGCGCGCATCGGCAGCCTCGAGGCTTACCGGGCCATGGCCGATGCCGCCAAAAACGATCCTGATGCGTTCTGGGGTGAGGCCGCCCGTCGAGAACTGCATTGGTTCGAGCCCTTCCACACCGTGCTCGATTGGTCGAATCCTCCGTTCGCGCGCTGGTTTGAGGGTGGCACCACCAACCTCTCCTACAACTGCCTGGACCGTCATCTCGATGGGCCAACGGCGCAGAAGACAGCGTTGATCTGGGAGGGAGAACCGGGGGATGTGCGCCGGCTCACTTACCAGGAACTTCATGCCGAGGTGTGCAAAGCCGCCAATGGCCTCAAGGCCATGGGCATCGGCAAGGGTGACCTTGTGGCGCTCTACATGCCGATGGTGCCGGAAGCGGCGATCGCCATGCTCGCCTGCGCGCGCATCGGTGCACCCCATTCAGTGGTGTTCGGCGGCTTTTCCGCCGAAGCCCTGAGGGATCGGCTCAACGATGGTGAAGTGAAAGCGGTGATTACCGCTGATGGCGGCTTCCGCAAGGACAAGCCGGTGTCACTCAAGCCCGCGGTGGATGCGGCGCTGGCCAATGGCGCCTGCCCCTCGGTGACCGGCGTGCTTGTGGTGCAGCGCACCAAGCAGGACGTGGAGATGGTCTCCGGTCGCGATCAGTGGTGGCATGACCTGGTGGAGGGTCAGAGTGCCGACTGCCCCGCTGAGCCGATGGCCAGCGAGGACCGACTGTTCGTGCTCTACACCTCCGGCTCCACCGGCAAGCCCAAGGGCGTTGTGCACACCACCGCCGGCTACAACCTCTGGGCGCACCTCACCTTCCAGTGGATCTTCGACATCCGGGATGAGGATGTCTTCTGGTGTACTGCCGATGTGGGTTGGATCACCGGCCACAGCTACATCGTCTACGGCCCCTTGTCGAACGGTGCCACGACGGTGATGTACGAGGGTGCGCCGCGACCGTCCAAGCCCGGTGCCTTCTGGGAGTTGATCCAGAAACACAAGATCTCGATCTTCTACACGGCTCCCACCGCCATCCGGGCGTTCATGAAGAGCGGCCGCTCCGTTCCGGATCAGTTCGACATGAGCAGCCTCCGGCTGCTCGGCACCGTCGGCGAACCGATCAATCCGGAGGCCTGGATGTGGTATCGCGACGTGATTGGAGGCAACCGCTGCCCGATCGTCGACACCTGGTGGCAGACCGAAACCGGCGGGGTGATGATCAGCCCCCTGCCGGGGGCAACGCCCACCAAACCCGGCTCCGCCACCCTGCCCCTGCCCGGCATTCAGGCCGACATCATCGATGCGGAAGGCAACAGCTGCGGTGCCGATGAAGGCGGCTACCTGGCGGTGCGTGCCCCCTGGCCTGGAATGATGCGCACCGTGCATGGCAACCCCCAACGCTTCCGCGAGAGCTATTGGGAGCACATCCGTCCTGCCGATGGGTCCTACCTCTATTTCGCGGGGGATGGTGCCCGTCGGGATGCCGATGGCTACTTCTGGGTGATGGGTCGCGTCGATGACGTGATCAACGTCTCAGGCCACCGTCTCGGCACGATGGAAATTGAATCAGCGCTCGTCAGTCACCCTGCGGTGGCGGAGGCGGCTGTAGTGGGTCGGCCCGACGACCTCAAGGGTGAAGGCATCGTGGCCTTCGTCACCCTGGAGGCGTGCCGCGAGGGCGATGACGCCCTGGTGAAGGAGTTGCGCGCCCACGTGGGAACGGAAATCGGTCCGATTGCCCGGCCGGATGAGATCCGTTGCAGTGATGCCCTGCCCAAGACCCGCAGCGGCAAGATCATGCGCCGGATCCTGCGGGCCCTGGCGGCGGGGCAGGAGGTGAGTGGCGACACCAGCACCCTGGAAGATCGCTCCGTGCTGGATCGCCTCAGGGCCTGATCGCCTGGCCGATGGTTCGGCTCAGCTGACGGATGACCGCCACCCGCCTGGGGTCATCCGCCCAGTCTCCGAGAAAGCTGCGCCGCAGCCCTGCACTGGCCGGGGTCAGGTGATCGCCTGGCAGCTCCAGGGTTGAGCTGGCGTCGGAAGCACGTTCTCGCAGGGCCTGGATCAGATCGCCGCTTTGATCCAGTTCATCGCGCCCGAAGCGCACCACCAGGTTCCGCTCCTGTTGGTAGTGGCGGCTGATCAAGCGAAGCGTTTCAGCTGGGCTTGGGCTGAACTCGGTTTCCACCCCGAGCCTTGGTGCCAGTTCCCCCAGGAGGGGAATCGAGCGATCGGCGTTGAAGTTGTTGAAGCTCAGGGCCACCAGAGCCCTGCTGCCCCGACCCCCATCGGGGGCCAGCAGGTGAAGCTTGCATCCCAGGCTGTGGCCAAGCCGCAGCGGAGCCCCAAAGGTCCCGCAGCGCTCCTCAAGTTGGCGACGCGCAGAGCGGAAGGCACTCCAGGCATCGCGGGCCTGACGTTGATGATCGAACCCGGGCACATAGGCCCAGGCATGCACTGCCAACCCATCCGCCGCCAGCTCTTCCAACAGCCTGCGGTAGCTGATCTGGGGGGTGGCCGCCAGATAGCTGCCGCCAATGAATTCGATCAATCCCGTGGGTTCGGCCGGCCGCAGTTGCCAGATCGCACCCAGCTGACGCCAGTTGGCCATGCTCAACCGCGCAGCTGATTCAGCACTTGCTGTGCTTCACGCACGTGGGCTGGGCCATCCAGGAGGTTGCTGAAGGTGTGACGGATCACCCCCTCGCCATCAACGATGTAGGTGACACGACCGGGCAGCAGACCAAGGGCTTTGGGCACACCCATCTCGCGGCGCAGGGCGTTGTTGCGGTCGCACAGCAGCGGAAACGTGAGGTTGTGGCGGCTGGCGAAACGCCGGTGGCTGACGGCGTCATCACCGCTGATGCCCCAGACCTCTGCATCGAGGGCAGCAAAGCTCTCTGCGTTGTCGCGGAAGCTGCAGGCTTCAGCTGTGCAGCCAGGTGTGTCGTCCTTGGGATAGAAGAACAGCACCAGCCAGCGGCCCTGCACCGAAGCGGGAGTGCGAAGGTCGCCGTTCTGATCCTCCAGGCTGAAGGAGGGGAGCCGGTCGCCGATCCCGAGGGCCATTCGATTGAGATGAAGAGGTTGAACCCTAGGCAGCAGGCACCTTGCCCGGGGCGGGAGAATCAGGGGCGGGAGGAGTCACTGCGCCATGCCTGAACAGCTCGATTTGCTTGCGGGATTTTCAAGGCCTCAGGCGGAGCCCCAAACAGCGGCAATGCCGATGCCTGTTCCACCAGCCGCTGAACCCGAGGCCAAGGCTGATCAGCCCGAGGATGCGCCAAAGGCCTCACCCACCACCCTGCTGATCATCGACACCGAAACCTCCGGTCTGGATCCGCAGCAGGACCAATGTCTTGAGCTGGGCTGCATTTTGTTTGATGTGCCGAGTCGTTCGGTGCTGGCCCAGCAATCGTTTCTTTTGCCGGTGGACTCCAACGCGGCAGAGGCGATCAACCGGATCCCCGCCGCCGTCACCCGCAGGCCCCAGCCCTGGCGGGAGGCGCTGGTGTGGTTTGAGCATCTGCTTGAAGCTGCCGATCTGCTGGTGGCCCATAACGCGGCCTTCGATCGCCAGTGGTTCGGTCTCGGTGTTGTGCCGGCCACCGCAACACCGTGGCTGTGCACCATGGAAGACATCCGCTGGCCGGCGGAGCGTCAGCTGCGTTCGCGGCCGTCGGTGCGGGACCTGGCCCTGGCCTACGGCGTTCCGGTTTGGGCGGCCCACCGCGCCCTCAGCGATTGCATCTACATCGCGGAAGTCTTCGCCCGCTGCGACGACCTGGAGCAGCTGTTGGAACGGGGCTTGGAACCGCGCCAGTTGATGCGTGCCCGAGTGTCGTTCGATGAACGCCATCTGGCCAAGGCAGCGGGTTTCCGCTGGAACGATCCGATCAAGGGAGCCTGGACCCGTCGTTTGAGCGACCGTGAGGTGGCGGAACTTGATTTTCCGGTTGCCCCAGTTGAGCTCGAAGCCGATCGCCTCAGCGCCTGAGTCTGCGCATTTGCTTCAGCACTCCGAAGGGTCTGGGTGATTTTGCAGAGAGTGCCGCTTGAGGCAGCACGCTGAAGCCATGACGGCCTTTCTGCATCCCCATCAACGCCCCCTTCGCTCCCGCCTGCGCCAGTGGCAGCAGGTGCGCACCTGGGCGCGGTTGATCCGCGAAGCCGAAGCGCTCTGGCATGTAGATGTGCGTGCCCTGCGACGCATGGGGGCGGATGAACTCAGCCAGTTGATTGAGGAGGTTCCCTCCCCCCACCGCAAACGGGTGAACCGCTGGCTGCGCTGTTACGCGGTGGCCACGCGGCTCACCGTCGCCTCCACCGTTGTGCCCACCACCTGAAGGTGGACCGATTTAGGCAGTTGTTAGAGGGCTCTTAACCCAAGCTCTCCTGCTCCGCGAGAGGATGGGCTAAATCACACAAACGGTTTTGGCACGTCGTTCCCTTGTTGTTTCAAGCCTGAGTGTCCTCGCTGTTGGCCTCGCCGCCTGTGGTGGCAGCTCCAGTGTGTCCAGCCTCAATGCGGCGGGAGCATCCTTCCCCGCCAAGGTGTACCAGAGTTGGTTTGCCGATCTGGCCGGCTCCGGTGGAATCAAGGTGAACTACCAAGCGGTGGGTTCCGGTTCCGGTCGCAAAGCCTTCATTGATGGCACCGTGGATTTCGCCGCTTCGGACGACCCGATCAAAGAGGCCGATCGCAAGCAGGTGAGCCAGGGAGTGGTTCAGATCCCGATGGTGGGCGGAACCATTGCCTTCGGATACAACAAGCCCGGTTGCGAGCTTCAACTCACCCAGCAACAGGCTGTGGAGGTGGCCACGGGCGGCATCAGCGATTGGAAGGAGCTGGGCTGCGAAGCAGGCACGATCACCTGGGTGCATCGCTCCGATGGCTCCGGCACCACCAAGGCCTTCGCCGATTCCATGCAGGCCTTCTCAACCGATTGGACCCTCGGCAGCGGCAAATCGGTGAAGTGGCCAGTGGGCGTAGGGGCCAAGGGCAATTCCGGGGTGGCCGGAGTGATCGAGAACCGTGAGGGTGCGATCGGTTACGTGAATCAGTCGTACATCAAGGGGAATGTGAAGGCTGCTGCGCTGCAGAACAAATCCGGTGAATTCCTCCAGCCCTCCGTGGAGGCCGGTGCCAAAGCCCTCAACGGCATTGAGCTTGATGAGCATCTGGCGGGCAGCAATCCCAACCCCGAGGCAGCTGGGGCCTACCCCATCGCAACCCTCACCTGGGTGCTGGCCTATGCCAACGGCAATGGCGCCAAGGCCGAGGCTGTGCGGGACGTCTTCAACTACATGCTGGAAGATTCCACCCAGGAGCGGGCGGCGGCCCTGGGCTTTGTGCCTCTGCGGGGCAGCATCCTCGAAAAATCCCGCAGTGCGGTGGCGAGCATTCAGCCCTGAAAACCTCTACTTTCGGTGAATGAAAAGCCCCGGTTTGGACAGTCCGAACCGGGGCTTTTTGGAGCTGCTCGCCAAGGACTTTGGTGAACCCTGTGAGGCCGGGTTGCGGCTCAACCTTCGCCTGACCCATCAGGAGATCGCCAGTGCCCTCAGCACCACACGGGTGACCGTGATCCGCGTGTTGGGGCAGTTGCGGGATGAAGGCTGGCTTCAGATTGATGCCTCCAGGCATCTGATGATGACCGGCGCTGGCCGCCGCTGAAGGCAAAAAAAGAGCCGGCGAAAACGCCGGCTCAATCCCTGAAGTGTTGATGTTCAGGTGGGGAAATAAGACGGTTGAATCGGAGCGGCGGGATTTGAACCCACGACCCCCACTACCCCAAAGTGGTGCGCTACCAAGCTGCGCCACGCCCCGTCAGATTTAAGTTATCACAGTGCATCCCGGCGTCTGAGTCGCCTGAGCAACCGAGTGGTGAGCTGGTCTCTCGTTGCGGATCCGTAGTGGTACAGCCGCAGTTCTGCGGCGACCTGGCGAAGCTCAGCCAGGGTCATCGCCGCCAGACGAAGCTCGGGCAGGGTGCGCCAGGCTCTCGAGCGCATTGGGAGTGAGGCAGGGCCTTTCGCTTGGCCCAGATTCAGGGTTCCATCCGCCAGCCATTCGGGGATGAGCACCACCAGAACGGCGATCAAGCCGTAGAGCTCCACCAGTCCCCTCGGCAGGGGATGCAGTTGACGCTGCTCGGATGGATCAGGCCGTTCACTCACTGCAGAACGGAGGCGTCCTTCTTCACCCACGATCGCACCAACAGGAAGCGTGCCCGCTGGCTGGTGGTCAGATTGCCAAAGGTGTTGCTTTGGGTTGGGGGGTCTCCCGCCACAGCATCGGGGCTTGCTGCTCTCGGTTGTGGGAGACACTGCCGAGGATCAGGCCCAGTACCAAAATCAAGGTGAGGGCAATCGCCAGGATCACCTGCCGATCAGACCAGGGCTCGGGCATGACATGGGTCGGGACCTTGTTCATCTTGGCCGAATCAGCCCAGGGCGATCGGGCTGTTGTCGGATCGAAGCACGCAGTGGCTGATGGACCAGTCGTACTTGTCCCAGACCTGCTTCGGGAGTTTGTAGTTCGATCCCTCGAAGTCACCAAGCAGCGTCTGGGTTGGCATGGCGGAGCAGTAGGGGCGGCTGCCGGGTTTGGCGAGGTATTGCTGGTGATAGTCCTCGGCGAAATAGAAGGTCTGGTCCGCCAGAATTTCGGTGGTGATGGCCCCGTAGCCCTTGGCCGAGAGGGCGACTTGATAGGCATCCCGGCTGGCCAGGGCCAGTTGCAGATGCTCTGGGTTGAACGTGTAGATGGCTGATCGGTATTGGCTGCCGGTGTCGTTGCCTTGCCTGTTGCCCTGGGTGGGGTCGTGGCACTCCCAGAACAGTTTCAGCAGGTCGCTGAAGTCGAGGGCGGGTCGGCTCCACACCACGCGCACCACTTCCGTGTGCCCGGTTCTGCCGGAGCAGACCTCGTTGTAGGAGGGGTTCTCGGTCTGGCCGCCCGCATACCCCACAGCGGTGCTCACCACCCCAGGCAGTCGCCAGAACCCTTTTTCAGCACCCCAGAAGCATCCACAGGCAAAGATTGCTTCCTCCTGGTCCGCCATCAGGGGTGCCTTCAGCGGCGTTCCCAACACGGCGTGCGTTGCCGGGGCCGAGGATTCGGCGCCGCCGCGGGGAGACAGCCAGGAAGGAAGCATGTTGGTTGCGTTGGTCCGCAGAGCTTAGGCAGCGGATTCAGCACAGTGATGCTGACGCGTTGAGGGCCATCTGTGAACTTTCAGTGATGGCTCCTCAAGTGAGGGATACATAGGGAACGAATCAAAGCTTGTCTTGAAGAGTGGTTCTTCTTTGAATAATATTCTGCAGAAAGGTGTTGATTGTTTGTCAGTGGTTTTCAGCCTGAATGGCGCTGTTACTGAGTTGTCTCGAGGGGAGTCTGCGGGTCAGGCACGTCTGATTGTTGACACTATTGGGAATGTCATCAGGGGTGGAGGAGATTGTGCCGATGGCTGGGCTATGGCCAGAAAGAAGACGAATTGGATGGATCAATCAATTGCAAGCCATTGATTGATGGCTTGTTGATGAAGAAAGCTGTTTCTCAGAAACAAAAACAGCTGGTTCATTCTGTTGAACCAGAAAGCGCACCTGCGCCAGGACTGTCTGCCCTTAATCGTTTTGCAGGATGGAACGAGCTCCAGCTGATGGCCGACCAAGGGATCGTGGTCTCGTCTTGCGGAACCATCGCGGGATAGCCGTTCCGGACGTGTTGATAGGCCCTCGTTTGTTGTTGTCGTGGATGCTCAAGACGCGTTGGCTTCCCCCTCAACTGGGTTGAGCTGGATGTGATTCAGCAGCGTTGTGACGAAGGCGAAGAGCAGAAACGGCAGGCTGAGCACCAAAATCAGCCCCACTCCCACCAGCGCAAACACCGGTCGCGATGAGCCCATCAGGGCAAGCCCCGCAGCCAGGCTCACAAAAATGACGGCCATCCAGGCCAGCACCTGTCCGTAGATATCGCCAAAGGTGAGCGTGCAGCGCACCGCGAACGGGGATCCGCTGGTCATAGGCAAGGAGTTGCCTTCACAGCTAAGCCACAAAAGTTGGTGTTGTCAGAAACCGCCCGGAGATTCTTCAGGAAGCCAACGCATCCAGTTGTTGCGACGCCTGCTGACGCTCCCAAAGCCTTTTGTACACACCCGGCTGCTGAATCAAGGCGTTGTGGTGACCCTGTTGAACGATGCGTCCGTTCTCCATCACCAGGATGCGATCACAGGCCGCTGCGGCTGAAAGTTGATGGCTGATCATCACGATCGTCCGGTCGTCCTGAGCTCGGATCGAATCCAGAATCGCCGCGGCCGTGTTGTTGTCAACGCTGGCCAAGGCGTCGTCGAGAACCAAAACCGGCGCCGACATCAGCAGAGCCCGGCCCAGGGCTGTGCGTTGACGCTGACCACCACTCAAGGTGATGCCGCGTTCGCCAACGATGGTTCGGAAACCATCGGGGAAGCCCTTCACGTCATCAGCCAGGCGGGCTTGCTCTGCCGCCAGTTCAACCCGCTGATCACTGGCGTCAGGGTCGCCATAGCGCAGGTTGTCCGCCAGGGTGCTGGTGAACAGAAAGCCCTCCTGGGGAACGATCGCCACGTCACGGCGCAACCTCTTCAGAGGCATCTGGGTGACATCCACACCATCCAGGAACAGCTGTCCAGGTTCCAGTGGAACCATCCGACCGAAAGCCCGAGCCAGGGTGGTCTTGCCGCAGCCCACGGCCCCGACAACAGCCACCAACTCCCCAGGCTCGATGCAGAAGCTCAGGCCATTGAGGGTGTTCTGCTCTGCGCCCTGGTACTGAACCGTCAGGTCACGGGCTTCAAAACGCCCCCGGCGTTCTGCCGTTGGCTGGGGCTGAGCATCAGAGGGATCCGGGTCTTTGATCTTTGGTTCCCGTTTCAGTAACTCCTCCACCCGCTCGAGGCTCACCTGGCCGGTCTGGAAGGTATTGAGCGTGAATCCCAGCAGTGCCGTTGGGAAGACGAGCTGCTCCACATAAAGGATCAGGGCCACCAGTCCTCCAATGCTCAGACGACCGGCTTCGAGCTGGCCGCTGCCGATGGCCAGCAGCAAAAGAACCGAGAGGGAAGAAATGCCCTGTAGCAGCGGGAACAGGGTGCTTTGTGTTCTCGCCAGCTGAATGGCACTGTCGCGGTAGCGGCGGTTGCGCGTGGCAAAGGCCTGCTGTTCTGCTCCCTCCTGGCCGTAGATCTTGATGGCCCCGATTCCCGAGAGATCCTCCTGAATCAGGTTGCTGAGGGCGGAGAGTTCTTCCTGCTGCGCGCGCTTCTGACGCATCATGCGCCCACCGAACAGGCGCACTGTGCTGAGCATCACGGGGTAGAGCCCGACGGCGGCCAGGGTCAGCCACGGATCGATGGCCAACATCGCGGGCAGCGTCAGCGCATAGGCCAGCAGCGTGTTGGTCAGGCTGAGAATCGCGAATCCGAGCAGGCGCCGGATGTTTTCCACATCGCTGGTGGCGCGACTGATCACTTCACCGCTGCCTTTGCTCTGAATCCAATCGGGTTCCTGGCGGAGCATGTGCTCGAACAGGCGCTGACGCAGATCCACCTCCACCTGCCGACCCACGCCGAAGATGAGTTGTCGAGAGGCCAACCGGATCACTCCCATGGTGCTGGCGAGCAGCACAACCCATCCCGCCTGGCGCAGGACTCCGGCGTAACTGAATCCCTCCTGCAGCTCGTCCACAACGCTGCGCACTTCCATCGGGATCGTGACCCGCAGAACGTTGACCACCACCAGGGCGATGGCTCCCAGCAGCACCGTGCGGCGGTGGGGACGCAGATAGCGGCCGATCAGATCGAGACGAAGGGCAGCCATGCGAGCTCGTGGGTCCCGTTGGCAGGCCAACCTAGGCATCCGGCTTCAACGGCTGGTCGTTGGCTGGTCGTTATCCGTTGATCTGGGGGATAGTGGGACTGTCCCCATCACCCGGCCCGGCGTGCCTCGCACCCGGGTTTTTTACTGCCAGCTCCCCTCCATGTCTTCAGACCCTCGTTCCTGGTCCGGTTGCTTGGACCATCTGCTGCAGGGCAACAACCTCAGCTCCGATGAGGCCACTGCTCTCATGCGTGCCTGGCTGGCCGAAGAGCTCGAGCCCGTGCAGACCGGGGCGTTCCTGGCTGGACTGCGGGCCAAGGGGATGGTGGCCGATGAGCTGGCGGCCATGGCGGCTGTCCTGCGCGAGGCCTGCCCCCTTCCCTGCCCCCGGCCCGATCTGGCCATGGTCGATACCTGCGGCACCGGTGGTGATGGTGCCGACACCTTCAACATCTCCACTGCGGTCGCCTTCACCGCCGCCGCCTGCGGGGTCAATGTGGCCAAGCACGGCAACCGCAGCGCCAGCGGCAAAGTGGGTTCAGCCGACGTGCTCGAGGGGCTCGGCCTCAACCTCAAGGCACCTTTGAACAAGGTGGTAGACGCTTTGCCTGGAACCGGTGTCACTTTCCTGTTCGCTCCCGCTTGGCATCCAGCTCTTGTGAATCTGGCGCCGCTGCGACGCAGCCTGGGGGTCCGCACGGTGTTCAACCTGTTGGGTCCTCTGGTCAATCCGCTGCAGCCCCAGGCCCAGGTTCTTGGCGTGGCGCGTCCGGAACTTCTCGACCCCATGGCGGGCGCTCTGCAGCACTTGGGCTTGAGCCGTGCCGTGGTGGTTCATGGCGCTGGAGGCCTCGATGAGGCGTCCTTGGCGGGGCCCAATGCCTTACGTCTGATCGAATCCGGGGGCATCACCACAAAGGAGGTTTCCCCTGAAGATCTGGGCCTCACTCGTGCTGGTCTCGATCAGCTGCGCGGTGGTGACTGCGCGGTGAACCAGCAGATCCTTCAGAACGTTCTGCAGGGGCAGGGATCCCTGGCGCAGACGGAGGTTGTGGCCTTCAACACAGCACTGGTGCTCTGGGCTGCCGGGCTTCAAAGCGATCTGCCGGCTGCTGTTGCTCAGGCTCAGGCTGTTCTCAATGAAGGCAAGGCCTGGGACAAGCTTGTGGCTCTGCGGGATGCCCTGTCCGACGGAGATGGAGAATGAGTGACTGATGACCTGCGGCGGCCCTTCGATGCCCGATTCCCCATCAGACAAGGCTTATCTCGTCCTTGCCGATGGCACGGTTCTCACCGGTGTCGGCTTCGGCCATCGCGGCACCACCATCGGTGAGGTGGTGTTCAACACCGGCATGACCGGTTACCAGGAGGTGCTGACAGACCCCTCATACGCCGGGCAGCTGGTGAGCTTCACCTATCCCGAACTCGGTAATACCGGGGTGAATGCTGACGATCAAGAAGCTGATAGCCCCCATGCCCGTGGCGTGATTGCCCGCCAGCTGGCCCCAGTTCCCAGCAACTGGCGCTGTGAACAGTCTCTTGAAAGCTGGATGCAGACCCACCAGCTGGTGGGCATCAGCGGTTTGGACACCCGTGCCCTGGTGCGTCACCTGCGTGAGGTGGGGGCCATGAATGGCGTGATCAGCAGTGACGGCCAGACCCCGGCGCAGTTGCTTGAGCTCCTGAAGCAGGCCCCATCGATGCAGGGGTTGAACCTGGCGGACCGCGTCACAACCCGTGAGCCCTATCAGTGGAATCAGGCCTGCAGTGTTGGCTTCGATCAGCGTTTGCAGCGCCGCAGCGACGCGCCCTTCCGCGTTGTCGCCATCGATTTCGGCATCAAGCGCGCCATCCTCGATCGATTGGTCGCCCATGGATGCGATGTCACGGTTCTGCCGGCAGACACGGATCTGGAGACGGTTCGTTCCCATCGCCCGGACGGCGTCTTCCTGTCCAACGGGCCTGGCGACCCGGCAGCGGTGACCCGTGGGATCGCCCTGGCCAAGCTGTTGCTGGAGGAATCCGATCTACCCCTGTTCGGCATCTGCCTGGGCCATCAGATCCTTGGTCTGGCCCTGGGCGGAGAGACGTTCAAGCTGCCCTATGGCCACCGCGGCTTGAACCATCCCTGTGGCACCACAGGTCAGGTTGAAATCACCAGTCAGAACCACGGCTTTGCCCTCTCCGCTGATTCTCTGGATTCAGACGTCATTGACGTCACCCATTTCAATCTGAACGACCGCACCGTGGCAGCGATCGCCCACCGTCAGAAGCCGGTGTTCGGGGTGCAGTACCACCCAGAAGCGAGTCCGGGCCCCCATGACGCCGACCATCATTTCGCCCGCTTTGTGACGCTGATGGCCGATCGCCGTTGATGAGGTGGTAGCCAACGCTCAGCATCACTACACTTCGTGCCGATGATGCCTGGGGGGCTTGATCCCATCAGCGAACTGCAGCGACTGACCGTCTCTCTCCGGGGCGGAATCGAACAGAAAGACGGCTGTTTGGTGTTTCATTTCACCGGTCAGCTGGATGCCTACTCCGAGAAGCAGTTCACGGAGTACGTGGGCGATGTTTTGAAGGCCAACAAGCTTCCGTCTGTTCTCGATCTCAGCAAGATCGATTTTCTCGATTCATCCGGCCTTGGGGCGCTGGTTCAGCTGGCCAAGCAATGCACGGATGCCAAACGATCGTTTCTTTTGGTGGGCAACACCAGGGTGACGCAGACGATCAAGTTGGTGCGTCTTGAGGAGTTCCTTCATCTGGTGGAGGATCTGCCCACAGCCCTCAACCAGTTGGCCGCTTGAGCGATTGGATTCGAAGCCAGTCTCCCAGGGACATCAACGAACAGCTGGGACCATTGCAACTGGCTTGGATTGGTGATGCCGTGTGGGAGCTGCATCAACGGCTCCGCCATGGGTCGAGGCCAGGACGTTCTGACGACCTGCATCGTGCCGTCGTGGCTGATGTTCGTGCTGACGCCCAGTCCCGTTTGTTGAGCTGGCTGGAAGAACGCGAGCTCCTCTGCTCAGAAGAACTCGATCTGGTGCGGCGGGGTCGCAACAGTGCCGGGCGGGGGCCACGGCGCGCAGACGCTGCGGTTTATGGAAGGGCCACAGGGTTTGAGACAATGGTGGGCTGGCTGTTTCTGAACAATCCAGCCCGGCTTGCGGAGCTCTTCGATCACTTGGAGCAAGCCGGATCCAACCCATAACGTTGCCTCGCACACCATGAGCCCTCGCTTTGAACGCCGCTCCAGCGGCCCATCCCGCGATGGCCGTTCGGGGCCTGGTGGCAGTGGACGAGCTGCAGGGGGGCGCTCGTCGATGGGCCGTTCCGGCAATGGTCGCCCCATGCCTGGCAACCGCCGTTCTGACGGCGGTCGTTCTCCCTATGCCAAACCTGGGCGTGATGGCGGCGGTTATCGCGAACGACGCGCTCCACGGGATGGAGAGTGGGGCCAGTCGCGAGGGGGCGATCGACCCGGCAATCGGTTTGGTGAGCGCTCTGGTGATCGACCCGGTTATCGGTTCAAGGAGCGGTCTGGGGAGCGTTTCGGTGATCGCGCCGCTGATCGATCCGGTGATCGAACTGGAGAACGTTTCGGTGATCGCCCGAAAGAGCGTTTCGGCAACCGCTCCCGTTCCTTCGACCGAGATCAGAACGCCCCCCGCTCGGGCTATCAAAACGAACGCTCAGGGCCTGGACGTTTTCGCGATCGCAACGATCGGTTCGGCGACCGCCGTCGCTCCGGGGATGAACGGCGCCAACCGTCCCAACGCCCCAGATCCCGCTTCGACGAGGCTCGTCCTCAGCGGCCGGATGCAGCACCGGAGGCTGCAGCGGCCACTCCGCCAGCGGACGATCTGATTTGGGGGCGTCATGCCACCCAGGCCGCGTTGGAGGCCGGACGCCCCATCCATCGCATTTGGTGCACTGCCGAAATGCGCAGTGCCTCCAAATTCCTCCAGCTCCTGCGCGATGCCAAGGCCTCGGGCGTTCTCGTGGAAGAGGTGACCTGGGCCCGGTTGGGACAGATCACAGGTGGGTCCGTTCACCAGGGCATCGCCCTGCAGACGGCGGCGGCGGAAACCCTTGATCTCGACAGCCTCATCGAGGGCTGCTCGGATTTGGGGGAACCCCCCCTGTTGGTGGCCCTGGACGGTGTCACCGACCCCCACAATCTCGGGGCGGTTGTTCGCTCCGCTGAAGCCATGGGAGCCCATGGCGTGGTGATCCCCCAGCGCCGTAGTGCTGGCTTGACCGGTTCCGCCGCCAAGGTGGCCGCCGGAGCCCTTGAACACCTGCCGGTGGCACGTGTGGTCAACCTCAATCGCTCCCTGGAAAAGCTCAAAGACGCCGGCTACAGGGTGGTGGGCCTTGCCGCTGAAGGGGATGTGACCCTCACCGATGTCGACCTCAGTGGGCCGATGGTGCTGGTCACCGGATCTGAGGACCAGGGCCTGTCGCTGATGACCCGGCGCCACTGCGACCAGTTGGTTCGCATCCCGCTGCGGGGCATCACACCGAGCCTCAATGCTTCCGTCGCCACAGCCCTATGCGTCTATGAAGTGGCACGGCGCAACTGGATGAAGGACATTCACGGCCAGGCACCGTCTCCGCCGATTCGCAGGCCCAAGCTTGCGGGTTCTGAATCGACCGTTGACGCAACTGAGGCGTCTGAGGTGGCTTTTACTACTGAAAAGCTTGTTTCCACTGAAGAGCCTGCTTCGCCCGAACAGCCTGAAGCTCCTGTGGAGAAGGCTCCGGAACAGCGGATTGACCTGGATCTGAATCCATCGCAGCCGGATGCTGCCCTGCCGTTCGATCAGAACATCCAGCTATCTCCCTGAAAACAGCGCAGTTGACCAAGATCTCGGGGCACAATGCCCTGAGGTCCTGTTCCTCCCATGAGCCCCCTGATTCGGCCGCTGCGCAGCCTTGCCAATGGCTTTGGAGTCGCTTGGTGGGCTCGCGTTCAGACGTATGGCCCCGATGTGACCTACTGGTTCGGTCCTTTCATCACCCGCAAGGGGCTGGAGAGCGAGCTCAGTGCCTTCCTGAACGACGTCAAGTCGGAGCAGCCCCAGTCGATCAGCCATTCCCTGCTGCGGACCCGGCGCTCCGAGCCCCTCACCATCTCAGCTGAGGGCTGATCCCGCGGCTGATAGCGTCCTCCCTGCAATGAATCGCGGGGACATGACGATCAGCGCGTGGCGTCAGCAACTGCAGAGCGGCGAGGTTTCCTCCCGCGAGCTCGTTGATCAGCACCTCAAGCGGCTTGAAAGTTCAGAGCCTGCGCTGAACGCTTTTGTTGAAGTCACGGCCGACCAGGCCCGTGCTGAGGCGTCCCGCATTGATGAAGCCCGGGCCGCCGGCGAGACGCTCGGCCCCCTGGCGGGATTGCCGCTGGCGATCAAGGACAACCTCTGCACCAAAGGTGTCCGCACCACCTGTTCCAGCCGCATGCTCGAGCAGTTCGTGCCGCCCTACGAATCCACGGTCACCGAGCGGCTCTGGCAGGCCGGTGGTGTGTTGGTGGGCAAGACAAATCTGGATGAGTTCGCCATGGGTGGCTCAACCGAAACGTCCGCGTTCGGGGCCACACAGAACCCCTGGAACACCGCCCATGTGCCGGGTGGAAGCTCCGGTGGCAGTGCAGCGGCCGTCGCCGCCGGCAGTTGCGTCGCTTCGCTTGGTTCCGACACCGGTGGCTCCATCCGCCAACCGGCGTCGTTCTGTGGTGTGGTGGGCCTCAAGCCCACCTACGGCCGCGTCAGCCGTTGGGGCCTGGTGGCCTTCGCCAGCTCTCTGGATCAGGTGGGACCCTTCGCCGGCAGCGTTGCTGATGTGGCCGAACTGCTCCAGGTGATCGCCGGGCCCGACCCCCGCGATTCCACCTGCCTTGAGGCAGAGGTTCCCGATTTCAGTGCCGGCCTCAACCAGTCCATCAAGGGGCTCAAGGTGGGGGTGATCAAGGAGTGCTTCGATGCGGAAGGCCTCGATCCCGAGGTGAAGGCATCGGTGCAGGCCTCTGCTGCCCAGCTGGAGGCTCTCGGCGCTGAACTGGTGGAGGTGAGCTGCCCCCGGTTCAACGACGGCATCGCCACCTACTACGTGATCGCACCATCGGAGGCGTCGGCCAACCTGGCGCGGTACGACGGTGTCAAATACGGCTTCCGTGCCGAAGACGCCGAGAGCCTGGCCGCGATGACGGCGCGAAGCCGTGCTGAAGGATTTGGCGCTGAGGTGCAACGGCGAATCCTGATCGGCACCTACGCCCTGTCCGCCGGATATGTCGATGCCTACTACAAAAAGGCGCAGCAGGTGCGCACCCTGATCCGGCGGGACTTTGATGCGGCCTTTCAGAGTGTTGATGTGCTGCTGACGCCAACAGCGCCGTCCACGGCCTTCAAGGCTGGTGCCCACGCCGACGACCCCCTGGCGATGTATCTGGCTGACCTGCTGACGATTCCGGTCAACCTTGCTGGACTTCCGGCCATCAGTGTTCCCTGTGGATTCAGCGCGGCGGGTCTGCCGATCGGGATGCAGCTGATCGGCAATGTGTTGGATGAACCGCGTCTGCTTCAGGTGGCGCATCAGTACGAGCAGGCTGCTCGGGTGTTTGCGTCACGCCCGGAAGCTGCACTGGTTCCCTGAGTTGCCCCACATGTGGGGGGTTGTGTTCCTCTTGAACGCTTGATCTTGCGTTGGGTCCTAGTCTGACCCCATGGCTTTCGTTCCTCTCCACAACCACAGCGACTACAGCCTTCTGGATGGTGCGTCGCAGTTGCCGGCCATGGTGGAGCGGGCGAAGCAGCTGGGCATGCCCGCCATCGCCCTGACGGATCACGGCGTGATGTACGGCGCGATTGAGCTGCTGAAGCTCTGCCAGGGTTTGGATCTCAAGCCGATCATCGGCAATGAGATGTATGTGATCAATGGGTCCATTGATGACCCGCAACCCAAGAAGGAGAAGAGATATCACCTGGTGGTGCTGGCGAAAAACGCCACCGGTTACCGCAATCTGGTGAAGCTCACCAGCATCAGCCACCTGCGGGGGATGCGGGGACGCGGGATCTTCTCCCGTGCCTGCATCGACAAGGAACTGCTGAAGCAACACAGCGAAGGCCTGATCATCGCCACGGCGTGCCTCGGCGGTGAGATCGCCCAGGCGATTCTGCGGGGTCGCCCCGATGTGGCTCGCAAGGTGGCGGCTTGGTATCAGGAGGTTTTCGGCGACGACTACTACCTCGAGATCCAGGATCACGGATCCCCGGAAGATCGGATCGTCAACGTTGAGATCGTCAAAATTGCCAAGGAGCTCGGCATTCAGATCGTTGCCACCAACGATGCCCACTACCTGAGCAAGCAGGACGTTGAAGCCCACGATGCCTTGCTTTGCGTGCTCACCGGCAAGCTGATCACCGATGAGAAGCGGCTGCGTTACACCGGCACTGAATACATCAAAACCGAAGAGGAGATGGGCCTTCTCTTCGGGGATCACCTCGAGCCTGAGGTGGTTCAGGAGGCGATCGCCAACACCGTCAAGGTGGCCGAGAAGGTGGAGCCTTACGACATTCTCGGGCGCTATCAAATGCCCCGCTTCCCGATTCCCGAGGGCCATACCCCCGTCAGCTACCTGAGGGAGGTGACCGAGCAGGGATTGCGGGATCGGCTCGAGCTCAGCCCTGATGCTGCCTTGCCCGACGACTATGCCGAGCGCATGGCCCATGAGCTCAAGATCATGGAGCAGATGGGATTTCCCACCTACTTCCTGGTGGTGTGGGATTACATCCGTTTTGCCCGGGAACAGAACATTCCCGTCGGTCCGGGTCGTGGCTCCGCCGCAGGGTCGCTCGTCGCGTACTGCCTGGGGATCACCAACATCGATCCGATCACCAACTGCCTGCTCTTCGAGCGCTTCCTCAATCCGGAACGCAAGTCGATGCCTGATATCGACACCGACTTCTGCATCGAGCGTCGTGGTGAGGTGATCGACTACGTCACCGAGCGCTACGGCGAGGACAAGGTGGCGCAGATCATCACCTTCAACCGGATGACCTCCAAGGCGGTTTTGAAGGATGTGGCCCGGGTGCTCGACATTCCCTACGGGGATGCCGACCGTCTGGCGAAGCTGATCCCGGTGGTTCGCGGCAAGCCCGCCAAGCTCAAGGCGATGATCGGCGAGGAATCACCCAACCCCGAGTTCCGCGAGAAGTACGAGGCCGATCCAACGGTGAAGCGTTGGGTGGACATGGCAATGCGGATTGAAGGCACCAACAAAACCTTCGGTGTTCACGCAGCTGGTGTGGTTATCGCTGCTGACCCCCTCGATGAACTGGTGCCGTTGCAGCGCAACAACGATGGTCAGGTGATCACGCAGTACTTCATGGAAGACGTGGAATCCATGGGTCTGTTGAAGATGGATTTCCTGGGGTTGAAGAACCTCACGATGATCGAAAAGACCCTCGAACTGGTGGAGGTGAGTAGTGGCACCCGTGTTGACCCCGACAAATTGCCGCCCCAGGATGAAGAGACCTTTGCCCTTCTGGCGAGAGGTGATCTGGAGGGGATCTTCCAGTTGGAATCCAGCGGAATGCGGCAGATCGTGCGTGATCTCAAGCCTTCATCCCTGGAAGACATCTCCTCGATCCTTGCCCTCTACAGACCGGGGCCTCTCGATGCTGGTCTGATTCCCAAATTCATCAACCGCAAGCACGGCCGGGAGGCGATCGACTTCGCCCACGCGATTCTTGAGCCGATCCTGTCCGAGACCTACGGGATCATGGTGTACCAGGAACAGATCATGCGGATCGCGCAGGATCTTGCCGGTTACTCCCTGGGGCAGGCCGATCTGCTCCGGCGGGCGATGGGCAAGAAAAAAGTGTCCGAGATGCAGAAGCACCGCGGCATTTTCGTTCAGGGTGCTGGAGAGCGCGGCGTTGATGAAAAGGTCGCCGACGAACTGTTCGATCAGATGGTTCTCTTCGCTGAATACTGCTTCAACAAGAGCCATTCCACGGCCTATGGCGCCGTCACGTATCAGACGGCTTATCTGAAAGCGCACTACCCGGTCGCCTACATGGCGGCCCTGCTCACGGTGAACGCCGGAGCTGCCGACAAAGTGCAGCGCTACATCTCCAATTGCAATGCGATGGGGATTGAGGTGATGCCCCCGGATGTGAATGCCTCGCTCACCGATTTCACCCCCAACGGCGATCGGATCCTGTTCGGCCTGTCCGCCGTTCGCAACCTTGGTGATGGTGCGATCCGTCAATTGATCGCTGCCCGCGATAGCGATGGGCCTTTCCGTTCCCTGGCGGATCTGTGTGACCGGATCCCGTCCTCGGTGCTCAACCGCCGTGGTCTGGAGTCGTTGATTCACTGCGGTGCCCTGGATGCCATGGATCCGCAGGCCAACCGTGCTCAGTTGATGGCAGATCTTGATCTGCTGCTCGACTGGGCCTCCTCACGGGCCAAAGATCGAGACAGCGGACAGGGCAACCTCTTTGATCTGATGGCTCCTGCAGCCGATGCCGATGGGCCGGCGGATCTCAGCCATGCACCCAAGGCGGCGCCGGTGCCGGACTATCCCCCAACTGAAAAGCTTCGTCTTGAAAAAGATCTGGTGGGCTTCTACCTCTCCGATCACCCACTCAAACAGCTCACCCCCTCGTCGAAGTTGCTGGCCCCCATCGGTCTGGGTTCCTTGGAGGAACAGCTCGACAAAGCCAAGGTGAGTGCCATTGCGATGGTGGCTGAAATGCGCCAGGTCACCACCCGTAAGGGCGATCGCATGGCGATCCTTCAGCTTGAGGATCTCACCGGAAGTTGCGAAGCGGTGGTGTTTCCCAAGAGCTACGCGCGCCTCGCAGATCACCTGATGGCTGAAGCCCGCCTCTTGGTGTGGGCTGGGGTTGATCGGCGTGACGAGCGCGTGCAGCTGATCATTGACGACTGCCGTGCCGTTGATGAGCTCAATCTGCTGCTGGTTCAGCTCCCCTCCGATCAGGCCAGCGACATTGCCATTCAGCACAAACTGCGGGAATGCCTGAACCAACATCGCCCTGAGCGGGATGAGCTGGGCGTGAAGGTGCCTGTGGTCGCCGAGGTGTGCCACGGCGACAGCGTTCGCTATGTGCGACTCGGTTCCCAGTTCTGCGTCAAAGACGTTGATGCAGCGATCGCGTCACTGCGCACCCAGTCCTTTGAAGCCCGATGCAGCGACCGTCTGGTGCTCACCTGATCGTCTGACCAGGAGTCCTGATCCACAGAACTGGATCAGGACTTCGATTGCTGTTGCTGCTGCTTCTGGGCCCGGATCGACTCCTTCATCCGCTGAATGTTCGGCTTGAAGTTCTCGAAGCCCAGCAGAGAACCCGGTTCGGGATCCCAGCTGGCGGTCAACACGCCAACGCTGAGGCCCACCAGACCCAGGAGGAAAAACAGGCCGGAGCCCGTCAGCGTGAGCCCTGGAGCGATATCGGCGATGCCACGGGTGACGACGAAATAACTGCCAACAAAAACTGCCATCCCGGCGAGGGACGGGAGTCCTGTGAACACAGCAACCCGGCGAGCCATCCGATCGGCTACGTAGCGAGGAATGGCTTCCTGCCGAGGTGTCCCTGAAGCAGGCTTGCTTCCCTTCCCAGACCCTTTGGGCTCAAAGGGGAGGGCGTTGCGTTGCTCAGGCATGGGGGACGTCGATCAGCCGCGGATGCCCAGTTTGGCGATCGTGTCGGCGTAGCGTTGCTCGCTCTTGCTGCGCATGTAGCTCAGCAGGCGCTTGCGGCGGCCAATCATCTTGAGCAGCCCCTGCCGTGAGGAGAAGTCATGGATGTTGTTCTGCAGGTGGCTGCTGAGACGGTTGATCCGCTCACTCAGCATGGCCACCTGGACCTCGGCAGAACCGGTGTCGGTGCCGTGGGTCTGGTGGGTGTTGATCAGCTGCTGCTTCTCGGTGGTATCAAGCGACATGCGCGGGGGGCGGCCCTGTCAGTGCAAACAACCAGCTTACCTTCGCGTGGGGAGGCTCAGGCCGATTCGCGGCTCAGCCATTGCAGGCAGCCCCGCAGCCAGGCGTCCTGGTCGTCTCCAGCAGGCGGTTGGCCATCGGCGCCCTCAGCGATCGCACGGATGGCTCGACGGATTTCCAGATCGTCGTAACCCAGCATCGAGAGGGTCGCTTCCACGTCGGCACCGCTTGCCGGCATCTGCTCCGAGCTGACGCCTTCCGCTAGCGATGGGGCGGGATCCAGGCCCGCGAAGGCCGCAATCGAGGCCCTGAGTTCCACCGCCAGACGCTCAGCGGTGCGTTTGCCGATGCCCTGCGCCTTGCAGAGGCGACGCAGATCACCGCTGCTGATCGCTTCCACCAGCTCCTGGGGCTTGCATTCCTGCATCAGCGCCAGACCGGCCTGGGGGCCCACACCGCTGACGCTGATCAGCAGCCGGAACAGATCCCGCTCCTGGCGCAGGGTAAAGCCGTAGAGGCTGCTGCCGTCCTCCCGCTGCACCTGATGAATCCACAGGTTCAGGTCGCCATCCGCCGGAAGGTTCTGCAGATGCCGCTCGGTCAGGTGCACCTCATATCCGACCGCACCGCAGAGCAGCAGAACGCCGCTACGGTTGCCTTGAGTCCAGCACTCCATCGGTCGTCCCTGCAGCCAGCCGATCATGGGGAGAGGTTTCAACCGCGTCATGTTGCCGCAGCTGTCATTGCCTGTCTCTGCTTTCAAGCGCGTTGTGCGCCGTTTGATTCAGGTGCTGTGTGTCTTATCGATCGTGGTTTCACTGACGGCATGCAATGGATCTCAGCCGCCACGGGCTCTCCTGAATGAAGCGCTGGCCCTGCAGATTCAGCTCACCCAGTCGGCCATTGCCAGCTCCCTCGATCTCACCCCGATGCCCATCGCCCCAAGCGTGAGTCGGGTGCGGGTGGAGGACCAGGAAAGTTTTTCCCTGGGTGACGAGCAGGGCCTCAGGATTTCAGGCCGCTTCGACTGGCAGCTCCCCGGCGACCGTGTGCAGGTGGATAGCCCGTTTGAACTGTTTCTGCAGCGGGGCTCCCGTGGTCAGAGCTGGCGCCTGGCCAGACCCAAAGGCGGATCCGACGACCGCCAGGCCTGGCTGACGTATCCCCTCGGTTTGGACAAAGCCTGAGCTCTAACGTCGCGCCGACAAGCTGATCAGGGTGGCGGCCAGCACCAGCATCCCGCCGCCCACTTGCCAGGCATTGATCGATTCGGCGAACCACAGCCAGCCCCAGCCTGCGGCAAATACCACCTGCACGTAGTTGATCGATGTGGCTCGGGCGGCGGGCAGGCAGCGCAGGCCCTCTGTCACCCAGATCTGGCCCAGCTGGGTCATCACCCCGACCCCCAGGAGCCAGAACCATTCGATGCCTTGGGGCCAGACCCCTTGTTGCAGCACCCAGGGCAGGGTCAGGGGAACCGAGATCATCGGGAAATAGAGGATGATCACCAAGGGGTGCTCGGTTTGCGACAGCCGCCGCACACTCACGTAGGCCAGGGCGGTCATCAGAGCCCCACCAATTCCGATCAGGGCAGGGATCAGTTGCGCAGGTTGGGCTGTTCCCGTGAG
Source organism: Synechococcus sp. N19 (assembly GCF_900474045.1). NCBI lineage: Bacteria > Bacillati > Cyanobacteriota > Cyanophyceae > Synechococcales > Synechococcaceae > Synechococcus > Synechococcus sp. N19. The sequence continues at coordinate 66,622 of NZ_UCNR01000015.1, forward strand.
CCACTGCGGTTGCACCACGAGGGTGACGCCGATCCAGCCCAGCAGAACCGCTGCACTGATGCGTCGGCGCAGGGGCTCGCCCAGCAGCAACAGCGCTGCCACGGCGGTGAAGGTGGGGTAGGTGTACTGGAGCACCGTCGCTGAAGCGAGCGGCAGCTGGTCAATCGCTTCGAAGAAGCAGAGCAGGGCCAAGCTGCCCAGCACCCCCCGCGCCACCAGCAGCCCCCGTCTCTGGCCCCACGGGGAGACCCCGGCCAGGCGCAGGCCCACAGCGGTCAGAACGATGCTGATCAGGGCCCGGCACAGCACGATTTCCGCTACCGGAAGCCGACTGTTCAGTTGCTTGACGCAGACCGTCATCAGGCTGAAGGCCAGGGAGCTCAGGATCAGGGCTCGGCTGCCCCGCACCGAGTCCCGGTTCCACCAGGGCTGTGGGGTCTGCGGTTCGGCCATGGCTGTTCTGATGACGGGGTGCACGGAACCCTGCGACTTCGCAGAATGGACCGATGGTGAACGCCCGCCTGCACCCAAGAACGATTGAGGCCGTCAAGGAACGCGCCGACATCGTTGATGTGGTGGGCGAGCACGTGGTGCTCAAGAAGAAGGGACGGGAATTCGTCGGGATCTGTCCGTTCCATGACGACAGCAAACCGTCGATGACGGTGTCGCCCGCCAAGCAGTTCTACTACTGCTTCTCCTGTGGTGCTGGCGGCAACTCCATCAAGTTCCTGATGGAGTTCCAGCGCCAGAGTTTCAGCGATGTGGTGCTGGATCTTGCGCGGCGTTATCAGCTGCCGATCGAGACGGTGGATGGTCCGCAGCAGGAACGGCTGCGCCAACAGTTGTCCCGCAGGGACAAGCTGCAGCGAGCCCTGGCCCTAGCTGCCGGTTGGTTTCGCAGCCAGTTGATAGCGCCTGCTGGCGCAGAGGCCCTCAAGTACCTCAGTGAGGCCAGAGGGTTGAGTCCCGCCACCCAGGAGACCTTTCAACTCGGCTATGCGCCGGATCAGTGGGATGGTCTGCTGAAGCATCTTCAGCAAGTTGAGGGGCTGGCGCCTGAGCTTCTCGAGGCTGCTGGGCTGGTGGTTCCCCGCAAGGGGGGCAACGGGTTCTATGACCGCTTCCGCCATCGGGTCATGGTGCCGATCCATGACCGTCAGGGCCGGGTGATCGGTTTCGGGGGACGCAGCCTTGATGGCAGTGAACCGAAATACCTCAACTCCCCCGAGACCGAAGTGTTCGAGAAGGGGAAGCATCTGTTCGGTCTCGACAAGGCCTCCAATGCCATCCGCAAGGACGACAGAGCGGTGGTGGTGGAGGGCTATTTCGATGTGATTGCCCTGCATGCTGCCGGCATCACCAACGCTGTGGCCTCCCTCGGCACGGCCCTGAGCAGTCAGCAGATCACCCAGTTGTGCCGCGTCAGCGACAGCAAGCGGATCGTTCTGAATTTCGACGCCGACGGTGCCGGTGTCCGTGCAGCCAATCGAGCCATTGGCGAGGTGGAGCAGCTGGCGATGCAGGGCCAGCTGGAGCTGCGGGTTCTGCACCTTCCTTCAGGCAAGGACCCCGATGAGTTCCTCAAACAGAACGGGGCCGGCGATTACCGCGCCCTGCTCGATCAGGCCCCCCTCTGGCTGGATTGGCAGATCGAGCAGGTGCTGGAGGAGCGCGATCTCAGCCGGGCCGACCAGTTCCAACAGGCGGTTACGGCCCTGGTGGGGCTGCTGGGCAAGCTGCCCCAGTCCGCCGTGCGCACCCACTACCTCCAACGGGTGGCGGAGCGCCTCAGTGGTGGCCAGGGACGCCTGGCGCTTCAGCTCGAGGACGACCTGCGGCAGCAGGTGAAGGGCCAGCGTTGGCATGGGCGCTCCAGCCGTCACGAACAGCCCGGTGAATCCGGACAGCGGGAGCGTTGTGAGGCCGATCTTCTGCGGCTGTATCTGCATTGCCCCCGACATCGGGCCACGATTCGCCAGGAACTGCGCAAACGCGAACTGGAGGATTTCGCCATTCCCCATCATCGCCATCTCTGGGCGGCCATTACGGATCTCGAGGAGACCAACCTGGGTGAGGGGCGCATGGAGTCGATCAGCCGTTGCGACGACGACGGCGAGGGTCTGGATCTCATCGATCTGCCCCGCTTGCTCACCGATCAGCTCTTGCTGGAGAGCAGTGCGCTGGTGTCCCGCCTGACGCCCCTTTTGGAGCCAGGTGAATTGCAGCGTGTTGCCCTGGCGGAGCCCCTGGAGCAGCTGCGGGGTATTGCTGCCCTGCTGGAGCGTCAGAAAAGCTTGAAGCGCTGCCGGCACCTGTTGGAGGCCTGGGGTGGCCAGCGTCTCCAAACCCTGGAATCCTGCATCGCTGTTCTGATTGATCAGGAGGCTTCGTCAGATCAGGCCTCCGTGGACATGGAGGTGCGGATTCAGGCCCTCTTCGATGACCTCAACCGTGATGCGCTGCGCTACCAGGAGCTGTATTACACCGAGCGAAAACACATCGGCCATCTGGATCAGCAACGTTGCGCCAGCTACACCGTTCCCCCGGCCGCCTGAGCCATGGGCCGGTGGTCTGGGCAAACTGCATCAAGATCTGTTCCTCGAGTTGAAGATGTCTGAATTCTTCGAAGCGATCTGGCACGGTGAGGGCGTTGGCGACGGCGGTGATCTGGAGGAAGCGCTGCAGGCCTACGTCGCGGTGAAGCTGGAGGAGGGGGATTGGGTTGAGGCTTGCGCCGCCGAGGGGGCCGACCCTGTGATCGAGCGCTTCGCCTCGTTTGACGCCTACCTCGACAACGCTGATCCGCTTGAGCGCATTGCCGTCACCCCGCAGATGATCAGCGAAGCCCTTGCGTTGTTGCCGTCCTGATGACTGATTCGCAGCTGGATTTCGCCGCGCTCGATCCGGTCAACCACCTCTGGCCGGCCTTTGTGGAGCGTCTGGGTTCCGAGAAGGCTCAGCGGGCTGTTCGTCAGGCGCTGGATCTGCAGGGCATGCGAGGGCACCAGGGCACCCTGCCGGTGCTGTTCACTGAAACCGGAGGACTGGCGTTGGCCAGCACCGATCTGGTGCGGGAGCAGACGGGTCTCAACGCCCACGGCGAGCGGATGGTCTTGCTGCTCAGCACCCGTGAGCAGGTCATCCAGTTGCTGCAGGAGGTTTGAGGCCTAGATCAACGCTGTGGGTCAGGCCTTCACCACCGGTAGATCCTGCAGACGGGTGGTGGCGGCGCGGCTGAGTTGCTCACGCCGCATCAACCAGCTGGGCTGCAGTCCGCAACCGGCCCATTGCAGGGTTCCACGCCCGTAACGCCGATTGATCCGGTCGATGGTCTGCATCAGGCACTCCCGTTTCTGCTGCTGCTCCTCACTCATCGGCACCATCAGATGGGTCTGCAGGATGTCGTGGCTCTGCAGGTGCTGCATCAGCACGCCGGCCTTGGCCAGTGGACGGTGGGGGCGAAAGATCCGTGCCACCAAGGGGCGTGCCGCCTCCAGCAGCACGGCTGTGTCATTGCTCGGTAGGTCCAGCTGCGTGCTGGCGGCTTGGCTGTAAAACCCAGGAGCGAACGGGCTGGTGCGGGTGTAGATGGTGAGCGCTGCTGCCCGTTGCCGTTGCCTGCGCAATTTCTCGGCGGCGCGCACCACATAGGTGGCGATGGCCTGGTGCAGCTCCTCCTGGCTGGTGATGGGGCGACTGAAGCTGCGGCTCACGCAGGTTTCTTGCTTCGGTGCTGGTGCCAGCTCCAGCGGCAGGCAGGCATGGCCCCGCAGCTCCCGTTGCAGCCGCAGACCCACCACGCCGCATTTGGCGCGCAGTTCACCGCTCGGCATGTCCCGGAGGTGTCGTGCGTTGCTGACGCCCCGCAGGCGACACCAATGGGCCAGTTGTCGACCGATTCCCCAGACATCCTCGATCGCAATGGTTTCCAGCCAGCGATCGGGGTTGTCGCACTGGCCGAGGTCGAACATCCCGGCATGGTCTGGGGTCTGTTTGGCCAGGCGATTGGCCAGCTTGGCCTGGGCCTTGCTGGCCCCTAAGCCGATGGCGATCGGTAGGCCAAGGTTCTGCCGTGCCCGTGCCCGCAGCTGGCGGGCCCAACCCTGTAGGTCGCCATCGCGGGGACGACGAATTCTCCCGAAGGCCTCGTCAATCGAATACACCTCCAGCTCTTCACAGTGGGCCTCCAGCAGGCTCATCATCCGCTGGCTCATGTCGGCATAAAGGGCGTAGTTCGAACTGCGCACCACCACGTTGTGCCGTTCCAGCTCCCGGCGCGCCTTGAAGTACGGCGTCCCCATGCGGATGCCGAGGGCACGGGCTTCGGCACTGCGCGCAACGATGCAGCCGTCGTTGTTGGACAGCACCACCACGGGCTGACCGAACAGAGCCGGATCCAGGCTCTGTTCGCAGGAGGCATAGAAGTTGTTTCCATCGATCAGGGCCGTGGCCTGAGGCATGGCGATGTCGCTTCAGAGCGGATGGATCACGTGGATGGCGACACCCCAGATCTGCACTTCGCCGCAGCGGTGAAGCTCCAGTGGCGGATAGTCCGGATGGGCGGCTTCCAGGCGCAACCGGCCGTGATGACGCATCAGGCGTTTGAGGGTGAAGGCACCGTCGAGCACCGCCACAACCACCTGGCCCGGACGCGGGTCGAGGCTGCGATCGACCACCAGAAGATCGCCGTCGTGGATGCCGGCGTCGGTCATCGATTCGCCGCTCACATGCAGGAAAAAGGTGCTGGTGGGATGCCGGATCAGCTGTTCATTGAGGTCGATCCCCACGTCGATGTAGTCATCGGCGGGGGACGGGAAGCCTGCGGCGACCCGTCCCCCGGCTAGGGGCAGCGTGAGCCGACTGCGCTTGGGCTGCAGGGGAAGCGGTCTGTGTTGGAGCTCCACGGCAGCAGCGACAACTGGTTAAATAGTACGCATGTACTGCTCATTGTGGGGAGGATCCGGTGAGGATGGTGGCCTTCGACATCTGGTGTTGGCTGACTCCCCTTACCTCGTGGCCATGGCGCTGATCGATCAGCAGGGCAGGCGCGCCCTGCCCCTGGGGGGACGGTCTCAGAAAGAGGTGGCTCCGCAGGGTGAGGCCCCGGAGGCGTTGGGCCATGCACTGGTGCTGGAGCTGTTGCTGCGGGTGTGGCAGCGCAGTGATCAGGGTGCGCTGCAGCGTGCGGCTGGAGCCGACAGCCTGCTGCTGGTGGAGCTGCCGATGGAACGGCTGCCGGAGGACGTGCCCAGGCTCAAGGCGGACTGGTTGAACACGGGGGATACGGCCGCGTTCAAAGCGGCATTGCAGGCTTTCTCCCCGCGGGCCTGGACTGTTTCGATCGAAAAATTCAAGCCGGTGGCTCTGCAGCCGTTGTGGTGAGGGGCGCTTGCTCCCAGATGTTCACGGCCACGGAATAGCGCTCGCCTTCGAACGGGTTGATCCGATGCAGGATGCCTGGGGAGAACAGCGCCAGACGGTTCACCACCGGTGGGATCGAGATCACCGAGCTGAATGTGGGTAACGGCCCCTGGTATCCGTTCTCGATCGGAGGGCTATCGGCCACCAGCGGTTCGCCGTCAGCGCAGCTCACGTGGGGTAAAACACGGTGGACAGCAACGGAAGCAGGAAGCGGCCGCTGCGTCGACCTTCCAGCTCGTCCTTGTCGATGTGCCAGTCGAGATCGTTGTTGGTGTTGCACCACCACTCGACTCCGGCCCGCTGGGGTGCGAACGGTGTTGCCAGAGGGAGCAGGGCCTCGTCGAGGTAGTGATCGACGACGGCTTGCTGAGCGGCTGCGTGAATCGAGCGGGGAGAACCGGTTTCGGGTCGCCAGCTGAATTGAGCATCACCGTCGTGTTCCTCCTTGAGTCGCCAGTGGATGTCACAGAGGTCGCGTAGGTCCTGAAGGGCGCTGGCGGGCAGAAGGTTGTCGATGATGTGCAGCATGGTCGTGGCTGAGAGATCAGCGGCCATCGCCGAACCCTAGGCACGGTGATAAGGGCTGCCTTGAACAATCGCCTGGGCTCGGAACAGTTGTTCCACGAGCATCAGCCGCGCCAGTTCGTGGGGGAAGGTCATCGGTGAAAGGCTCAGGCGCCATTGGGCCTGTGCCTTGAGCTCAGCCGTCAGACCGTCGGCCCCACCGATCACGAAGGCCAGCCGTTGGTTGCCGAATTGCTCGAGACGTCGCGCGAAGGGAATCGACGCCAAGGTGTCACCCTGTTCCATCAGTGCAATGAGGGTTTCGTCGGGTCGCAGGGCCGCTCTGATGGCATCGGCTTCCTTGTCTGGATTGCTGTCGCGCAGTTCGCTGATGGTCAACCCAGGCAGGCGTTTGAGGTAGAGGTCAATGCCGTCCTGAATCCAGCCACGACGTACTTTGCCCACCGCAAGAATCCGGCAACGGGCCGAGTTCAAACGTCATCTCCCTCATCTTCGAGCAGCAGCTGCCCGAAAGCCACGTAGAGGCTTTCCTCCTCGCTGCCCGGGTCCACCTTCGGCCGTTTCGGCTGGGTGTTTTTTCCCGGTCCGGGCTGGCTGCGCGCTGGTGCGGCAAGGGCTGGGGTGGTGTCGTTGTTGTTGAACGGCGATGGTTGAGCCGATGGTTTGCGTTGGGCCTCCAACTGTTTGAGGCGGTCCATGAGGTGCTCAGGAACGGTGCCGTCCTGGCTGGCCTTCATCAGTTCCCGGAAGAGCTCCTCGGGGTTCTTCTCCGTTTCAACGCGATGGCGCACCTGGCTGGCTTTGGGAGCTGACGCAGGCTTCTCCGGTTCCGGCAGGCGTGCAGGGAGTTGACGCCCCAACTCACGCAGGCGCTCGAGGCTGCGGGGATCAAAACTCATGGTTCAGGCGCAACCGAGACTTTCACGGGTGCTGCGGCCCGTGACGGAATTCGTTCCGTCGGCAACGGCGCAGAGGCTTTTGAGTTGGTCCCCGCGCATGGGAACGTCGGTGAAGTCGGCCCCCGTGATCAACACATCGTTGAAGCGGGTGTTGAAGGCAAAAGCCCCCTCCAGCACGGCATCCTCAAGGTTGGTGCCTGTCATCACAGCGGCGTCCAGGGTGGCTTCGCGCAGGTCGGTGCCGCTGAGGTCGGCATCCTGCAGCTTGGCGCCGTAGAGGCTGGCTCCCCGCAGATCAGACCCGGACAGGTTGGCTTCGCGCAGGTTGCTGAGGTTGAAGGTGGCCCCCCGCAAGTCCTTGTTGGAATAGTCGGCACCGATCAGCACCTGTTTGGCCACATCCATCGCGGCGTGGGCCGGAGCCGGCATCAGCCACTGGCATGTGAACACAACCAGAGAGATCAGTACGGCCGTGAAGCGTCTGCCCATGATCGGAACCATCACCACCGAACCCTAGAACCGTTCCAGGGGGGAATGGTTTGAACCAAGACGTAAGGGTTCAAGCCGGTGGGGTCTCAATGCAGCGGTGGCTGGGCGGAGCAGCAGGCCTTGCAGCAGCTGGAAGCGCAGGGATGGCGGTTGCTGGACCGCAACTGGCACTGCCGCTGGGGCGAGCTCGATCTGGTGCTGGAGCGGCAGCAGCAGCTGCTGGTGGTGGAGGTGAAGGGCCGTCGCACGGGGCATCGGGACCGCCATGGCCTTGATGCCTTCCATTCCGCCAAACGGCGCCGCATGGCCCGCGCCATCAGTTGCTGGAGAGCTGGGCATCCGGCGTCAGCTGAGCAGCTGCTCCGGGTCAAGCTGGCTCTTGTTCCCTTGATGACGTCCCGCCGAACGATTCACTGGATTGATGTGGAGCGGCTGTGCTGATGCACAGTTGACCCATGGGTTTCTCCGGACATCACGCCCGCAAGCGTTTCGGTCAGCACTGGTTGCGGGACGAATCCGTGCTGCAACGAATCATCGAGGCTGCTGACCTGCAGTCCACCGATCGGGTGCTGGAGGTGGGGCCCGGTCGCGGGGCGTTGACCGAGCGTCTGCTGGCCGCGGGGCTGAAGGCGGTGCATGCGATTGAGCTCGACCGCGATCTGGTGGATGGTCTTCAGGAACGTTTTGAAGCTCAGCCTGGGTTCAGCCTCCATCAGGGCGATGTTCTTGAAGCCCCACTGGAATTGAGTGATGGCCGCATCGCCGACAAGGTGGTGGCCAACATTCCATACAACATCACTGGCCCACTGCTGGAGCGGTTGGTGGGCCGACTGGACCGGCCGGTGGATCCGCCCTACCAACGGCTTGTGTTGCTGGTGCAGAAGGAAGTCGCGGAGCGGATTCGTGCCCGACCCGGCCACAGCAGTTTCAGTGCCCTGAGTGTGCGCATGCAGCTGCTGGCCCGGTGCCGTTCGGTGTGTCCGGTGCCACCGCGGTGTTTTCAGCCACCACCAAAGGTGCAATCGGAAGTGATCTGCCTGGAGCCCTTGCCGGCCGCGGAGCGGGTGGAGCCGGCTCTGGCCGCTCGGGTGGAATCGCTGCTGAAGCAGGCGTTTCTGGCCCGGCGCAAGATGTTGCGCAACACCCTGACGGGTGTGGCTGAGCCAGACCGCTTGAAGGAGCTGGCGGCCTCCGCGGGTTTCAGCCTGCAGCAACGCCCCCAGGAACTCGCGCCCGCCACCTGGGTCGCCCTGGCCAGGGGTTTGAATCGGGGCGACTGAACAACCACCATGATCACGGTGACGGCCCCGGCCAAAGTCAACCTGCACCTGGAGGTCCTGGGGCTGCGCTCGGACGGTTTCCATGAGCTGGCCATGGTGATGCAGAGCATCGAACTGGCGGATCGCCTGAGCTTTCAGAACACCGCTGATGCACAACTCAGCCTCAGCTGCGATGACGCCAGCCTCAGCGTCGGCGACGACAACCTGATCCTCCGGGCGGCTCAGTTGCTGCGGGACCGTTCGGGTTTCAGTGAATTGGGGGCGTCCATTCATCTCGAGAAGCGCATCCCCATCGGTGCTGGCCTGGCTGGTGGCTCCAGCGACGGCGCTGCGGCATTGGTTGGTCTGAATGCTCTGTGGGGCTTGGGCCACAGCCCCGCAGATCTGGAGCGAATGGCCGCTGAGCTCGGTTCAGACATGCCCTTCTGTGTGGCCGGAGGATGTCAGCTCTGTTTCGGGCGAGGCGAACAACTGGAAGCAGTGCCACCAACGCCTCAACCCCTGGCTGTGCTCTTGGTCAAAGACCCCACGGTGAGCGTTTCAACGCCCTGGGCCTACAAGCGTTGCCGTGAGCTCAATCAATCCCACTACCTCGCTGACGAGGCGGCTTTTGAACAACGACGGCAAGCCTTGCGCAGCGTTGATTGGCTCCAGCCATTGCGCAGCGAGCTGCCACCTCCCCTACGCAATGACCTGCAGGAGGTGGTTGCTCCTGAAACAGCTGCGGTGCGTTCAGCGCTCGATCTGTTGAACAGCGTTCCCGAAAGCCTGGCGGTGGCCATGAGTGGTTCTGGACCCAGTTGTTTCGCGCTGTTTTCCGATCTGGCGTCATGCCGCCAGGCGCAGGATCAGCTCACTCCCCAGCTGGACCGCGCCGGCCTGAAGGCCTGGTCTTGCGCCCTTCGCAGCGATGGCGTGAGGATCGAGGCATGACTGATGTCCCCACACCAGAGAGCCCCGAACCACAGGATCCGCGCAAAGGTCCGCTGAGTTTTCTTTCCGGAGCGCTGACGGCCGGGCTGTTGGCCTGGCTGGCCCTGGGCCTGAGTCGGCGGATGGTGGTGTATTTCGCCGTTCATCCCCCGCACTACAGCTCGCCGATTGCCCAGAACATCGCCGTAACCCTGAAGACCCTTCTGGTGGGTTTGTCCTTCCTGGCCACCTTCAGCACAGGTTTTGTGGCCCTTGGCCTGACCCTGGTGTTTCTTCGCAGTCTCTTTACGGCTCGCGATCAGAACCCTGCCTAGCGTCTCCTCATTGCCAGGGTTTGGATGACGCCCCACGACCTCGGCCAGCTGGCGTTGCTGCTGTCTCCGGCCATGCTGCTTTCCGTTTTGTTGTTGTTCACCTTCGCGGCGGGCGGTTGACCCTGCGCTGACTGAGATAGCTTGGCCTCACCACCCGGATTGGCCGGGATCACTGTGACGCCGTGGCAGGAACACTTCTCTTCAACGCCCTCCGGGAAGCCATCGACGAGGAGATGGGGAGAGACCCCCACGTCTGCGTGATGGGGGAGGACGTCGGTCACTACGGCGGTAGTTACAAGGTCACCAAGGATCTGGCGGAGAAATACGGCGATCTCAGGGTGCTCGATACCCCGATTGCTGAGAACGGCTTCACCGGAATGGCGGTTGGTGCCGCGATGACCGGTCTCCGGCCGATCGTTGAGGGCATGAACATGGGCTTCCTGCTCCTGGCCTTCAACCAGATCTCCAACAACATGGGGATGCTCCGCTATACGAGCGGTGGCAACTTCACCATTCCCACCGTGGTGCGCGGCCCCGGCGGTGTGGGTCGTCAGCTTGGCGCTGAGCACAGCCAACGGCTCGAGGCCTACTTCCATGCCGTCCCCGGCATCAAGATCGTGGCCTGCAGCACGCCCACCAATGCCAAAGGCCTGATGAAGGCCGCGATTCGCGACAACAACCCCGTGCTCTTCTTCGAGCACGTTCTGCTCTACAACCTCAGCGAGGAGCTCCCCGAAGGCGACTACACCTGTGCCCTCGATCAGGCGGATCTGGTGAAGGAAGGCACCGATGTGACGATCCTCACCTACTCCCGGATGCGTCATCACTGTCTCAAGGCTGTGGAGCAACTGGAGGCAGAGGGGGTGAGCGTTGAGCTGATCGATCTGATCAGCCTCAAGCCCTTCGACATGGAGACGATCAGCCGCTCCATCCGCAAGACCAACAAAGTGATCGTGGTGGAGGAATGCATGAAGACCGGCGGAATCGGGGCCGAGTTGATTGCGCTGATCACCGAACAGTGCTTCGACGATCTGGATGCCCGGCCTGTGCGTCTTTCCAGTCAGGACATCCCCACTCCCTACAACGGTTCTCTCGAGAACCTCACGATCATTCAGCCGCATCAGATCGTTGAGGCGGCGCAGGCGTTGGTCAACAAGGGCATCTGACGTTGATGGCGCGTTATCAGGGTTGGTTTGCCCTTGTTCTTGCCCTGGCGATCGCCGCCGGGATGTTTTTGGTTCGGACGCCGCTGGAACTTGGCCTCGATCTGCGGGGCGGCAGTCAGCTCACCGTTGAGGTGAAGCCAGCCGGAGAAATCACCCGGGTTGGTGCCGAAGAGATGGAAGCGGTGAAAGCCGTGCTCGATCGTCGGGTCAACGGTCTTGGTGTGGCTGAGTCCACCCTTCAGACGGTGGGTGAGTCGCAGCTCGTGCTGCAGCTCCCAGGTGAGCAGGATCCCACCGCTGCTGCGCGGGTTCTCGGCGACACAGCCCTGTTGGAGTTTCGTGCCCAAAAGGCCGACACCGAAGCAGAGTTCCGAGGTCTGAGGCAGCTCCGTTCCCAGGTGGAAGCGATCCTCAGGTTGCGTGAAGATCAGATCCGCCGTGGTGAGACCCCGGAGCCTCTGGATCTGGCTCAGCTGAAGTCAACCCAGCAGACCCTGGGTCTGGATGGGCAGGCGAGCTCGGAAGAGGAGCAGCTCCGCCAGCTTCTGAACAAGGTTGATGCCGATCTGCTCACAATGCTTGAGCCGGCCGCCCTGACAGGCAAGCAGCTGGTGACGGCAGGCCGCCAACCGCTCCAGAACAACCCGAACAGCTGGGAGGTGACCCTCAATTTCGATGGTGAGGGTGCTGAGGCCTTCGCTGACCTCACCAAATCGATTGCCGGTACCGACCGGTTGCTGGCCATCACTTTGGATGATCAGCTGATCAGTGCCGCCAGCGTTGGCCCCCAGTTCAAAAGTGCTGGAATCTCTGGTGGTGCAGCCACCATCAGTGGCAATTTCAGTGCGGAAACGGCCCGTGAGCTCGAGGTGAAGCTCCGCGGCGGCTCCCTGCCCCTCCCCGTTGAAGTGATCGAGGTCCGCACGATCGGGCCCACGCTCGGAGCAGAGAACATCCGCCGCAGCCTGGTGGCCGCCCTCTCGGGCCTGGCTCTGGTGGCGGTGTTCATGGTGGTGGCCTATCGCCTGCCAGGGGCGGTGGCTGTGATGGCCCTCAGCCTTTATGCCCTGTTCAACCTGGCGGTGTACGCCTTGATTCCGGTCACCCTCACCCTGCCGGGAATCGCTGGTTTCATCCTCTCGATCGGCATGGCCGTGGATGCCAATGTGCTGATCTTTGAACGGATCAAGGACGAATTGCGGCGGGGCAACACCTTGATCCGCTCGATCGATACAGGATTCTCCGAGGCCTTTTCATCGATCGTCGATGGTCACCTGACCACGCTGATCAGTTGTGCAGCTCTCTTCTTCCTTGGCACCGGCCTGGTCAAGGGCTTTGCCGCGACCCTGGGCATTGGTGTTCTGCTGAGTTTGTTCACGGCCCTGACGTGCACCCGCACTCTGCTTCGTTTCCTGATGGGCTACGCCGGTCTGCGTCGTGCCAGCAATTTTCTGCCCACCGGGCAACTTCCTTCCCCCACCGCCTGAACCATGACTGAGGCATCTTCATCGGCACAAGCGGCCACGGTCCTCAGATTGCGCTGGTCCCTCAGCAGCATGCGCCGCAAGGTTTGGCTCGTTTCTGGTCTGGTGGTTCTGATCAGCCTGTTGGGCTTGGTGCTCAGCTGGTTGGATCCTGCGATTCGTGCTCCTCTCCGTCCCGGCCTGGATTTCACCGGTGGCACGCAGATTCAACTGGAGCGTCGCTGTGATGACGCCTGCGCCGAGCTCAAGGCGATTCAGGTCTCGGATGTGATCCGCAGCCTGGAGCTGCCTCAGGAGGAGGGTCAACCTCTCCCCAACTTGGGCGCTCCCCGGGTTCAGCTTCTGGATGGTGGTCAGTCATTGTTGCTGCGCCTGCCAACGTTGTCGGCTGCCCAGGGCCAAGCGGTGATTGAGGCGGTTGAACCCGTTGCAGGGCCATTCCTCTCCGGTGGTCAATCGGTCGACACGATCGGGCCGAGCCTGGGCAAACAATTGCTGCGCAGCAGTCTGATTTCTCTGTTGGTGGCCTTCAGTGGTATTGCGGCCTACATCAGCTTCCGCTACGACCGCCGCTACGCGTTTCTCGCCCTGGTGGCGCTGGCCCATGACGTGGCGATCGTCTGTGGAGTTTTTGCCTGGCTTGGGGTTGTGCTCCAGCTGGAGGTGGACAGCCTCTTTGCGGTTTCATTGCTGACCATTGCTGGTTATTCGGTCAACGACACGGTGGTGGTCTTTGATCGCATCCGTGAACGCAGCAAGGATGCTGCAGACCTGTCGCTTTCAGTGCAGGTGGATCAAGCGGTGTCCGCCACTCTGACCCGCACGCTTTACACCAGCGGAACCACCCTGCTGCCTCTCTTGGCGCTCGTGTTTTTCGGTGGAGCAACGCTGTATTGGTTTGCCATCGCCCTCGCACTCGGGGTTGTTGTTGGTTCCTGGTCGAGCATCGCCCTGGCACCCTCGTTGCTCACGCTGTGGGACCGCTCCTGTGACTAAATCCAGCAGTAATTCAGAGCGGAGACGCCGTGCTGTTTCGGCCCGATGGTTTCCAATTCTGTTGATCCTGCTGGCTCTGGCTGATCTGCGCACAGAAGTTCTGCTCCTCAGTGATCAGTTCACGATCACAGGGCTTGGTTATGCCATTCGGCATCATCAACTCGCTGTGGTGGTCTTGCTGGGCTCCGGCTCTCTCTGGCGTCGTTTCGGTTAGCGCTTGGAGCCGTTGCCGAATTCCCGCCAGATCGAATCCCAGGTGCGTTGTTTCACCTCGGCGTTCCACTGCCCCTGGCTGTGGGTTGAGGCCCACCACGATTCGAACAGATCGTGGGCTTCCTCTTGCAGCAAATCTGGGTCAAGATTCTCGCGAACCAGCTGCATCACGGCCTGCCTCAGTTCCTCGTAACGGGAGAAATTGAAGATGACGTCCAAGCCCGCTCGTCTCACGACCTCTTGGACACACTATTGGATTGAAGAGCGTCAAGCAGGCTTCTTTGGTATCGAGGTGAACGTCATGTCCTGTAAAGGCTGAGTTACGACTCAATTGGTTGCTCAGGTTCCATGGAGTTGAATCCTGGTCTCAGCGAGGTGGTCTTCGACTTGCGTGCTGAGGTTGAGGCTCTCAAGACGCGCTTGAACAAGATTGAGCGTGGCCAAGAGGTCGCGGTTTCTGCGGCCTATTGGCAAGCGGTTGAGCGGGAGCGTGATTCGAGAGAAAAGAAGCGGCGTCAGCTGCTCTGATCTGGCCGAAAAAAATGGGACCCTCTCCCAAGAGTCCCAAGGCTCGACGCGTCGTTCTCACGACTCCGCAAAAATACGCATGCAGGCCGGGTCTCAGGTGTGACCCTTGCTACAGGATGTTCGTGCGGATACAGGTCTTATTGCTGGATTCACGCCCAGCGGTCCATGAGATGGCTAGTAGTAGCAGTCGATTTGAAAGATAAAGCGGCCAAAAGTGTGGCCACAGTCCATGATCTTCAGTCCTCTTCGCGGCTAATCGGGTTCCCAGGGCTGAGTGGTGGGAGCCGGTAAGACCTCGTGTAAGCCCTCTGCAGGGCTTTCCTGGCGCAGAACAGTGTCACCAAGGCGATGACAAACAGCAGGCCTAGGACGCCTTCCATGGCCCCAGTCTGGAGCTGGTCCGTGATCCGGTTATTTCATAACACTATCAAGCATTAAATAAGGGCCACCTAAGTGACCCCTACTTGCTGCGCTGAGCAACCAGCCCACCGTAAGAACTGGTTGTTTTCAGTTTACTCAAAACAGCTATTCTATTTACACCGATAAACAACGCTTTTCAGTGCCTAAGCGTCAGCCACCTATTCAGGCTGACCCGATCATTACCCCTCCCTTTTTAATTGAAAAGAATTGATGAGCACAGCCTAGACGCACTTGATAATCAACATTGCGCCATAGACTGCCGCTTTTTCTACTAGATAGCTTGATTGTAGTGGCGCCTAAACTATTCCAATCCGATGAGGCTTAAAGAATTTACTTCAGCTAAGCGAGTATTGAATGTTCGATTAATCATTGGCATGCAGCCCAAATTCCAGGTCTTAGCTTGCGCATTATGTTGCTTTTAGAGATTAGATATACATGCAATTCAGTCTATGCTTTTAAGTTCAGTCAATAGTAGGGCAACCGCCGCGTAACTGCTATGATAATGCAAAGTTGTCAATTTTTATGTTCGCTTTCTCTCCAGCCAAGAAGTGCGCAACCGTAAAAAAATCGACTAAGTTTGGCGATTACTTAGATCCTCTCAGCCCATTAGATTATTTTAAGTTGGACTATGGCGATAAATCTATCATTGTTGAGTCTACTTTAAAGGAGATATACGCTTCTCCATTTCCTGGATTTAATAGAATCGTTGAAATACCACTAGAGAAACTCGCAAGCACTGCTGAAAAAAAGGTTGATATCTCGACATCTGTATATTTTTGTTTAATGTGTTCTGTTGACAGAGCTCACGCGATTGCTGCTTCTGGGCTCTCTGAAGTAATGCCATTCGTGAATCAATATTTTGAATCAGTAAGTGGCGATTCATTTTACCCAGAAATATTAGATCTTTACAACATTTGGAATGGGTTGTGCTCTCAAAAGCCAGAAGTTGTCATCGAAATAGGTGGCGGCGTCAGCACCTCTCTGATTTCGTATTATTGCTCAAATTTTAATGCAAAGCACATTTTGATTGATCCAGAAGAATATTGGGTTCAGAATACATTTAGTGGTCTCGAGAAATGCGGGTTAACGCCCCCTTTTTATAGCCCCTTACAGGTCATTGAAAAAGATGCTACTAAAGCTGTAGGAATTGATTTTGCAAATTCGACATTTGACAAAAAGACTTACTATGATTTTGATTATGCCAACAGTTTCCTTCTTGACAATATTTCAAACTCAAGCAAGAAGCTTGTGTTTGTTGACGCTAATTGCGACAAATCTTTTTTTCAAGGCGGTGAAATTTTTATTGATCCAGTGATGTCACCGATGCTCTCTAATTCTCTAATACTTGTGGATTGGAGGCTTACGGCTTGCACTCTTTTGTCCGGGATGGAAAATATAAAAAGCGTATACTCGACCAATACGGAAATTTTATTTGATAAATTTCCCTCAGTTGGCAATATGATCAACTATGGGTTTTCTGCATTCACCTATTGATAAAGGTTTTAATGGCCATAAGCAGGCATTCGTTTAATGTCTTTTCATTATAGTTTCTCAGCATTAATTTGATATTTATTGTTTATTCATTATCTGACAGCAGCGGCACTTCCCATCTTCGTAGTCGGGTCGCTTGTTGCCAAGGCGTAGTGATGCTGCAGGCCACGCGCAATCAATCTGCACGCCGCAATAGGTCTGTGAAGTCATGGTGTGATGCAGGAACAACTAGTGAAGGGTTTTGGCTTAGCCGCATGACCCAAACACTTGCGTTGCGTTGTCCTGTGACGGCATTGCTGCCGGACCCCAAAAAGTAGCAGCACTGTCACGCCCACAGAGACACATCGATTTTTTTAGGGGCTGATCCATGGCCAGAACCAGCAGAGCTGAGCGCAACAGACGCCGTGAATCAGCCTTGGCTCTAGTCAGTCAGGGAAAGGGTTTCAGCGATGTTGTGACCGCACAGATGTCGCAATGGGGGTGCTCACGTTCATCTGCCCAGCGGGACTGTCGTTGGGCGCATGATCAGCTCCAACTGAGCATTGATTCACACGATTCTCAGCACCTGATGGTCCACATGGCGACAAGCCTTCAACGCATCTCTCTCAAGGCTGAAGAGGACAAGCAATCCGCCGCTGCTGTCGGTGCCCAGAAGATGCTCTACGAGCTTCTGCTGCGCCGGAAGATGGATCACGAAGCTGCCAAAGCAAGTCGTCCTGGTTGGGGTTGTCGCCACGGCAACGCCCACTCTTAGGCGGCAAGGTCGTTGTGCCAGTCCCATCGCGATCTCAATTCCGGGCTGAGACCCGTGGGCGCTGGACCCGATTTGGACAGCAAAAAACCGGTCTCAACCGGCTCAGATCTCATCTCAATTGCTGGGACCCCAGTCGTTGCCGTTGCTGGGTCTCATCGCGATGGATGGACTGTCCTGCGTACCTGTGATCTGAGCAAGAACGCAGACCCAGGGGGTGGCTTGGTTCAGGGAAACAGGGAAGATCCAGGGGAGGAACTTCTAAAAAGCTAGTTATACCAATGGATTCAACTCCTGGAACCCTCCGGGAAAATACCGGGAATCTGCCGGGAATCAGGGAAAGGTTGTTCCCTGCTCTGTCCCGGTAAGTTCCCGCAAATTGGCGGGAAGGTTTTCCAGCTGTGGCAAGGGGTTTGGAGCGTCATCAGCTCTTTTTTCCCGTTTTCCCGGGTTCCCAGCCCCCCTTGGCAGTAATCGCCTCGACCTCCTGTGACTTCTCAGGCATCAGCTCAGCGAGCTTCAGCCCTCCGGCTTTCGTCAGGTAGAAGCGGCTGTTCTTGCTGGTGATGAGCTTCTGCTTCTTCTGAGGCGTCAGCCAGCGGTTGTAGAGGGTCTTCTTCTCAATGTTCATCACGTTGGCCAACTCAGTGGTGGTGGTTCCTGCGGAATGATTCGCTAATAGTTCGGCGCATAGCTCCGCCTCAGTGCCGGTCTCCGGCTCCAGCAGATTGAACAGTCCCTCCGATTCGTTCAGGACGTAATCGAACTTCCTTTCAGCACTGCCCCGGTACTTCCCAACCCCGTTGAATCCAGTCCTGAACGAATGGTCCGCCTGCGTATTTGATCGCGGCGACTTTCTCGCACATCAGGCCGAACGTGATTTGTTCAGGATCCTGTGGCTCCTCGTATAGGCAGAACGGTTCTGCTGATTTGTCTGGGTCCGGGGTGAACCAGATTTTGTGCTCCTGGTACAGCTGCAGGCTCTCCATGACGATTGCCGTGACGAAGCGGCCTGATTCCTGAAGTCCCTTGCTCATGTGACCTCCGCCAACATCGCGTCTTGCATTTCCCGCGCGGAGATCCAGTTCAAATAGGTCCCTTCGTGCTCCGAAACGGTGTGCCCCAGTGATCGGGCTGCCAGCCGGATATTCGTTCCCCTTCTGATGCTGGAAATCGCCCACGCGTGCCGGAGCGAATAGGCGCTGTATCCGATTCCTGCTTCCAGCCGCGCACGGTTGAACATCATCGAGATGCACTGCTCAGGGTGAGCTGCTTTTTTGCCGAATGTCGCAGGAAGCCTTTCTTGTCCTGTGCCGAAAAGGTCCCATTCCTCGACCAGTTTCTTGTCCCTTGGCATCGCGAACCTCGAGCCTGTTTTGGTGTTTTCACTCACCCGCAGAAGGCAGTTGTCGAGGACCTCGGCTTCCCAAAGCTCATGCGGCCTACAGCCGAAGACAAAAAATATCTGGAACGCCCAACGCCACTCAGGTGCGATTTTGTCGATGTCTTCGAGGATCTGATCGTCGCTGGGGATGTCGCGAGGGTTGAGCGACTGCTTGCCGTATCCGCGTCCCAGTTCCTTGATCTCCTCGACTAGATCGATGGGTTCGCGCATCAGCCGCATCAACCGAACGCACGCGAGTGACAGCCGCTTCCTGGGACTGCTGTTCTTGCGCAGGCTCTCGATGACCTCACGCATGTGGCCAACTGAATAAGGAAGGGCCTGATTCAGCTTTGCGAATTGAGAGCTGTAGTCGGATTGCCAGTAGCGGCGAACTTTTTGCTGCATTGGGTCGTCCTTCCTCTCTTCGAAGAACTGCGTTTTCAGCCGTTCGATGACGGATGCGAAGGATTCCGTCTCATCGCTGCGTTGGCGTCTTTTCCGCGCAATCCATTTGCCCCAGTCGAAGTTTTTCCCCCTTCTCCATTCCTCAATATCGGTATTTAGGTCGATCGCCAGTGCCTCGGCTTCTCCAATGCCTTGCGCGGTGTATGCCACCTCGAGCTTTATGTATCTCCTCCTCGGTGGACCCTGAACCTCTTCCGGCATCGCAGGGAGTGTGGCTCGAAGGTGCAGCGTCCGGTGTCGAGCACTTGGAACGACTACCCGAACACGGCGCTTTGCTTCCTTCAGCCGGTCATTCACCGTCGCGAGCTGCTGCTCAAGAGCTAGTTCGTGTCTGGAGAGGCTCGCCAAAAAGTGTGGCCATTTCTGTGGCCATTATGGACACAATCGAGCGTTCTGCAACGCTATCTAGTGCGATAGCCATTGCTCAGAACGTAGTGAGGGGCTGGAGCTGACGGAATTTCTAGTCAGGGGCTGAATTCTCTTTTTAAGCCCAGCGGTCCATGATCTGCTGCACCACCACCCGCTGCATCAACACCTGAAGCACCACCACCAAAGGAAGGGCCAGCAGCACGCCCGGAAGCCCGAGTAATGCACCAAGGCTGAGCTGAGCCGTTAAGGCCACCGTTGGCAACAGATTCACGGTTTTGCGCAGCAGAAGTGGTGTGAGCAGAAATGCCTCCAGGTTCTGCAGCACCAGCCGGAACACCAGCACCGACAGCATCAATTCCGGCGACTGCAGCAGGGCCAATCCCGTGGGCAGCAGCGTTGCCGCCGTGGGCCCGATGGTTGGCACGAACGTGAGCAGCCCACACACCAGGGCGCTCAACAGGGCCAGGGGTGATTTCAGCAGCAACAGGCCGCCCCAGGTGAGCAGAAAAACGGTGGTGGCGGAGAGGGTCATGCCAATGAGCCAACCCCCCAACGCTTGCCTGCACTCGTCGACCAGGTGCTCCATCCGCTCTCGGGCGGGTTGGGGCGTCATGGCCACCACCATGCGCCTGTGGGCGCTTGGATCCAAGGCCAGCAGGATCGCGAGCAGCACCATCAAGAACAGTTGAATCAGCGAGTTCGCTGCACCTCCTGCGAACCCCAGTAACGGCTGCAGCCCTTTCAGATTGAGGCCCTCCCCCAAAGCGTCATTCAGCTGCGCCAGACGCGGCTCACTGCTCAGCAGGTCGGACACCTTGCTGACCAACTGCGGCAGATCCCGTCCCAGTTGTTGAAACTGGCTAATCAGTTCCGGCACCAGCAGTTGCCCCAGCAGCCCCCCGGCCAAGATCAAAATCCCCAGCACGGCTGCCAGGGCATGGGGCCGCTCCAGTGGGGTTCGCTTCTGAACCTGAACAATCAGCACATCCAGGGCTACGGCCACCACCACGGCGCCAAAGAGCACCAGCAGTACCCAACGCAGGTGCCAGAGCAACAGCACCAGCACCACCAAGGTGAGTGCAATGAGAAACGTGCCGGCGGTCATCGAACCGGCTCCAGGCGTTTCCAGCGATCCAACACATCGTGGATCACGACTTCACGGATGATCACCTGCAGCACCACCGCCAAAGGCAGCGCCATCAGCAGGCCGAGGGGGCCAAACAGGAGTGTGAACAGGAACTGAGCCGCCAGAGTCAATCCGGGCAGCAGCTTCCCCTGGTGGTGCATCACCGATGGTGTGATTACGTAACTCTCGATGTTCTGGATCACCACATAGGCACCCAGCACCGCAGCGGCCTTCCAGGGGGCATCCAACAGAGCCACCGCCATCGGGAAGATCGTGCTCATGGTTGGCCCCACATTGGGGATCACGTTCAACAGCCCTGCCAGGAGTGCATTGGCCAGAACGAGCTTCACGCCCAACAGCGTTAACGCAATGCTGCAAAGCACAAACACGGCCAGGGAGCTGATCAGCACACCCACCATCCAGCTGCTCAAGGCAGCACCGCACTGATCCAGGATGCGACGCCCTCGGCGTCGATAGAAGGAGGGAATCAACTGCAGGCCAACATTCCGATAGGCCTGGGGCTGAATGCTGATCATCAGAGCCACCGCCACCACGAACAACAGCCGCAGGACGCCGTTGCCGAGGTTGCCTGCCAAACCGAGCAGACCCAGCAAGCCACTGCCCACACCAGCGGCGAGGGATGAACTGTCGGGCACAAGTTGGCGTGGACCTTTCAGGCCCAGTTGATCCAGGTCGGGGAATGCATCGGCCCCATAGATGGCCTCACTGATGCTGTCGATCCAACCGATTCCCAGCCGCACAAGGGCCTGACCCGCTTCGGGCAGCTTCTGCAACAGCAGTGCGAATTCCTCGAGAAACGGGGGGACAACAACACCGGCCGCACCGGCGACCAACAACAACAACCCAACGATGCAGAGCGACAGGGCCAGGGGCCTTTGCATCGGCCGCCGCTCGCGAAGAATGCCCACCAAAGTGCACAGAGCCATGGCCAGAACAACTGCTGCGAAGATCAGCAGCAGCAGCTCACGCAGCGACCACAGCAGGACGATGGCTGCAATGAAGGCTGTCAGTAACAGCCACTGGGGCAGTCTCAAGCTTGTTGGTCGTCGGCCCCTTCAGTCTGATTGGAATCCTGGCTTTGTGAATAACCCAAGCCATTGGCATCGGCGTAGCGCTGGGCGAAGCGCATGAACCGCTCGAAGTCCTGCTCGGACTTCCATGAGTAAACGGCTTCAAGGGCACTGGCGGTGCCGTTCACGAATTTGCCATTCACTTCGCGGGTGACCATTTCGCCTTCTTCATCCACCATCCACATTCCGGTGATGTCACCCATGGTTTCGGGAGCAATCGCAGCAGGCTGCTCGAAACGGAAGGTGGCTTGACCAGTGCGGCCGTCGCGGCTGCGGGTCAGACGGATGTCGGGCACCACCGGCTCGTTGACTCCCCGAAAGAACTGAATCGCCGCTTTGCTCATGCCGTTCTCGAACCATCGATGGGGGCGATCTTAATCGGGGATTTCAACAAACCCGCCGTCGATCAAGGTCTCGGCGGCTTGATCAGCGTTGAGCCCTGAGAGATCGATCGTGTCGCGTTTGGGCGATCGCGCCAGTTCATGGTCGTAACAGCGGTCGTAGTAATCGAGCGTGGCGCGGCAGGCGGTGGCCCAGTCTTCCCTGGCAATCGCTTCGAGGGCTTCCTTGGTGCGCTGGGGCCCCAGGCGACGGCTGATCCGTTCGGTCGCCTCAGCCAGAGCGGCTCCCCCCTGGTGGCCGTACACCTGCACCAATTGGTTCACCCGTTCCCCGAGGTCGCGCTGAATCTCCAGTACAGGGGCCTCTTGCATCTGATCGAAAAGGGCCTTGGGAATGCGGCAGCGGCCCACCTGGATGCTTTCCGCTTCCAACCAAATAGCTGTGGCCCCACGGCGTTGGTGTTGATCCAGGGCTTCAGCCAATTGGTTTTCGTAGTGCTCGGTGCTGGGTTGATCCGGCAGACCCAGACCGCCGAAACTGCTGCCGCGGTGGTTGGCCAGCCCTTCCAGATCAACCACGGCTGCACCGCGCGCGGCCATGGCCAACAGCAGATCGGTTTTCCCTGTTCCCGTTCGTCCTCCCATCACGCGAAGGGGCCAGATCTGCTCAAAGCGGCTCTGGGCCCAGCGCCGATAGCTCTTGTAGCCCCCCTGAAGGAGCCTTGGCTTGAGATCGATCTGCTGGGCAAGCCAGGCCACGCTGGCCGACCGCATTCCGCCCCGCCAGCAGTAGATCCGAGGTTCCCCCTGCTGCCGCAGGTTTTCCAATTGGCGGGCCAGGTTGCTGAGCTTGGGGCCGGTGAGTTCAAGCCCCAGGTGAATCGCTGGTGTGCGTCCCTGCTGCTTGTAGGCGGTGCCCACTGCGGCGCGCTCCTCATCGTTGAACAGCGGCACGTTGATGGCCCCTGGCCAATGGCCTTTCTCGAATTCGCCGGGGCTGCGCACGTCCACCAAGGGTCCCTTCAGCTCGCGCAGCTGCTGGATTTCGATTGAACATGTCTCGCCCATGCCTGACATAGTGGGCCAACACCGAGCCAGTTGGGGCCGGTTGCGACTCATGCTCTCCGGTTCCACACCCGCCATCAAACTCAGCGTTGATCAGCTGCTGGATCGTTTCGCGAAGGGAACACCTCGCCAGCGACGTCCGCTGATCAAGCAGATCGAAACCCGCGCCGACGAGTTGGCTGCGGTGGGCCCAGACCTTCTTTCTGGCTTTGACCCCGCCGGTGATGACTGGGCTGCAGGTTGGATCTTGCAGGTGTTGCAGCGACACCATCCCGATGCAGTCACCGCTCTCATCGCGTCGTCCGATCGAGGCTGGTTGACCACTGATTCCGGGGTTGGCCTGGATTACGGGCCGCTCCAGCAGGAGCTGCTCGATCAGAACTTTGAAGAGGCGGATCGCGTCACCAGCCAGTGCCTGCGTGAATTGGCCGGTGATGCCGCCGTGAAACGGGGCTACGTCTATTTCACAGAAGTTGCGCCGATGTCAGGCGTTGATCTGGTCAGTCTTGATCGCCTCTGGACGGTCTATTCCCAAGGTCGCTTCGGCTTCACAGCCCAGTCCCAGCTGCTGTCAGCCCTGGATGGGCGTTACGAACGCCTTTGGCCCCGGATTGGCTGGAAATGTGATGGCGTCTGGACGCGTTATCCCGGTGCCTTCACCTGGTCGATCGAGGCTCCAGAGGGGCACATGCCGTTGATCAATCAGCTCCGTGGCGTTCGCCTGATGGATTCCCTCTTGAATCATCCGGCACTTGTGGCCCGCAGATCCTGACGGGGCTTCCCATCAACGGTAAGTTCGAAACACCGACGTCAACGGGCTCCACTGTGCCGTCCAAGAGGTTTCGCTGGGCTGAGTTCTCCTTGCCGTCGACCCTGCAGCTGGCTCCTCTCCTGGAGCTGCTGACCGAGCCCGTCGGTTGTGTTCTCACCAGTCAGCGGATTGAGCTGGGGTTGCATGAAGCCCTGGTCAATGCCGTTCGCCATGGCAATGCCGAGAACCCCGCCAAGAAGCTCCGTGTTCGCCGCATCCTCACGCCCAACTGGATGGTTTGGCAGGTTCAGGATGAGGGTTGCGGCCTCCCACAACAGTCCCGCACAGCCACCCTGCCGCCGGCTCTCGATGCTCCCAGCGGGCGTGGGTTGTTCCTGATCCATCAATGTTTTGATGATGTGCGCTGGAGCCGCCGGGGGAATCGCCTGCAGCTGGCCTGCCGTCGGCCCGTCAGTGACGCGGACAGCCCGGATCCTTCAGCTCTCCTTTGAACCACCCCAGTGCCTGTTGGGTCAGGTTCTCCACGTCGGCACTGTCCCCTTGGCGGAGTAGTTGCACCATCGCTGCAGCCAGTAACTCAGCACCACGCCGCTGTCGGTTGCTCTTCAGCTGATGCCAGTCGCGATCGCCGATGCGGAGCAACTGGTGCAGTTCTTCCGCCTTGGCTGTAGCGGAGTCGGGCCATGGGGCGTCAGGTGAAGTCATCCCTGAATCATCAGATCGATCTAGTTTCGGTTGATGTGGGTGCAATGGCGTGGAACAGCGCAAAAGCCAACGACGCGTTCGTGAACTGCGTTGGTTGCACCATGCCTCACGGCTGGTGTTGCAAGGGCAACGTCAGGCCCATGCCCGGTCGGGTGTTGCGGCGCGGCGATGGCTGCAGCGCCGCAAACTTGCTGCGAATCTGATCACGCAACGGCCTGTGGGCTGGGCCTTCTCCCCAGTGTACGGAGAGCGCTTCTGGAGATCCTTACGCTTCGGTGGAGCCGGCTTTGCCTTGGCCTGGCTGCTGGCGCAGCTTTGAGCGAATCAGAAGATCAGGCAACCCGTTGGCGATGGGCTTGGCCAACCACCACCAGCGAATTCGAGGCCGGTGCTGATTCCTTCGTGGGTGTAACCCCCGCGGGCTGTGCCATGTCCTGACCGCGAAGCCAGGCATTGTGCAGGGCTCGCCTGCGGCGATCTTCAGACAACACCAAACGATCGGCTGCAGCCTGAGGACTTTCCCCAGGCATCACGGCCGTGCGCAGGCAGATACCGAAGCCATGGGCTTCGACCTGCACATGGCCTTCCATCAGCACCACCTGGAATGTCCAGCCCTGAAGCCAACGCAGCCGGAAGGGATTGGTCATGACGTTCCCTTCGGGATTCAGCACACCCTATGGCTCGCAGCCGTTCTTGCAAGGGACGCTGTCAGGGAATTCCCTCAGCTGGCCTCTGGGATGGGTTTGCGTGCCGACCAGACCCGCGTCATGAAGTGGGTTTCCGCGGTGATGCCTTCGAACCCTGCAGCTGAAAGGCGGGCGTCGATGTCGTCGCCGATGTAGTCGCGGTAGTAAGGCTCATGGAAGACGCGCCTGAAGTTCTCCATCACGGAGGCGAACTTGGCTGAATCGGCCATCTGCACAGAGTCGGCAAGCACGAACACACCACCGGGTTCAAGCACCCGCCAGGCCTCGTTGAGCACGTTCTGGCGGGCATCCGCCGGAAGTTCGTGCAGCAGGAACACACTGGTGACGGCCTGAACCGATTCATCAGCCAAGGGCAGTGATTCCCCGTTGGCACGGATCAGCTGAACCAGCGATGCATCGCCGTCATTCAGCCAGCGGTTGGCTTGACGCAGGTACGACTCGGAGAGATCGGTTCCGATCAGTTGCGCGTGGGGAACGGCGGCGCGGATCTGCTGCAGGGTCCGGCCGGTGCCGGTAGCCACATCGAGAATCTTGAGGGAACCCGGAGCACGGTCTGCGAAGTGCTTCAAGCCGCGTTTCAGGGGAGCCAAAACCCTGCGTCGCATGGCATCGGCGGTGCCATTGAAGAGGATCTCCACTTGCAGGTCGTAAAGACCAGCCGAATGGTCACTTAGGTAGCCGTCGGTTTGATGGTGAAAATTCTGGAGGTAGTACTCGGGGTAGAGCGCTTTTTCGGTTTCCTTGGGCAGATCCCGCACATTGCGCTCGCGGCGTCGATCCCAGGTGGAGGGAAGATCCATCCAAACCTGCGGGTAGCGGCTGACCCAGTCGAGCCAGGGTGCATCAAACAACAACTGCTCGGGGTAGATCCCCTGTTCGGCGTCCTGCCAGTCCTGTTCCTGGAGTTTCCTCATATCCAGCTGCAGCTCTCCAAAAACTTCGGCGGACACGGGCTCGGTTTTCGGCACCGCATCTGGCGCCAACAGCTCCATCAGCTTGGTGCTCAGCTCCTTGTGGGCCAGGCCCGCGATGCTTTTGCCTTGCTGAAGCGTTTGGTACGCAAGCTTGCTCAGGGGCGTTGACGCCATCGCGGATTCAGACAACGGAACCATTCCAACGAATGAGGCGCACAATCGCGTGGCCAGCAGTCCACAAAAAAACCCGCCTCCTTGGAGGCGGGTCGTTGGATGCACGGACGCTGATCAAGCGTCGTAGTACATGGTGAATTCGTGGGGGTGAGGCCGCTGGCGCAGCTGCTGCACCTCCTCGTACTTCAGGTCGATCCAGTTGTCGATGAAGTCGTCGCTGAACACACCGCCAGCGGTGAGGAAGCCGCGATCGGCATTCAACGCTTCCAGGGCACCGTTGAGGGATGCGGGGACCGTGGCGATCTTCGAGAGCTCTTCAGCCGGAAGTTCGAACAGGTCGCGATCTTCGCCATCACCGGGATCGATCTGGTTCTTGATGCCGTCCAGACCAGCCATCATCATGGCGCTGAAGGCCAGATAGGGGTTGGCGAGGGCATCGCCGGAGCGGAACTCGAGGCGCTTGGCTTTGGGGCTCGGGCCGGTGAGCGGGATCCGCACGGCGGCAGAGCGGTTGCCCTCGGAGTAGACGAGGTTCACCGGGGCTTCGAAACCGGGCACCAGACGCTTGTAGCTGTTGGTGGTGGGGTTGGTGAAGGCCAGGAAGGCGGGGGCGTGCTTGAGGATGCCGCCGATGTACCAGCGTGCCGTCTGCGAGAGGTTGGCGTAGGTGCCTTCGCCGAAGAACAGGGGCTGACCGCCTTTCCAGAGGCTCTGGTGCACGTGCATGCCGGAGCCGTTGTCGTTGAAGACCGGCTTGGGCATGAAGGTGGCCGTCTTGCCGTACTTCTTGGCCACGTTGCGCACGACGTATTTGTACGTCATCACGTTGTCGGCGGCCTGGATCAGCTCAGCAAATTTCATGCCGAGTTCGTGCTGACCCGCGCCTGCCACCTCGTGGTGATGCTTCTCGGTGGGAATGCCCAGCTGACCCATCAGCAGGAGCATCTCGGAGCGGATGTCCTGGGCGGTGTCGTTGGGAGCGACAGGGAAGTAGCCCTCCTTCTCCTGAATCTTGTAGGCGAGGTTGCCGCCTTCTTCGATCCGTCCGGTGTTCCAGCCCGCTTCGATCGTGTCGACGCTGTAGAAGGAACCCCCTTCAGCCGAGTTGTAGCGGACGTCGTCGAAGAGGAAGAACTCCGGCTCAGGACCGAAGAAGGCCATGTCGGCCAGGCCGGTGCTGGCCAGATGATTCAGTGCCCGCTGGGCCAGGGCACGGGGGCAGCGCTCGTAGGGCTGGCCGGTGCGTGGCTCCTGAATCGAGCAGATCATGCTCAGGGTTTTATGCCGGTAGAAGGGGTCCACCCAGGCCGTGTTGGCGTCCGGGACCATGGCCATGTCGGAGGCCTGGATGCCCTTCCAGCCGCGGATGGAGGAGCCGTCAAAAGCCAGGCCTTCAGTGAAGGATTCTTCCTCCAGCAGATCGGTGCACACCGTCAGGTGCTGCCACTTGCCGTGCAGATCGGTGAATTTGAGGTCGATCAGTTCGATGCCTTCGTCCTTGATCTGGCGCAGGACGTCCTGGGGGGATTTCGACATAAGAAGGGACTGCTCGACTGAATTGTGCAGTGATGTGACCGTATACAGCCACAAGACACCATTTTGTATCAAGGGGTACGTTTCGGCTGCTGGAAGGCGACTGCGTAACCGTTTCTGTCAACTTGGCTGAAATGCAGGCATGCCAAAGGATCTGCCCGCCTCAACGGTGTTAGCTTCCGCTGGGAATCCTCTGGAGATTCAGGGACATGCGCGATGCAATCAGCGGTCTGATCGGTCGTTACGACCAGCTGGGTCGCTATTTCGACCGCCCGGCGATCGACAGCATCAATGTGTATCTGGATGAATCTGCGCTGCGGATTCAGGCCGTAGAGCTGATCAACGGATCCTCGGCCGAGATTGTGCGTGAGGCCAGCCAGCGCCTGTTCCGGGATGAACCCGACCTGTTGCTGCCTGGCGGCAACGCCTACACCACCCGTCGGCTCGCCGCCTGCCTGCGGGACATGGACTATTTCCTGCGTTACGCCAGCTACGCCCTCGTGGCAGGTGACTACACGATCCTCAATGAGCGTGTGCTGAACGGACTCGACGACACCTACAAGAGTCTCGGCGTTCCCACGGGCCCAACGGTCCGCAGCATCGTTCTGCTGGGAGAGGTTGTTTCCGAGATGCTTCTGGCTAACGGTGCTGCATCCGATCAGCTCGCCACCGTTCTTCAGCCGTTCGATCACCTGGCCAAGGGCCTGGGTGAAACCAATGTCCGCCAGCGCTGATCCAGCACGCTCAACGCAAGATCTGAACAGATTGCAATCAAGCCTCCCCCACCCCTTCCAAGGGGCGTGACTGCGTAGGCTCATCACTCGAACCAATGAACAGGGCTTTGGCGACGACGAACTCACTCCTCTCTGTTGACGATCGTCACCGCAAAGCCTTTGCACCGATCGGCACACCCGACCGCCTCCTGCTTGGACCAGGCCCCTCCAACGCCCATCCAACAGTTCTGAAGGCTCTGTCGCGAACCCCGATTGGTCACCTTGATCCTCTCTATGTGGATCTGATGGGCGAAGTGCAGGAACTGCTGCGTTACGCCTGGCAAACCGATAACCGCCTCACGCTTCCGATGAGCGGCACCGGCAGTGCTGCCATGGAGGCAACCATCGCCAACACCGTCGAGCCTGGAGACACCGTTTTGGTGGCGGTGAAGGGATACTTCGGCCTGCGACTGGCTGACATGGCCGGCCGCTATCGCGCTGAGGTGAAAACCATTGAAAAACCCTGGGGTGAGTGGTTTTCCCTCGATGAGCTGGAAGCTGCCCTGATTGAGCACAGGCCCGCCATCCTGGCGATGGTCCATGCCGAAACCTCAACAGGTGTCTGCCAACCCATGGAGGGCATCGGCGACCTCTGCCGGAAGCATGATTGCCTCCTGCTGCTCGACACCGTCACCTCTCTGGGGGGCGTTCCGCTCTACATCGATGAGTGGAAAGTCGATCTTGCCTACAGCTGCAGCCAGAAGGGCCTGAGCTGCCCTCCCGGTCTCGGACCCTTCACCATGGGCCCCCGTGCCGAGGCCAAGATGACAGCCCGTCAGGGCAAGGTGCCCAACTGGTATCTGGACGTCTCCTTGCTGAACCAGTACTGGGGCAGCGACCGCGTCTACCACCACACCGCGCCGGTCAACATGAATTTCGGCATGCGTGAGGCCCTGCGTCTCCTGGCTGAAGAAGGTCTCGACCAGGCCTGGGCACGCCATCGCAGCAATGCGGAGATGCTTTGGAACGGGCTGGAAAGTCTCGGCCTTTCGATGCATGTGCCGGCCGAGCGCCGACTGCCCACCCTCACCACAGTTCGCATCCCTGAAGGTGTGGATGGCAAGGCCTTCAGTCAGCACCTGCTCAACAACCACGGTATTGAAGTTGGTGGTGGACTCGGCAGCCTGGCCGGCAAAATCTGGCGCATCGGCCTGATGGGGTACAACTCCACCCCTGAAAACGTGAACCGTCTGCTCAACCTGTTTGAGACAGAGCTGCCTCGCTTCAGCGGTTCCGTCGCCGCCGCCGCCTGAACCAGCGTTCCAGCTGCTCCCTCGCCTCGGGTTCGCGCACGCCCTGAATCACGTTCATGTGGTGATGGGCACTGGCATGGGTGGAGAGGTCAAGGCTTCCCCCCAGGCCACCGCGCTTGAGATCTGACGCCGCAAAAATCACGGTTCCCATGCGGGCCTGAACCAAGGCCCCCGCACACATGGGGCAGGGTTCGAGGGTCACGATCAGGGTGCAGCTGTTGAATCTCCAGTCGTTCTGAACGATCGCTGCCTGTTGCAAGGCCACCAGTTCGGCATGCCCGAGGGGATCCCTGTCGTTCTGGCGCCGGTTCCGCCCATGGCCGATGGCTCGGCCCTGTCCATCCAGGATCACTGCGGCCACCGGAACTTCTCCTTCCGCTCCAGCCTCCTCCGCGCGCTGGAGCAGAACATCCATCCAGCGAGTGAACTCATCCCGCTGATCCACTGCTGTTCCACGTTGTCCTTTGAGCACCATCCCACGAGACGCGAAGATCGGTGCAGTTCACGGGTCTCCGTTGCAAGCCTGTTCCGAGTCTCAGCACCCACCGGATCGGCTTGCTCCGTTCGCCATCCCCTCGGCCGAAGACCCTGTGCTGAGGAACTTCCTGCATCGCAGTTCGGATCTGCTCTGCCGTTGGATCGGCTCCGCTGATCGATCAAGCCCGGTCCCCGTCATGCGGCCCTTGCCTGACGTGGCACCAGGGCTTGATGGGGCCAGCGTTGAATCGCTGCTCAGTGATCTTCAGCAGGTGATGGATGGGGCGTATCAGCCGTCCCATCCCGGTGCTCTCGCCCATCTCGATCCGCCCCCGCTTACTGCGTCGATTGCGGCGGAATTGGTCTGTGCAGGTCTCAACAACAACCTCCTGGCCGAGGAGCTTTCGCCTGGTCTGACCGGCCTGGAACATGACCTCTGCCGCTGGTTCTGCCACAGGATTGGCTTGCCCGCCGGTTCCGGAGGGGTATTGGCCAGCGGCGGGACCCTGAGCAATCTCATGGCCCTGGTGGCCGCACGGGCGGCGTTGAAGGCCAGCCATCGGGATCCTGTGCTGCTGTGCAGCCAAGACGCTCATGTCTCGATCAACAAGGCGGCAAAGGTGATGGGGCTGGCGGATGATGCCCTTCAGGCGCTTCCAGTGGCCGCGGATGGTGGCCTTTGCCTCGAGGCTTTGGCCAAGCGTTTGAGAGCTCTGCAAGCGGAGGGGCGGCCTTGTCTGGCGGTGGTGGCCACGGCCGGCACCACGGTGCGTGGAGCTATTGATCCTCTCTCGGATCTGGCAACCCTCTGCCGCGATGCCGGAGTCTGGTTGCACGTTGATGCGGCCATCGGCGGTGTGTTCGCCCTCACGGCCCGCCATGCCTCTCTGATGGATGGCATGGAATCTGCCGATTCGATCACGCTGAATCCCCAGAAATTGTTGGGCATCACCAAGGCGTCATCCCTGCTGTTGCTTCGGGATCGAACCCATCTGCGTCAGGCCTTTTCAACAGGATTGCCCTACATGGAGGCGCCCAAGGGGGTGGATCACGGCGGGGAGATCGGCTTGCAGGGCACCCGACCTGCGGAGATCCTCAAGCTTTGGCTGGGCCTACGCCAGTTGGGCGAGGCGGGCATCGAAGCAACGCTCAGCGGAGCTTTGCAACGGCGAACCGCCTTCGCAGCCCAATTGGACCCGGAGAAGTTCACGTTGCTGGCGGGCGACCTGCACCTGCTGGCCTTTCATCCCAAAGATGGAGATGCTGCTGCAGCCGGCCGTTGGAGTGAAGACACCCGGCAAATGCTGCTGTCTCACGGCTACATGCTGTCGCGACCGTTCTACGGCGACCGTTTCTGCCTCAAGGCGGTTTTTGGAAACCCCCACACCACGGCTCAGCACCTCAGCGACATGTCGGGACGACTGAATGAATCGCTGGCTCCAGCCTGATCGTTCACAATCGCCATCGTTTGAGACGCTTCGATGCCGGAACAGCAGCAGGGTTCACGCTGGGTTGCCATCGTCACCGGGGCGATCTCCGTGGCGATTGGTGTGCTCTATCTGCTTCTGATCACCGTTCTGGATGCCCGGGGGCCGATGCTTCCCCCTCCTGCTGAGGCCCTGGCCGGGGCGGAAGACGTCCTGCCGCCGACTGCTGAAGCGGTTCAACCACTTGCCGCATGGCACTGGCCAGAAAGCGCTGCAGTGAGAGTTCCCGCCGGTTGAGCTCAAAGGCCTGTTGAACCACGGTCTGCATGCCACCGTCACCCCAGTCCTGGTCCTGTTCGAAGTAGCGCATGAAACTGCTTCCGGCGATTCGGGTGAGCCATGCGGTCACCACCCCCTGGAGCACCTGCCCCAGCACCAGAGTGGGCAAGCTCAGGCTCAGGCTGGTGCCCAGCAAGCTCATGGCACCTTTGACGATGCCCAACTTGCCCAGGGTCTGTCCAAGGGACAGGGCCAGATCCTTGGCACGATCACGGGACATCTCGACCCCATAGATCTTGGCCATCTCCAGGATCATCTGGGCATTCACCGCTGCGGTGCTCAACAGATCCATCCCGGGCAGCGGATTGGCAGCGACAATCCCCGCTCCCATCCAGCTGTAGCGGTCAATGCAGCGTTTGGCTTCCCGAGACCGCTGGTCGTTCAACAGGTCACGCCCGCGGCTGTCGAGGGATCGGCACTGCAGAAGGATGTTGTCGGCAATCAATTCCTCCCCCTCGGCGTGCAGCACAACGGCGAGGCGCTGCAGCAGATCGCTGACGTCAGGCAGCGGCTGCAGCGGGCGACGGCCGGGTTGAGGAATCGATTGAGGAGAGGCGCTGCAGGCCACCACATCAGCAGCGTTGAGCTGTCCCTGGCAACGGGAGCGAAGCACCTGTAGGAGCCTTTTCTCCTCGTCAACTCCGCGTAAATCCCGCTTGTTCAGCACCAGGAGCAGCCGCTTGCCGAGCCCGGCGAGCGAGGTCACGACGGCGTATTCCGAGGCTCTGAGGTCCCCATCCACCACCACGATCAACAGATCGGCACGAACCGCCCGACGACGGGCTGTTTCCTCCCGGCTGAGTCCTTCGTCTCCGGCTTCCAGGATTCCTGGGGTGTCCACGAGCTGAAGACCACGCTCCAGGCCTTTCAAACGCAGCCGGTAGGCGCGGCTGGTTTTGGTCACGCCCATGGGCGCTCCCACATCGCCGACCATTTCATTGAGCAGGGCACGGATCAGCGATGTCTTGCCACTGGATCCAGTGCCGAACACCACAACCACCAGATCGCCTCGCTTCAGTTCCTCGGCGACCCGGTCGCGTTCGTTCTGAAGGCTGCGGCGACTGATGTCGTCCTGAATGCGTTCGATCAGACGATCCACATGGCCGAGGCTGGTGGTCGCGGCATCCCGCCGGTTCTGTGGAGCCGGGGTGGCTTGGCGTGGGTGTTGGGTTGGGCGTGATTTCAGGCGTTTCCACATCGGCCAACCCACCTGCACCGCCAGGGTGGCCACCAGCGCGAACCCCAGCAGCAGCACCGGCGTGAGCAACCAAGGAGGTAGGAAGTAACTCAGATCCCACAGCAGGCTGCGGATGGTCTGAACGGCAGCGCCGATCAGCACGAGTGCCACAAAGGCAACGGCGAGACCGATCAGCAACCGGGTTTGGCGTTTCATGCCTGCATCACACCAGCCTCAGGGCAAGTTTGGTTCAGCCACGGCTGTTGTCACGGAGGCTGTTGTCACGGAGGCTGCTGTCCCCCCGGCGGGTCCAGAGGTCGATGGCAAAGCAGAGCACGGCGAGATTGATGGCGATATCCGCCCCGTTGAAGATCGGGAAATCGATCGGTTCGAGGGCCAGAAAATCAACCACGTGGCCCAGACGCCAACGGTCGACCCCATTGCCCACGGTTCCGCCTAGAAGCGCTGCTGCGGCGAGGGCCTGCCAGAACGGCAGCACCCGTTCATGCCAGATCCAGAGGATCAGCCCGATGCCCACCCCCAAGCTGAGCAGCCCAAGCAGGGCAGTGGAGCCCTGCAAAACACTGAAGGCCGCGCCGGTGTTGTGCACCAATTGCAGCGAGAGCAGATGTGGCAGCAGGGGTAGGGATTGACCCTCTCGCAAAGCGCTCGAGGCCGCCGCCTTGCTCAGCTGATCCACCACCACGATCACAAGGGCAATCAGCAGGGTTGAGCGACGTGGAAGTGGTCTCGTCATGGCTCGATGATCAGCAACCGACGCAGCACAATTGAAAGGAATCCTGCACCGATGCAGAGCAGCATCTGAGCCGGTAGCGGACCGATTGAAAACTGCATCAGCAGCTCGGGAAAATCAAGGCTCCATCGCCCCAGCAGTGCCCCGAGGGCGAGATTCAGCACCCCGCAGATCTGGAGAACGAGCAGCCCTGCCAGGGCACAGAGCGACTGTCTGGGCAGGTCATCCATGCCGTCCTGCTGCGCCAGTCGACCGGTGAGCCAGGCTGCGGGCACGAAGCCCGCGAGGTAGCCGAAACCCGGTTCAAGCACGTAGTTCAGCCCTCCACCGCCATGGAACACCGGCAGACTGAACAATCCCAGGGTCAGATAGCCAACAGCGGCCATCACGCCGGCACGCGGGCCACTGACCATGGCGCAGAGAAGCAGCGCTGGCACCTGCCACGTCACCGGCAGAGGGAGAAGGATCGGCTCGGGAGCAGGCAGGAACAACGCGGCCGGCACAAGACCACCGATGAGGATGGCTAGCAGACCCGCCAGGGCACCACACCAGGAGGCGAGAGCCCTCACATCACTCACTCAACTCGGCCCATCCTGCTCGACAATGCAGATCCTGCCCAGTTCAGATGTCGGTATCGATTGGTGATCAGCTGCGCCTGTCGCAGCAGCTTCCGTACCTCAAGTCGGCGGATCCGATGCCGATGCTGCGACCGCCGGATCTGGTGGCCGCCGGTGAAGTGGGCGAGGTGGTTGCACTTCATCCGATGGACACCGTTGCTGTGCGTTTTCGCCGGGGCACGTTTCTGATCCCCCTCGATCGGCTGGATCCTGTGGATGCCGCTGAGGTGGACTAAGCAGCGTCCCGCCGATCCCAGCGCCTTTCGAGCTGCTTCAGTGCAGCGGAGGTTCCGCACAGGCTGAGTCGTGGTTCCCTCAGCCAACGTTGGGCGGCATGGAGCACATCCGTCGGTGTCAGTTCCGCAAGAGCCCGCACACAGCGCTGGTCATGATCGTCGGGGAGCCCTTGGGCCTTCAGCTGAACCCGTCGCTCTGCCCGTTGGGAGCAGGTCTGCAGGCCCTGGGCGAGCTGACCGATGTACTTGGCCCGTGCGAGCTCGAGTGCGGCCTCACTGAGGGGTTGCTCACTCAGCTCGTCCCAGATGTTCAGCAGCAAGTCCAGCGCGAGCTCTGAGCGCTCCTCCACGCTCGAGGCCATCAGCACAAAGGGCGCCGGTCCTGCCAGGGCAGGGAAGTGCGCGGCCACGTCGTAGGCCACGCCATGGTCTTCCCGCAGGCGCTGGAACAGCAGGCTCGACATCCCCACCCCCAGATGGCACTGCAACAGTCGCAACGCCAGTTCATCCGGGTGTCCATGCCCCAGCGTCGCCTGCCCAAGCATCAGAACCACTTGTTCGGTGTCCATTGCTTCGAGCTGGATCGTTTCGGATCCCACCGCTTCGGCGTGGGGACGGCGGCCTGAGCGATCGTTGCAGCTCCCTTCTGGCCAGTCGCGAAAGTCCTCAAGGGAGCCAATCGTGTCGATGATTTGCGGTGGGACGCTGCCCGCCAGGGCGAGAACGCTCGATGCCCTCGGTAGCCGCTCGGCCAGGGGAAGAAGTGCCTCCCGATCCAGGTCATCCAGCTCTTCAGCGATGCCCATCGGGTCGTGGCCATAGCCCCCGTTGCCATAGGTCAGCTGCCGCCATCCGGTCGTGGCGCAATGGAAGGGGTCCTCCCGCTGCCGTTGCAAGGCCTGAATCGTGAGCGAACGTTCAAGGGCCACCTGGCCAGGCTCAAGCCGAGGGGAACGAACCATCTGGGCCAGCAGGGGCAGAAGCTGCTGCGCGTCTTCCACCGTGCAGCGCAGGCTCAGCACGAGCGCATCTTCCTGGGCATCGCATCGCAAACCTGCTCCGCATCCCTCAACCAGGTCCGCCAGGTCAACGTGGTTGTGTCGTCCACAACCGCGGCTGAGCAGAGATGCCAGCAGGTCATGGGCACCCCGTGTTCCTGCAGGGTCGTCGGCGCTGCCGAAAGGAAGCAGCAGTTTCGCGGCCAGAATCCCCGGGCTTGAGACCGGTTCGATCAGCAGTTCGGGGTTGCTCATCCGTTTTTCGTCTTGGCCTGGGCGGTCAGCACAAACGCCTGTTCGGGTTGAAGCCTTGGAAACAGGTCTGAGCGAAGCCGCTCGGCCGTCCATGGCGGCAGGAAAGCAAGAGGATGGAGCAGATCCTGCTGCCGGTCCCAGAGGGTCTGGCTGGCGCTGAGCCCAGACACCTGGCCCGTCGATTCCAAGGCATAGCGCAGTCCGTTGCTCACCAGCTGCTGGCCCCGTTTCAGCTCCTGATCGCTGACGAGCTCGTCCGCCATGGCGCGCAGCTGCCGGTTCACCTCGTTTTCCACGGCCTCCAGATGCTCGTCCGGACAGATCACCTCCAGCGTGATCAGGCTTCCCTGCTCCAGAACCGAGAGGTCCATCGACACGCTTTCAACGATCTGCAGTTCCTCCCTCAAGCTGTTCACGAGACGACTGCGTCGACCTTCCCCCAGCAGGGTTGTGGCGAGATCAGCTGCCATCACGCCTGTTTGATCCTGGGCCCGTGGAGCTTCCCAGAGCATCAGCAGTCGGGCGGATTCGAGCCGGTCCACCACAACGCTTTCGCGTCCAGGACGCACGCTCAGGGGCGATGACGGTGATGAGGGCTCAGGCGCATCCAGGAGGTCCGCTAGAGCCGAGGACCCCAGGGCACTGCGCAGCTCCGCTGACGAAGGCCCGGCCATCGCCAGGCAGCAGTTGGAACCGCGGTACTGCCGCTGATGAAACGCCCGCATGGCCCCGGGCGTCATGGCCTCCAGGCTGCGGGGGGTACCCAGGATGGGGCGGCCGTAGGGGTGCTGGTCACAGCCCTTGCTCAACAGCAGTTGCAGCACCTGCTCGTTGGGTTGATCGGCGTATTGAGCGATCTCTTCAAGCACCACCCCCCGTTCCGTGTTGAACCCGTCAGGCTCGAGGCTTGGCTGCAACACCAGTTCCAACAACAGATCCAACGCTTCGCGGGCTCGATCCGGGGGTGTCAGCACGTGGAAGTGAACGTCATCAAAGCCTGTGGCGGCATTGCTGCTGCCCCCCAGAGCTTCGATGGCTTCATCGAATGCCCCTGCGGCCAGCCGCTCACTTCCCTTGAACACCATGTGCTCCAGGAAATGGGCCATGCCCTCTTCCCCTGGCTGCTCACTGGCACTGCCGGCACGGCACCAGAGATCGAGACAGGTCAGGGGTGCATCCGGCATGTCCGCCGTCACGCAGCGCACTCCGTTGGGGAGGGTCCAATGGTCCAGTGGGGGACCGGAGAACGGAAGGTTCAGAACTGCGTGGCAAAGTTCCATTCTGTGCCTGCCCCTTCGATGCAGCCCAAGCCGCTGGCGCCACCGCCAGGACAGCATCCCCTCGTGCAGGCCTTGGCGGCGTCGATCCGTAGTGCCTGGGCGGGATTGCCCGGATTGGAGATCCTCCCCTGCGATGAGGATTTGCGCTTCATCCAGGGGCAACTCGATGGCGAGGGCCTATCGATCGGCAACGAGCTTTTTCGCTGCATCGGCCTTCGCAAACTTCATCTGGAGGTTGCGCGACTCGGCAACGGCCTGCAGATCCTCCACAGCGTCTGGTTCCCCGATCCCCACTACGACCTGCCGATCTTCGGGGCCGACATCGTGGCCGGCCCTGCAGGCATCTCCGCCGCGATCGTCGATCTGTCCCCCACCTCCGATGCCTTGCCGGAGCAGCTGATCCAGCGGCTTGAGGCCAGGCCATGGCCGGCGTTCCGTCAGGTTCGGGAGCTGCCGGCCTGGGGATCTGCCATCTTCTCGAACAAGGTGTGCTTCATCCGCCCCGATGGTGCTGACGAGGAAGCAGCCTTTCAGGAAGTGGTGAGCCATTACCTGCAGGTGATGGCCACCAGCGTGATCGAGGCGACTCCCGAACCGTCCACGGCTCTCACTACAGTCCGCCGGTACGAGGGTCAGTTGAACTATTGCCTTCAGCAGAAACGCAACGACAAGACCCGCCGCGTGCTCGAGAAGGCCTTCGATTCAGCCTGGGCCGATCGCTACATCGACATGCTTCTGTTCGACAACCCTCCGGAACTCTGATGACCCCCAAGCGCTGGTCTGTTCTGGCTGGAAGTTTGGTCATTGCGGTCATCGGCGGCTGGTTGCTGCGGCCGACGCCCGAACCCAAGCCGGTTGAACCGACGCCTGCAACCACGGTTCGTCCCGAAGCGGTCGCGGCCCTGGGGCAGCTGGAGCCCGCCGGGGACATCCGCAATCTGGCGGCTCCCAATGCGGGGATGGCGGGGACACCCCGGGTGGCAGCCCTCAATGTGAATGAGGGTGATCTGATCAAGACCGGCCAGGTGTTGGCGTCCTTCGATCACCGGGATGGACTGCTCGCTGATCTGGAGCGCGTCGATGCGCAGCTGCGCAGCCTCGATCAGGAGATACAGCTTCAGGCCCTTGAGGTAGAGCGCTTCAGCAGAGCCGCCGATTGGGGTGCGGCCGAATTGACTCTGGTGGACAACAAGCGTGAAGAGCTGGTTCGTCTTCAGGGACAGCGGGATCAGGTCCTGGCGGAGCGCAAAGGGCTTCAGGCCGACCTCGTGCTCAGTCAGCTGATCTCGCCCCTTGATGGTGTTGTGCTCAAGCTGCATGCCCGTGCAGGCGAGCGCCCTGGTGCAGAGGGGGTGATGGATGTGGGGGCCAATCAGGCGATGCAGGCCAGCATCGAGGTCTACGAATCAGACATCTCCCTGATCCGCCTCGACCAGTCCGTGCGCCTCATCAGCGAGAACGGTGGTTTCCGAGGTGAACTCGTCGGGCGCGTCCTGCGCATCAGCCCGCAGGTGGAACAACGGTCTGTTCTCTCCACCGATCCCACCGGCGATGCAGACGCCCGCGTTGTGATGGTTGATGTGGTGCTGAACCCTGAAGATGCCGCCAAGGTCAGTCGTCTGGCGGGTTTGAAGGTGATCGCCCGCTTCGATCCATGAACCGGTTCTGGCGGGGGCGTCGGATTCCCCTCTCCTGGCTGTTGCTGACGCGCCAGCCCGTTCGCTTGCTGGTGGCGCTTGCTGGCATCAGTTTCGCGGGAATTCTGATGTTCATGCAGCTTGGATTCCGTGATGGCCTCTTTGACGCCAGCGTCACAGCGCACCGGCTGTTCGATGCTGATGTTGTTCTGATCAGTCCCCGCTCTGCCAGCTCCGTGAGCATGGAGGCCTTTCCAAGGCGGCGGTTGGTTCAGACCCTGGCTGATCCAGACGTCGATGGAGTGACCCCGGTGCATTGGGGGCTGATGCTGTGGCGGAACCCGGAAACGCGGCGCAACCGGTCGATCCTGGCCTTGGGTTTCAATCCCGACGACCCCTTTTTTGTCGATCCCTCCCTGGCTGAGAAAACTGACGCTCTCAAGCAGAAGGGGCGGATCCTCTTCGATCAGCTGTCACGTCCTGAATTCGGACCGATTGCCGATTGGTATCGCGATGGCCGTGTGGTGGAAACCGAGATCGCTGGCAACCGCGTCCGGGTGGCGGGTCTGGTGAGCCTGGGCACCAGCTTCGGTGCCGACGGCAACCTGCTCACGAGCACGGAGACGTTCCTAGATCTGATGCCTCAGAAGCCGCCTGGGGCGATCGAAGTGGGTCTGGTGCGGTTGAAGCCCGGCGCGGATCCTGAGCAGGTGGTGTCCCGATTGAGACAGCGACTGCCCAAGGATGTTTCGGTGCTGACCAAGCAGGGCTTCATCGATTTCGAGCAGAACTATTGGAAGAGCAGCACCTCCATCGGTTTCATCTTCACGCTCGGCGCCGCCATGGGCTTCGTGGTGGGCTGCGTGATCGTGTATCAGGTGCTGTACACCGATGTGAGTGATCACCTGCCGGAGTACGCCACTTTGATGGCCATGGGCTATCGCCTCAGCCATCTGTTGGGAGTGGTGGTTCGTGAGGGCTTCTATCTGGCGGCGATGGGGTACGTCCCCGCCTACATGGCCGGTCAGGGGCTGTACTGGTTCGTTCGTGACGCCACCAAGCTGCCCGTCGGCATGGATCTGTCCCGGGCGTTGACCGTTCTGGTGATGATCCTGGTGATGTGCATGTTGTCGTCGTTCCTGGCCATGCGTCGTCTCATCGATGCAGACCCTGCGGAGATCTTCTGATGGCAGCTGTTGTTGTCGACAACCTCTCCCACGCTTTCGGCCAAGGGGAG
Source organism: Synechococcus sp. N19 (assembly GCF_900474045.1). NCBI lineage: Bacteria > Bacillati > Cyanobacteriota > Cyanophyceae > Synechococcales > Synechococcaceae > Synechococcus > Synechococcus sp. N19. The sequence goes on from NZ_UCNR01000015.1 coordinate 106,638, forward strand.
ATGCGCCGCGCGGTTCTTCAGAACATCAGCTTCAGCATCGAGCCGGGCGAAGTGGTGTTGCTGACCGGTCCTTCGGGCTGTGGCAAGACGACACTGCTCACCTTGATCGGCGCCTTGCGGACGGTTCAGCAGGGTGAGGTGTCGGTGCTTGGTGAGTCCCTGCATGGTGCAGGCCGTCGGCGCCGCCAGCAGGTGCGCCGGCGCATCGGAATGATTTTTCAGGGGCACAACCTTCTGCGCTGCCTCACGGCTGAACAGAACGTGCAGATGGGAGCCGATCTTCTGCCTGATCTCAGTTACAGGGCGCGCCGGGATGAGGCTCGTCAGTGGCTCCGTGCCGTTGGCCTGGAGGACCACATGGCCAAAGTCCCCCATGACTTGTCCGGTGGACAGAAGCAGCGGGTCGCCATTGCCCGTGCCCTTGCCGCAAACCCCCGCCTTCTCCTGGCTGACGAACCCACCGCTGCCCTGGACAGCCGTACGGGCCGGGAGGTGGTGGAGCTGCTTCGCCGACTCGCCCGTGAACAATCCTGCGCGGTGCTGATGGTGACCCATGACCCGCGCATCGTTGATGTGGCCGATCGCCTGCTTCAGATGGAGGACGGGCGATTAAAGAATGCTGTTTAGTACGATGAAAGTTGACATCAGAGCCCGCAGTTCCGCATGGCCAAGCGCAGAAACCTGAAGAAAGAAAAGCAGGAGCGGAACCGCGCCTACGCCCGCAAGTTCAAGAAGCGCAAGATGCGGAACGATGGCCGTGGTGAAGGCGCTGGTAACGGTGTGACCGGAACCGCCAACAACGGTGGTGCCGCCGACTGATCAACGGATCAGACCATCCATAAAAAAGGGGGCCTGCGGGCCCCTTTTTTGTTGTTCGTAGGGTGGGTGGCCATTTGCATCGGCTGTCGCGATGTTCGTCAGCGTCGTTATTCCGACCTACAACCGACGTCCGATCCTCGAGAAATGCCTCTCGGCACTGGAAGACCAGCAGCTTGCTGGAGCTCTTCAGGACTACGAGGTTGTTGTGGTTGACGACGGTTCCACTGATGGAACGCCGTCATGGCTGATCGAGCAGTCTCAGCGTTTTCCCCATGTGCGTCTGATCGAGCAGGAGCACGGTGGTCCTGCCGAGGGCCGGAACCGTGGTGTGGATCACGCCCGTGGCGATGTGATCGTCTTCATCGACAGCGATCTGGTGGTCACAGAAACCTTTCTGGCCACCCATGCACGGGCGTTGCAGCAGTGCTGGCAACGGCGCGGTGATCGGCTCTGTTTCACCTATGGCGCTGTCATCAACACCTCCAACTTCGAAGCACCCTGCTCGGAGCGCCACAAATTACGAGACTTGTCCTGGGCTTATTTCGCCACCGGCAATGTGGCCATCGATCGGGAGGTGCTGGAGCGCTCAGGCCTGTTTGACACCGGTTTCCGCCTCTACGGCTGGGAGGACCTGGAACTGGGTGAGCGTCTGCGGCGGATGGGGGTTGAGTTGGTGAAGTGCCCGGACGCTGTCGGTTATCACTGGCACCCCGCCCTGAGTCTCGACCAGATTCCCCGACTTGTGGAAGTGGAGGGTGAACGGGCCCGTATGGGGCTTGTTTTTTACCGCAAACATCCCACCAGGCGGGTGCGCTTGATCATCCAGTTCACCTGGTTCCATCGCATCCTTTGGGAAGTGCTCACCCTCGGTGGGCTGATCAATCCCTCCAGCCTTCGCCCGCTGCTCCGTTGGCTGATCCGGCATGGCTATCCCGGAACGGCGATGGAGCTGCTTCGTTTGCCCCTCAATTGCATCGGTGTGCGTGCCCTGTTCCGTGAAGCCAGAGCGGCAGGGCTTCGCTGATCAACGTTTTGATACCTTCTAAAGGTCCTTTCACTCCGCACACCTGCCCGTTTCGGGTGCACCGTGAGACCAGCTCCTGCTGGTTGTTCTGGTCCCTGGCAGGTGGAGGCGAACCCGAAACCCTCAAACCATGGCTGTCGTCACCCTCGCCGAGATGATGGAGGCTGGTGCCCACTTTGGGCACCAGACCCGTCGTTGGAACCCCAAGATGTCGCGCTACATCTACTGCGCGCGCAACGGCGTTCACATCATCGACCTCGTGCAGACCGCCGTCTGCATGAACAACGCCTACAAGTGGACCCGTTCTGCGGCACGTAGTGGCAAGCGTTTCCTTTTCGTTGGCACCAAGAAGCAAGCCTCTGAAGTTGTGGCGCTGGAAGCCGCCCGCTGCGGAGCCTCCTACGTGAACCAGCGCTGGTTGGGCGGCATGCTCACCAACTGGACCACCATGAAGGCGCGGATCGACCGTCTCAAGGATCTTGAGCGGATGGAGTCCAGCGGCGCCATCGCCATGCGCCCCAAGAAGGAAGGTGCGGTGCTGCGTCGCGAACTCGAGCGTCTCCAGAAGTATCTGGGTGGCCTCAAGAACATGCGTCGCCTTCCCGATGTTGTGGTCCTGGTGGACCAGCGTCGTGAGTCGAATGCGGTGCTCGAAGCCCGCAAGCTCGACATCCCCCTGGTTTCCATGCTGGACACCAACTGTGATCCGGACCTCTGTGAGGTGCCGATTCCCTGCAACGACGACGCCGTTCGTTCTGTGCAACTGATCCTGGGCCGTCTGGCCGATGCGATCAATGAGGGCCGCCACGGTTCCAACGATCAGCGTGGTGGCGACAGCGAAGGCTGATCTCCTCTCACCGCTAAGTTCACGCCGTTGATTCCAATCAGGGAATCGGCGGCGACTCAATTTCCCTTCTCACTGCTCCGACCGATGGCTGCTGCCGTATCCGCCAAGCTTGTCAAAGAACTGCGCGACAAGACCGGCGCGGGGATGATGGATTGCAAAAAGGCCCTGGCCGCCACGGAAGGCGATGCCAACAAGGCCGTTGAGTGGCTTCGCCAGAAAGGCATCGCCAGCGCTGAAAAGAAATCCGGCCGCACCGCCGCCGAGGGTGCCATCGGCAGCTACATCCACACCGGTGCCCGCGTGGGTGTGCTGGTTGAGGTGAACTGCGAAACCGACTTCGTGGCCCGGGGCGACATGTTCCAGTCGCTGCTGCGTGATGTCTCCATGCAGGTGGCGGCATGCCCCAACGTTGAGTACGTCACCACCGACGAGATTCCCGATGAGATCCGTGAGCGGGAAAAGGCGATCGAGATGGGTCGTGACGATCTCGAGGGCAAGCCTGAGCAGATGAAGGAAAAGATCGTTGAGGGCCGTATCGGCAAGCGCCTCAAGGAACTCGCCCTCATGGAGCAGCCCTTCATCAAGGACAGCTCCATCACCGTTGCTGACCTCGTCAAGCAAACCGCTGGCAAGATCGGCGAGAACGTGAAAGTTCGTCGCTTCACCCGTTACACCCTGGGCGAGGGCATCGAGGTGGAAGAGAACGATTTCGCTGCTGAAGTGGCGTCCATGCAGAACGCCGGCTGATTCCCTTGTCCGACCCGGACGTCAGGCCTGCTTACGACCCGTCAGAACAGCTGGCACGCCTTCAACGGTTGTGCCGGCTGCGGGCCATCGCCCTGTACAGGGAGCAGGCTCTCTATCTTCAGGTGCTGCGGGAACTGCTGGAAGTCGCCACCCGTCAGGCCCTGTTCAATCTTCTCGGTGAGGTTGATCCCTCCCGTTTTGGTCGACTGCCGGAGTCGACCCGTCAGAATTTCCATGCAGCGGTCACAGACCTGATCGACCGCTGCAGTGTTCTGCTCACAGTTGAGCAGCTGATGCAGCTGGTGGGGCAGATGCAGCAGGAGCAACGGCGCCAGCAGGCCCATGCCAGCAGAAGCATGCTGCAGAAGCTCAGTCGCCAGTCCCAGGAGAGTGCGCCTGAACCCGAGCCACCCACCTCTGAGCTCCCACGGGATGAACCGAGCGGATCCATTCAGTTGAGCTTGGCTTCACCGCTTGAATCCCCCCCGAGGACCGCTTCCCCGGATCCCGTTAAAGAACCCGTCCCTGAACCCGCAGACAACAAATCCTCGGGTGATTTGGATGTGCTCCGCTCACTGTTCGAGCTGGCCGGTGATGCGATGCAGCAGGCCCAACAGCCCCTTGATCCTGGTGCCGCTCTTGATCCTTCGGTGGACGGCAACGACCACTTTCTTCCGAATGAACCGGATGCGCTGTTGCACTGGATCCAGGCCATGGATCAGGCGCTTGAGCGACGCCTTCGCAACCTGTCCCATGCGGTGAATGTGCAGATGCTGCGGTCAGGACTGGCCCAGACCCTTCTTCCCATAAGCCTTCTGGATGCTGTCCTGAAGGGACAGGTCGAAACGCAGCCAACCGCCACGAACGTGCTTCGCCTGCGCCTCCCTCTGGCCGTCGGTGAGCTCGACCAGGGCATGGACGTGCTCTGTGTGCTGTTACGCAGCAACGACCTGGAGTTCGACAGCCCACGTCTGCGTCAGTGCCGCAAACGATTGCGCGCTCACCACCATGCTCTGCTCACAATGGTGCAGCAGCAGCGTCATTGGCAGCGTCGCTCCCTGGATCGTGAGGCCCGGACCCATTGGCAGACCCCATCGGATTCAACGCAGCAGCTGAGCGGGGACTGACCAGCGAGCAGCTGTCGCTGCTCCTCACCTGGATGCTTCCCCTTCAGCGCTCGCTGGGGTTGGAGGCCGACCGTGGTTTTCAGAATCTGCAGGGTCGCCAGCAGCGCTTTCACGCCTTTCTGCAGCAGCAACTCGCAGCGCCTCCGGCCGTTCCCTTCCCCCGGGGGGTCAGTGAACGCATGTCCAAGCTCAGCTCCAGTTTTGCCGACTATCCGGAGCTCGCCGATCCGGCCCGCCGTCGCTTGGTCACCGATGCCCGTCAGTGGCTGCATGAGCTGCGCCATCGCCTGGAACCCTCGGCGCCGATGGCACCGCCACGTCTGAAGGTTCAGGCGTCTCCCCAGCAGCGTGCCAGCTCACCACTGCAGCTCGATAGTCCCATCACCCAGATCCGTGGTGTGGGTCCGAAATTCGCGGCACGGCTGGCTTCGATCGGCCTACTTCTGGTGCGTGACCTGCTCCGCTATTACCCCCGTGATCATGTCGATTACTCCGCGATGCGCCGCATTGAGGCGCTTGTGTCGGGGGAAACAGCCACGATCGTCGCCACGATTCGCCGTTGCAACGGATTCGTCAGCCCACGGAACACCAACCTCGCCATCATTGAGCTCCAGCTGCAGGACCCGACCGGTCGCCTGAAGGTGAGCCGTTTCCTGGCGGGCAAACGCTTCAGTTCTCCGGCTTACCTCAAAGGCCAGCAGCGTCTCTACCCCGTTGGTGCCACCGTGGCCGTCAGTGGTCTGGTGAAAGACGGCCCCTACGGCATCACCTTTCAGGATCCGTTGATTGAGGTGCTGGACAGCCCCTCGTCTCCGGTGAAATCCCCCAGCATCGGCCGGCTTCTCCCGGTGTATCCCCTCACCGAAGGGGTTGGCGCGGATCGGTTCCGCAGCCTGATCGATCAGGTCCTGCCCCTCGCGGCATCGTGGCCTGATCCTCTCCCCGCCGCGATGCAGCGGCAATTCCAGCTGCCGGCACTGTCTGAGGCCCTGCAGACCCTGCATGCGCCCAAGGACCGCGAAATCCTCGATCGGGGACGGCGCCGGCTGGTGTTCGATGAGTTTCTGCTCCTGCAGCTCGGTCTTTTGCGCCGACGCCAGGTGCTGCGCTCCCGGACGGGCCCGGACCTGGATCTCCAATCAAGTGCCAATGGGCTGGTGGGGGAGTTCATGGATCTTCTCCCCTTTCGCTTTACCGCAGCCCAACAACGGGTGTTTCAGGAGATCGAAGCCGATCTGGCGCGCAGCGAACCCATGGCCCGTCTGGTGCAGGGGGACGTGGGTTCGGGCAAAACGGTGGTTGCCATTGCAGCGTTGCTCAGCACCATTGCCTCGGGCTGGCAGGGGGCCCTGATGGCCCCCACGGAGGTGTTAGCCGAGCAGCATTACCGCAACCTCTGTCATTGGCTGCCGCAGCTCCATGTGAGCGTCGCCTTGCTGACGGGATCCACGCCGCGGCCCCGTCGTCGGGAGCTGCTGGATGACCTGGCCAACGGTTCGCTGAAGGTGCTGGTGGGCACCCATGCCTTGCTCGAGGATCCTGTCGTTTTCAACCGCCTGGGGCTGGTGGTGGTGGATGAACAGCACCGTTTCGGTGTGCATCAACGGGATCGCCTGCTCAACAAGGGCTTGCAGCCCCATCTGCTCACCATGACGGCAACACCGATCCCTCGGACCCTGGCGCTTTCGATGCATGGGGATCTCGATGTCAGCCAGATCGATGAATTGCCGCCAGGGCGAACACCGATCCGCACCCGCATGCTCACGGCCGCTAAGCGGGAGAAGGCCTATGAGTTGATCCGCGAGGAGGTGCAGCTGGGCCAGCGGGCCTATGTCGTTCTGCCTCTGGTGGACGAGTCTGAAAAGCTCGAGCTTCGCTCAGCCGTTGAAGTTCACGCTGAATTGGCCTCGGAGGTGTTCCCAGATCTGGCCGTTGGTTTGCTGCATGGCCGTCTCTCCAGTGCTGAAAAGCAGGCGGTGCTGACCGATTTCGCTGCTGGCACGACTCAGGTGCTGGTCTCGACCACGGTGGTGGAAGTGGGCGTGGACGTGCCCGAAGCCAGCGTGATGGTGATCGACCATGCCGAACGTTTCGGCCTGGCGCAGCTGCATCAGTTGCGGGGACGCGTTGGCCGTGGCGCCGCTGCCTCCCATTGCCTGTTGATCAATGGCAGCTCCAATCCCCTGGCCCGGCAGCGTCTTGATGTGCTGGTGCGCTCCACCGATGGCTTCGAGATCGCCGAGATGGATCTGCGCTTGCGGGGGCCTGGCCAGGTGCTGGGAACCCGACAATCGGGCCTGCCTGATCTGGCCCTGGCCAGCCTTGCCGATGATGGTGCTGTGCTGGAGGACGCACGAACAGCCGCCCAGGAGCTGTTAAACAACGATCCTGAGCTTGAGCAGCACCCGTTGCTGCGCGAGACCCTGGAGGCCCAGCAGCGTCGCCTCAGCGGTGGCACCCCCTTGAACTGATCCATCCCGTTGCCGCGATTCGATGCGCCCCTGGAGTCCGATTCCGATCGAAGATTGCGGCGAGCCTTTGCAAGCGCTGCCTCCCGCTTTATTGCGGATGGAACCTCACCCGTACATGGCGCTGGGGGCGCCCTATGGGACGTCGGGGAATCCCTTTCAATTGCGCCTGGGGGTCGTTCAGCGCCTGCTTGATGCACAGCAGCAGCTGGTCGAGCACGATCCTCGCCTGCGTTTGAGCATTTTTGATGCCTGGCGGCCGATCGCCGTGCAAGCCTTCATGGTGGACCACAGCATTGTGGAACTCTGCTGTGAACGCGGCGTGGAAGTGCGCTCAGGGCACGCCTTCGAACAGGTGGTAGCCGATGTGGGGCGCTTCTGGGCTGCTCCCAGTAGGGATCCTGCGACCCCGCCTCCCCACAGCACCGGTGCGGCTGTTGATCTCACCCTCAGCAGCAGCGATGGAACGCCGCTGGCCATGGGGGGAGAGATTGATGCCATTGGTGCGGTGTCTGAACCGCAGCACTACGCCGGTCGGGAGGATTCCGAAGCTCGGTGCTGGCATCAACGCCGGCAGTTGCTGGCTGAAGTGATGGGAGCAGCCGGCTTTGCCCAGCATCCGAACGAGTGGTGGCACTACTCGTTCGGTGATCAGCTCTGGGCCTGGCGAAAAGGTGCAGCTGTGGCGGTCTACGCCGAGGCCGTCAACAGCGCGCTCACTTCCTGATCACCCAGCTTCTCGATGTGGTCCCCGAAGCTGCGACGTCCACCGGCGGCTTTCCAGCTGAGGAGGAGCGGTTCAAGGGTTGTCTCCAGATCATCCAAGGGCAGTTTTTCCAGGTAAGGGCGGGCCAGACGCTGGAGATTGGGGGTGCCGCCGAGCCACAGCTGGTACTGGTTAACACCGTTGCCCACCAAGCCCAGCTCCGCCATATAGGGGCGGGCACAGCCGTTGGGGCAGCCGGTCATCCTCACCAGCAGGGACTTCTCAATCTCGAGCCGTCGCAGCTGGGCATCGAGGCGATCCAGAACATCCGGAAGGATGCGCTCAGATTCGGTGATGGCGAGCCCGCAGGTGGGTAGAGCTGGGCAGGCGATGGCATGCCTGGCCAGAGGTGCTGGAGCTTCAGGTATCTCAAACCCGAGGGCTTCCAGCTGGGTTCGAATGCTGGTTCGCTGGGAGGTGCCGATGTTGCACAGCAGCAGGTCTTGGTTGGCGGTGAGGCGAATCTCCAGCTGGTAGGTCTCTACCAGCTCCCTCAGCCCTGCCTTGAGATCTCCGTTCAGGCGGCCACAGAGCAGGGGAAGTCCCACGAACCACATCCCTGCCTTCTGGCGATGCCAGCCGAGATAGTCCAAAAGTTTGGCCTTGGGCTCATTGCGCAGCCCCTTGAGGCTTCCCTTGAAGTAGGTCGCGCACAGGGTGTCGCGGAACCACTGGATTCCCTTGTCGTGCAGCAGATACTTCATGCGGGCGTGCTTGCGCACCTCCCGATCACCGTGATCCCGTTGCAGCGCCAGGATCGCCTGAACCACATCCAGAACGTCGGCAGCATCGACGTAACCCAAAGGATCGGCCGTGCGGGCGAAGGTCTCCTCTTTGTTGTGGGTGCGGCCCATGCCACCGCCCACGTAGACGTTGCAGCCCCGCAGATCGCCGGAGGGGTCGGTGAAGGCCACCAGGCCGATGTCCTGGGTGAGCAGGTCAACAGAGTTGTCCCCCGGCACGGTGACGGCCACCTTGAATTTCCTGGGTAGGTAGGTGTCTCCGTAGAGAGGTTCCTCAGTGCTTCCGGAAAAAACGCCGCCCTCGCTCTGGCGCTTTCTGGCCTTCTGAACGGCTCGGCTGGGCTTGAAGCGATAACTCAGGTCACCATCCACCCAGAGGTCCAGATAGGCCCCCTCGGCCGCTTCGGGGCTGAGCAGATCAGCAATTTCATCGGCCAGGCGCCGTGCCACGGGATAGCCGCCTTTCTCAAAAGGAGCTGGTGGTGCCATCACATTGCGGTTGATGTCCCCGCAGGCCGCCAGGGTCGAGCCCATGTTGCGAACGATGGTGCCGATCACCTCTTTCAGGTCGGCTTTGGCGATGCCGTGCATCTGGAAGGCCTGACGGGTGGTGGCCCGCAGAGTTCCGTCCCCAAGGCGGTTGGAGAGATCATCGAGTGCGAGGAACAGTCGGGCAGGGATGCGTCCGCCCGGACTGCGCAGCCGCAGCATCATCTGCCAGCTGCGAACCTTGTCTGTCTTGCGCAGTTCGCGGTGGTGCTGTTGGTAGCTGCCGTGAAACTTCAGCAGTTGAACGGCATCTTCCGTGAAGCGAACATCGTCGTTGCTGAGCTCGCTCAACAACGGGTCGCGTAGATGGTCGCTGTCCAGCTTGCGCTGCTCCGCCTTGGACAGCGATTGAGTTCCTGTTTCCGCCACTGCCAAGGAGCCTTCCCCCACCCCGAAAAGGATTTCTTGATTTGAACGTAGCGAAACGGCTTCCAATACAGTCGCTTCCGGCTCTGACCTTGGCGTGACGGCAACCTTTCTTCTGGAAATCGGCACCGAGGAGCTTCCTGCCGATTTTGTCAGGCAAGCGCTTGACCAGCTGCAGCAACGGGTGAGCCGTGATCTGCGTGAGGCAAGGCTTCGCCATGGAGCGGTGTCGGTGTTCGGCACCCCCCGGCGTCTGGTGGTCTCCGTTGCTGATCTGGAGGACCGCCAACCCGATCTTGAGGAAGACCGCAAGGGCCCTCCCGTGGCTCAGGCTTTTAAGGACGGCATCCCAGGGCCAGCGGCGATCGGTTTCGCCAAGCGCTGCGGGGTTGATCCCTCAGCTCTTGAGCAGCGTGACACTCCCAAGGGGCCTTGTGTCTTCGCAACCGTGCTCACCCCCGGTCAAGCCTGCGTTGAACTGCTCCAGGGGCTGATCCCCCAATGGATTGATGCATTGCAGGGCCGGCGTTTCATGCGCTGGGGCACCGGAGCCCAGCGCTTCAGCCGCCCCATCCGCTGGCTGCTGGCGCTGAAGGGTTCAGAGGTGATCCCGGTGGTGCTGGGCGGCGCTGACCCTGAGGTCCGCAGCGATCGTTTCAGCCGTGCCCACCGTCTCCATGGAGACGAGCCCCTCTCCATCGCATCAGCGGAGCAGTTTGGAGAGACCCTTGCCGCAGCTGGCGTTGTTGTCGATCGTGCGGATCGGGCCAAACGAATTCGCACCAGCCTGGACCAGTCGGCACAGGCCGCCAACGGAACTCCCGACTGTCCGGAGTCGCTGTTTGAGGAACTGGTGGACCTGGTTGAAGACCCCAGGATTCTCGAGGGAACCATTGCTGAGCGGTTCCTGCAGCTTCCTCCGGAGGTGATCAGCACGGTGATGCAGGCCCACCAGCGTTATGTGCCGCTGCAGGTGCCTGGTCTGGAAGCTGATCCGCTCCGACTCACCGCTGAGGCTGTGCTTCGGCCCCAGTTCCTTTTGGTGGGCAATGGCCTGGCCCCGGCGTCGTCCTTGATTGTTCGCGGCAATGAACGCGTGCTTGGCGCTCGCCTGGCGGATGCCGAATTTTTCCTCGATGTTGACCGGCGTCAGTCCAGCGAATCCCGGCGTGAAGCCCTCGACCGTGTCACCTTCGCCGAAGGCCTGGGAAGTCTTCTGGACCGCTCCGAGCGAATCGAGCGGCTCACGGGCCTGCTGTTGAAGCAACTCGGTCTGGATCAGAGTGTGGTGGATGCGGCCCAGCGTGCCGCTCATTTCTGCAAGAACGATCTGGTCAGCCAGATGGTGGGTGAGTTCCCTGAACTTCAGGGCCTGATGGGAGGCAAATACCTCCTGGAGGAGGGAGAACCCCGCGATGTTGCTCTCGCTGTGGTGGAGCACTATCTGCCTCGGGGAGCCGGTGATGCTCTGCCCGCAACCCCCGCGGGAGCCGTTGTGGCCTTGGCGGAACGGCTCGAGCTGCTGCTCAGCATCTTTGCCAAGGGAGAGCGACCAACCGGATCCTCCGACCCCTATGCCCTGCGGCGGGCCGGCAATGGTGTTGTGCAGATTCTCTGGGGCCTGGCCTGGCGCCTAGACCTCATGGCCTTCCTCAGCCACGCCGTGGAGGAGTGGGCTGCTCTCTTCCCGGCCTTTGCGGTGGATGCCAGCCAACTGCATAACGACCTCTGTCAGCTGATGCGGCAGCGGATCGTGTCTCAACTGGAAGACGACGGCTTTGCGCCTGATCTGGTGCAGGCTGTGGCTGGTGATGCTGTATCCAGTCAGCGTCTGCTCAGTGATCCCCTGGATGTCAAGCAGCGGATTCAACTGTTGCGTGACCTTCGGGACAGCGGTCAGCTGGATGCCGTCCAGGCGGTGGTGCAGCGGGCAGCGAAGCTTGCCGAAAAAGGTGATCTGGCACGCGATCAGCTTGTGGCCGGCGATGTGGTTGAGGCCGAACGGTTCGAGTCCGCCAGTGAGAAGGATCTGTTCGCAGCTCTCGAGCAGCTACAGCCATTGGCTCAGCGGCGGTCTTATCAGGCCCTTGCCGATGCCCTCGTCGCGGCAACCCCGGCGCTCCAGGCCTTCTTTGATGGTGACACCAGCGTGATGGTGATGGTCGACGATGCCGCGTTGAGGCTCAATCGCCTCAACCTGTTGGCGGTCCTGCGCAATCAGGCTTCGGTCTTGGCCGAATTTGAATCGATTCAATCCAAATGAAGGCAGCCCTGGCCTCTGCGGCTAAGCAGGGGCCAGCCGCTTGAGCCGCAGTCTGATCAACAGACGACCACCACCCAGCAGCCTGTGGTGATCCGCCAGGGAGGAAATGGTCTGGGCAGCGTGATTGTGGCGCTGATCTTGGCTGCTGCCGCCGTTTACGCCGCCAACGTCTGGTCGACGACCAAGAAAGAAACATCCCCCGCCAAGAACATTGAGCAGGGGATTGAGCGGATCAAGGATGCCGCTGGCAAGGCGATCGAGTCGGGCAACTGACCAGCAGCATTGTCATTGATGTTGAAGTGCTGTTGAGGGCCGGCCTCCCTCAGGAGACGCCGGCCTTTTCTTTCGACTCGGAACCTTTGGAGTTCCCCTCCTTGGATTCGCCAGCCTGAGCCTTGATCTGCTGGGCCGCTTCCTCGGCCAGGAAATCACCGTCGGAACGGCCAACGGCCGAAGGAACAGGGTTGTAGACGGATGGAGCCAGAGCCTCGCCCCGGATCAGGCTGCCCAGGGTGCGGAGGGTGAGCTTGATTTGCTGCCAGGGGTTCATCATCACCACCCGTTTGTACAGGTAGCTGTCAAACGTCAGCTTCTGCACGTCCTTGTCGTCGCACATCTCGACAAAGGCTTCCCGGGCAGCGTCGTTGCGATAGAAGATCCGCTGCAGGATGTCGAGCACCGCATAGGTGGCACCGTATTTGCGGTCCCAGCGCTTGAGGTAGGTCGACTTGATCTGCTTTTCGGTGGGGATGGAGGCGCCGTTGTTGGAAATTTCCACAATCGCTTCGGCACACATCCGGCCGCTCTTGGCAGCGAAATAAATGCCTTCCCCGGAGCTTTTGGTGACGTAGCCCGCTGCATCGCCCACCAGCGCCATACGGCCAACAACCCGGCGCGGACGGGGGTGCTCAGGAATCGGGTGGGCTTCCACCTTGATCACTTCGCCCTGGAACAGACGCTTGTTGGCCCGCTCACGAATGCCCCTTTGCAGACCCTTGATCAGGCTCTGGTTCTGCTGCATGGTTCCCGTTCCCACGGCCACGTGGTCGTATTTGGGGAACACCCAGGCGTAGAAGTCGGGGGAGACGTCTGTTCCGACGTACATCTCAGCCAAATCTTCGTAGTAGGTCATCTCCTCAGCAGGAAGCTTGATCCGTTCCTGGAAGGCGATGGCCACGTTGTAATCCCCGGCGTCCATGGCTTTCGCCACCCGGGAATTGGCGCCATCGGCACCAATGATCAGATCCACAGCCAGAGTCTTCTGCTCACCGGTAGGGCCACCACCGCTGTAGTCGGCGTAATGAATGGTGTAAGGGCCCTGACGGTCTGCACCGGTGTCGATCTTCTGCACCAGACCGTTGATCAGAGTTGTGCCCAGATCGGCGGCGCGGTTGCGTAGGAAGGCATCGAACACCTCACGACGGCACATGCCGATGTAGGCGTTTTCGTCGTAACCGAGGGGATCGAGTTTGATGTCCACCTCCCGGTTGGAAGGGGAGATCATCTTCATGTTGCGGACCTTGCGGTCGATGATTTCGTCGGGCAGGTCGAACTCTTCGACCATGCAAAGCGGAATGGCTCCACCACAGGGTTTGGCGTTGTCGAGTTTGCGCTCGAACAGCCAGGTTTCAATTCCCGCCTTGGCCAGAATTTCGGCAGCACATGAGCCACTTGGGCCACCGCCGATCACCGCAACTCGCAACATCTCAGCCCGTCTCCGCTGGATTGTTTTGTGAAGCTATCACTGTCACAACAACCATTGTGGGTTGAGCTGGCTGCTGCCTTTACGATCGAAACAACACGCATCAGCGCCTTGGTTCGGGCCTCCTCTGCGCGACGCATCGAGCGGGAGGACATTCCGGTCGCTCGACGAACACGGCAGCAGCGTCAACGCAAGGGAAATGGCGCAGTTGGATTGCTGTTCGGGCTTGTTCTCGTCTGTGCCGGAAGCCTGGCTGTGGTGATGCTGGTTCCCACGCTGCTGTCACGGCGCCAGCCCACGCAGAGCCTTGAGATTTCAGGCTTTCGCGAACGTCCTGACGCCGATGGCCGACTCCTGGGCCACTTCCCCTACGGAGAGGCTGACGCTGATCAACTCATCGTCTTTGAACCGGGGATCGAGCTGAATGTGAAAGCCGCCGAGGCCCTCGACACGATGATGCGTTCCGCCTTGGCTGACGGGATCGATCTGCGTCTGCTCAGTGGATTCCGCTCCCTGGCCCTCCAGGAATCGATCTTCTTTGATGTGGCCTCCGAACGGAACCAGACCGCCGAAGAGCGAGCCCAGGTGTCAGCTCCACCGGGCTACTCCGAGCACAGCACGGGTTACGCCGTCGATCTAGGCGATGGCCGTTTCCCTGAGACCAACCTCTCCCAGAGCTTTCAAGACACCGCCGCCTTTCGCTGGTTGCAGGACCATGCGGCGAGATATCACTTCGTGTTGTCCTTCCCTGAGGGCAACAAACAGGGTGTGATGTACGAGCCCTGGCATTGGCGCTACGAGGGCAATGCGGATGCGCTGCGTTTGTTCGAGCCGGCCAGTCGGTTCTCCAGGCGCGACCCTTGACCGTTCCCGAACTGCTGTCACCTGCCGGCGACTGGGCTGCGATGAAGGCGGCCGCTGCCTCCGGTGCCGATGCGGTGTATTTCGGCGTTGATGCCTTCAACGCCCGCCAGCGGGCTGAGAATTTCCGACTGCAAGACCTTCCTGAAGTGATGCAGTGGCTGCATCAGCGGGGGGTGAAGGGATTCCTCACCTTCAACGTGTTGGTGTTCAGCGATGAACTGGAGGCAGCGGCTCAGTTGCTGATCGCTGCAGATCGAGCCGGTGTGGATGCGGTGATCGTCCAGGACGTGGGGCTCTGTCGCCTGGCCCAGCGGCTGGTGCCGAATCTCTGTGTGCATGGCTCAACCCAGATGTCGATCACCAGTGCCGCGGGGATTGCCCAGGCTGCGGCGCTTGGTTGCCAGCGGGTGGTGCTGGCCCGTGAGCTGTCCCTGCGTGATCTAGAGCGACTGCAGACACAACTGGTTCAGCGGAACCTTGCGATGCCGTTAGAGGTGTTTGTGCATGGCGCCCTTTGCGTCGCCTATTCCGGTCAATGTCTGACCAGTGAATCCCTCGGGCAGCGCAGTGCAAATCGAGGTGAGTGTGCCCAGGCCTGTCGCCTGCCCTACGAAATGGTGGTGGATGGGCAACCCCACCCCCTTGAAGACCAGCGCTATCTCCTCTCGCCCCAGGATCTGGCGGCTTGGGAGCTGCTGCCGGAGTTGCAGCGCATCGGCGTGGCCAGCCTCAAGATCGAGGGGCGTCTGAAGGACGCTGCCTACGTGGCTGCCGTCACCGACGCCTATCGCCAGCGCCTGGATCAAACCCCCGCTTCGGCGCCGCAGGTGCAACGCCAGCTTGAGCTGGCATTTTCCCGAGGCCTTTCCACCGGCTGGCTGGAAGGGGTGAACCATCGCCGTTTGGTGCATGGCCGCTGGAGCAAGAAGCGGGGCCCGCTGCTGGGGCGGTTGCTACGGGTGGAGCGGGGTGGTTGGTTGCATCTGCGCAGCCGGGAACAGCTGCATCCCGGGCAGGGCCTTGTGCTGGAACAACTGTCGTCCGATCCTCTGCAGCCGCCTCGGGAGATCGGTGGCCGGATCATGGCGTGTGAGCGGATGGGCGACGAACGCTGGAAGCTGCGCCTGGGGCCCGATCGTGTGGATGGCTCTGGCTTGAGACCTGGCGCCTCGGTTTGGCTCACCAGTGATCCCGATTGGCAGTCACGTTGGCAGCGTGCCGCCCGTCGCACGGTGGAGGTTCGGTCCAGGGATCTGGCGCTGCGGGTGTCCGGTCGGCTGGACGCACCGCTGGAGTTGCAGGTGCTGGAGCCCCAGGGATTTGAGCTGAAGCTCTGCAGCACCATGTCGCTCCAGAGTGCTTCGCAGCGCCCCTTGGACCGGGAACGGCTTGAGCAGCAATTGGGACGCCTGGGGGGAACCGGTTGGTCGCTTCAGTATTTGGAGATCGAACTGGAGGGCGATCTTTTTCTGCCCGTGGCGGAACTGAACCGAATGCGCAGGGCTCTGCTGGCGCAGTTGGAGGCCACAGCGGACTGCAGCACCGATTCAGGGCCTGTCCCTGCAGCCACCAAAACGGCAGACCCAACGAAGCTGCTGGCTCAGATGTGCCCACCAGCTGTCGCTCCCCTCAGCGAGACCAAGCCAGGCTTGGTGGTGCTGGTGCGAAGCCTGGAGCAGCTGCAGGCCTTGGTGGATCTCTCCGGCACGGACCTGCCGATTCGCTCGGTGGTGGCGGATCTCGAGCAGCCTCGGGAGCTGCGGGAAGCGGTGGCGATCGGTCGAGGCTGCTGGCCGGAGGGTGTATGGCTGGCCGGTGCACGGATCACACGGCCGAATGAACGCTGGTCGCTTGAGCCACTGATTCGGGCCCGTCCTGACGGTTTCCTGGTGCGAAATGCCGATCAGCTGGAGGTGCTGACGCCGCTGGCCCCCTGCATTGGTGACTTTTCCCTCAACACCGCCAACCCCCTGAGTTTCCACTGGTATCGCGACCATTGGGCGCTGCAGCAGCTCACGGCCAGTTACGACCTCAACCTTCAGCAACTGCTGGATCTGGCCGCCGCCGTTGATCCAGTGCTGCTGGAGGTCACCCTGCACCAGCACATGCCGTTGTTCCACATGGAGCATTGCCTGTTCTGTGCATTCCTCTCGGATGGCAAGGACCACACCGATTGCGGTCGTCCCTGTGAGAAGCACCACGTCACCCTGCGGGATCGCAGTGGCGTTGAACATCCCCTGCGGGCTGATCTGGGTTGTCGGAACACTCTTTTCAATGGCACGGCGCAATCGGGCGTTGAAGCGCTTCCGTCGCTGCTGCGGGCAGGCGTGCGCAGGATCCGGCTCGAACTTCTCGATGAGGATGCCGCTGCGACGCACCGTCGCGTCAGCCTTTACGCCGAGGCTCTGGCGGGTCGGATGGCCACCCAGGAGGTCTGGTCCCAGGAGCAGATCCACCACCAGCTGGGCGTCACCCGCGGCAGCCTGCGCAGCAAGGGTCCGGAGCGCACCAGTCGATTCTCACGTTGAGATAACCTGTCGCACTGCGCCTTTGGCGTTCTTCACAAATACTTACGGTCAGCCCGCATGAGCGCCAACAACAAGGCGATCCGCAACATCGCGATCATCGCCCACGTTGACCACGGCAAGACGACTCTGGTCGATTCGCTGTTGGCGCAGTCAGGAATTTTCCGCGACAACGAGGCCGTCCCCACCTGTGTGATGGACTCCAACGACCTGGAGCGTGAGCGGGGCATCACGATCCTGTCGAAAAACACGGCTGTTACCTACAACGACACCCGGATCAACATCGTTGACACCCCTGGTCACGCCGATTTCGGTGGAGAAGTGGAGCGGGTGCTGGGCATGGTTGACGGTTGCCTGCTGATCGTGGATGCCAACGAGGGGCCGATGCCCCAGACCCGTTTTGTGCTGAAGAAGGCCCTCGAGCAGGGCCTGCGTCCGATCGTGTTCGTCAACAAGATCGACCGGGCCCGGGTGGATCCCGAGACCGCCGTCGACAAGGTGCTTGACCTCTTCATCGAACTCGGCGCTGACGATGATCAGTGCGATTTCCCCTACCTGTTCGGCAGCGGTCTCGGAGGCTTCGCCAAGCCCGACATGAAGACGGACAGCGACAACATGCGTCCGCTGTTCGATGCCATCCTGCGCCACGTTCCGCCCCCGGTTGGTGATCCGGAGAAGCCCCTCCAGCTGCAAATCACCACCCTTGACTATTCCGACTTCCTCGGCCGGATCATCATTGGTCGCGTTCACAACGGAAAAATCAAGCAGGGTCAGAACGCTGCGCTGATCAAGGACGACGGCAGCATCAAGAAGGGCCGCATTAGCAAGCTGCTGGGCTTCGAGGGTCTGCAGCGCGTCGAGATCGAAGAGGCGTCTGCCGGTGATCTGGTGGCCGTGGCTGGCTTTGACGACGTCAACATTGGCGAAACCATCGCCTGCCCCGATGAGCCCACCGCTCTGCCGCTGATCAAGGTGGATGAGCCCACCCTGCAGATGACCTTCGTCGTCAACGATTCACCCTTTGCGGGCAAGGAAGGCAAGTTCGTCACCAGCCGTCAGGTGCGTGACCGCCTGCAGCGTGAGTTGCTCACCAACGTTGCCCTACGTGTGGAAGACACCGATTCACCGGACCGTTTTGCGGTGAGTGGTCGCGGTGAGCTGCACCTCGGCATCCTGATCGAGACCATGCGCCGTGAGGGCTATGAGTTCCAGGTGTCCCAGCCGCAGGTGATTTACCGCACCATCGATGGCACCCCCTGCGAGCCGGTGGAAACCCTGGTGATGGATGTGCCTGAACCAGCGGTGGGCAGCTGCATCGAAAAACTGGGCACCCGCAAGGGCGAGATGCAGAACATGGAAACCAGCGCTGATGGCCGCACCCAGCTGGAGTTCATCGTTCCCTCCCGCGGTCTGATCGGTTTCCGCGGTGAATTCATCCGGGCCACCCGCGGCGAAGGAATCATGAGCCATTCCTTCTATGAATACCGGCCGATGATGGGTGAATTCGACACCCGCCGGAACGGTGTGCTGATCGCCTTCGAAGAGGGAACAGCAACGTTCTATGCCCTCAAGAACGCCGAGGATCGCGGCCAGTTCTTCATCAGCCCGGGCACCAAGGTCTACAAGGGAATGATCATCGGGGAATACAACCGGCCTCAGGACCTCGAGATCAACGTCTGCAAGACCAAGCAGCTCACCAACATGCGTTCCGCGGGCGCTGAGGAACTTGACACGCTGCAAGCACCGGTGCAAATGACTCTGGAGCGCGCGCTGGAATACATCGGTCCCGATGAGATGCTCGAAGTCACGCCCGAGTCGATCCGACTGCGCAAACTTCCCGGCAAGAAGCCGGCCAAGTCCAAGCGCTGATGCCTCAGGCGGACCCTCGCTTTCAGCAGGGTGTCGAGCTCTTCAATGCAGGTGAGTGGTACGCCGCTCATGACCTGTTTGAGGAGCTCTGGCATGAAACAGCTGATCCGGAACGGCGCAGCCTTCAGGGGATCCTGCAGGTGGCAGTAGCGCAGTTGCACCTGCAACGGGGCAACCGGCGGGGGGCCACGATTCTTTTCGGTGAAGCTCTGGGTCGTCTCAAGCGTCCGGGAACCCCAGATCTTGGTCTTGACCTCCCGTTGTTATGCCGTGCTGCGCAACAGCGGCTCGAGGCGCTTCAGCAGGATGGGGATCCCGAGTCATGCACTGTCCCTGTTCTGGAGTTCATGCGCTGAAGCGCCGGTAATCTCGATGAACTTGGGCAGGTGGTGTGGCAGTGAAAGCAATGCTCCGTCTTCGGAGGCTTCTTTTAGCTCTGCCCCTTCTGGCCACTCTGTTGCCCCTGTTGTCGGCCCAGGCTCAGCAAACGGCTGACGCAGGCGTCATCACGATTGAGTCTGATCTTCAATCGGCCGACAACGGTACAGGTGTGATCACCGCCAGCGGCAATGTTCGCTTGGTGCACGCCGGTCGTGGTTTGGTGGCCACCAGCCGACAGGCCCAGTACTTCACGGAGGAAGACCGGATTGTGCTGAGTGGTGATGTGGATGTGATCCAGGCTGATGGCAACCAGCTCCGTGCTGATCGCTTCACCTATTTGCTGGACGAAGGTCGTGCGATTGCCAGCCCTGTTCCCGGCCAGCAAGTGTTCAGTCAGTGGTCGCTCACACCCAGTCAACCCGTGCTTGACGTTCAGGCCGAGACCAACCCGGTGACTCCATGACCCTGGAACTGTCGAATGTCTCGATCACCCTTGGGGGCCGTCAATTGGTGAAGGGCTTGGATCTGAAGCTTGCCCCCGGCGAGGTGGTCGGCCTGCTCGGTCCCAATGGAGCTGGAAAAACCACCACCTTCAACTTGGTGATTGGTTTGCTTTCCCCTGATCAGGGCGAGGTGATTGTGAACGGTGAGCGGGTCACCCATCTGCCCATGCCGGAGCGAGCACGGCTTGGTGTGGGTTACCTGCCCCAGGAAGCCAGTGTGTTTCGCAATCTCACGGTGCGTGAAAATCTTGATGTCGCCCTTGAACAGACCGATCTCAGTTCCGAGCAGCGTCGCGATCGGCGCCAGCAGTTGATCGAGGACTTTCACCTCAGCGCGTTCATCAACCGTCTTGGCTTCCAACTCTCCGGGGGGGAACGTCGCCGTTGCGAAGTGGCCAGGGCACTGGCCTCGGGTGCCAACGGACCGACGTATCTGCTTTTGGATGAACCCTTTGCCGGCGTCGACCCCCTTGCGGTGGCGGATCTGCAGCAGCTGATCGAGGTGTTGCGCTCCCGGAGCATGGGGATTCTGATCACCGATCACAACGTGCGCGAAACCCTGGCCACCACCGATCGGGCTTACATCCTCAACGATGGTGCGGTGTTGGCCGCAGGACGTTCCGAGGAGGTGGCAGCTGATCCAAAGGTGCGTCGTTATTACCTCGGGGAGGGATTCCAACTGTGATTTTGGATCGTCTCAAACGGGCCACCTGGATGCGGCTGGACCTTCTTGATCGTTGGTTGCTCAAGGAGCTTCTTGGTCCGCTTCTGTTCTTCATTGCCCTGTTCACCCTGTTGCTGCTCACGGGTGGCGTGATGTTTGAACTGGTGCGGCAAATGGTCGATAAGAACCTGCCGAT
Organism: Synechococcus sp. N19; assembly: GCF_900474045.1. Taxonomy (NCBI): domain Bacteria; kingdom Bacillati; phylum Cyanobacteriota; class Cyanophyceae; order Synechococcales; family Synechococcaceae; genus Synechococcus; species Synechococcus sp. N19. Next base: position 127,061 of record NZ_UCNR01000015.1, read on the forward strand.
CACAGTTGCAGCTCAGGTGCTCTTGTTCAGCATTCCGCGTTGGTTGGCCTTCTCTGTGCCGATTGGAACGCTGATGGCTTCGCTGTTTGTGTTCACCCGTCTTTCCGCAAACAACGAACTCACCGCCCTGCGCAGCCTCGGCATCACCACGAAGCGGATGATCAGTGCCGCTCTCGCCCTCTCGATGGCGATGACTCTGTTCAGCTTCGTCTTGAACGATGTGGTCGTGCCCCGCAGTGAGCGTTATGCAGAAGTCAGCTTAAAGCGGGGTTTGGGCCAAGCTATAGCTAATAAAAATGGAGAAGACATTATTTACCCCCGATTTGGTAGGCGTACTGGAGTAGCTGGAAAGTCGGCAGACAGAGGCTTGTTACAACTGTTTTATTCACGGAAATTTCAGGATGGTGAAATGAAAGATGTAACGGTTCTTGACTTCTCTCGTGCTGGAATTACTCAGATGTTGAGAGCTGATAGGGCTATTTGGAATGAACATCAGGCTGGTTGGTATTTCCTGGATGGACATATACTCACTTTGATGGCTAATGGAAGCTTTACCAAGGCCGATTTCAAACGTTATCTGTACCCTCTTGACTCAGCTCCTCAGCGCCTGGCAGGAATTGAAGAAGATGCGGTCAATATGACTGTTGCTGAAGCATTGCAGGCCCAGAGGCTCTACGAAGAGGCCGGCAGCATCAAGGAAGCCCGCAAAATCCGTGTGCGGATCCAGGAGAAGTTCACGGTACCGATGGCCTGTCTGGTTTTTGGCTTGTTTGGAGCCACCCTCGGCGCTCAGCCCAGTTACCGAAGCAGCCGAAGCTTCTCATTTGTGCTCACCCTCGGCATCATCGCTGTCTATTACGTGATTGGTTTCAGCTTCAGTTCCCTCGGGGTGAAGGGAACCCTTCCACCGGTTCTGGCGGCCTGGCTGCCTGTGATGTTGTTCCTCGGGGCGGGTGGTCTGTTGCTGAAACAGGCCAGTCGCTGATTGGCCGAGGCAGAATCGCCGTGTCTTCTGGAAATGGTGTGCTGAACACGCCTTTTGAGCTGGTCACCAGTCTTGGTTTCGCTGGCTTTGTGTTGCTGCTGCTGGCCATGCCTATGGCTTTCTGGGCGGTGTCCAGCCAGTCCCGGGCTGGCTTGGTACGACTACTTGTGGCCGTCGCCAACCTTCTGTTCACGGCTCAGCTGATTTTGCGTTGGTGGCAATCCGGCCACTTCCCGATCAGCAACCTCTACGAATCCCTGTGCTTTCTCGCCTGGGCTTGCACCCTCACCCAGCTGCTGGTGGAACGGGCCTGGCCTTCTCCCATCGTGGCGGCTGCGGCCACCCCCATGGGCCTTGGTTGCATTGCCTTCGCCAGCTTTGCCTTGCCCGATCAATTGCAGTCAGCGGCTCCTCTGGTTCCTGCCCTTCGCTCAAGCTGGTTGGTCATGCACGTGAGCGTGATCATGGTGAGTTACGCCGCACTGCTGGTGGGATCCCTGCTCTCCTTGGCGGTGTTGGTCACCGATCGCGGCCAATCCCTGGAACTGCGGAGCAGTTCCATTGGCAGTGGTGGATATCGTCAGGCGGCCTCGATCGCGAATGGTGGTTCTGTTCAGCTGCAATCGGTTCAGCTGAGCACCAACGAGCAACTCGACAGCCTCAGTTATCGCACCATCACCGTTGGGTTCTTGATGCTTACGGTGGGCATCGTGAGTGGTGCTGTTTGGGCGAATGAAGCCTGGGGCAGCTACTGGAGCTGGGATCCCAAGGAAACCTGGGCCTTGATCTGCTGGCTGGTGTATGCCGCTTACCTGCACACCCGCCTCAGTCGCGGTTGGCAGGGCCGACGCCCAGCTCTTGTTGCGGTTGTTGGTCTAGTGGTGATCGCTGTTTGCTACATCGGCGTCAATCTTTTGGGCATTGGTTTGCATAGCTACGGCTGGTTTTTCTGAACTCCAGTGAACAACGTGGCATGCTCTCAAGCCACAACTTTCACCCCCGTATGAGGGTTTCTTCTCCCTGTCCTGTAACCCCATCTCAGGGTTCTTTCACTATGGACAGCATCGTGTGGATGTGTGTGCCCGTTAGCGCAAGTTTTCGCATCGCGGGAATCAAGACCCAGTAGGAAGGAATAAATCAACACCGGCGGGGGCTCCGTTTCACTGAGATGAGCGATGCCTGACCGCTTGTTGGAAGGTTTCGCTCTCTTCTGCTTCCGAGCGCAAATAACGCTTCCGCTGCGCCGATTCCAGGCCAGACAGCAAGACAGCGCGTCTTATAGGTGTGACCCGCTGAGGCCGATCAAGACCCCGAAGCAGTGGATGGATGCCTCGTCTGCTCATGCTGTTCTCTCGGTTATGCGTGAATCTCGTGCCGTGACCTGTGGTCCATCACGTCAATGAATAATTCCATGATCTTCAGTCTTGTTTTGTGATCCACGTCACTGACTGGCGTGTTCCCTTCCAAGTTGTTGTTGGCTTCTCAGGACATGCATCAAGCCAACGGGCAAAAAGGAAGACCACCCCTGCAAAGGGATGGCCTAAACCTTGTTGGCGTTCTTTGAAGCTGAACGAAGCGTCTGGCTGTATGGCTTGTCAGACCAGTCAGGCAGCTTCTAGATCTTGCTCAGTTGGACTGTCGTCACGCATTGGACGCCTCCGACTTCGACTCTCCCAGTCTCCTCCAGAGGGGATGCTTTGATCATCCGTATTTCAACTCAGCGGCAGGGAAGAGCGCCTGGGCCTGCCCGATGCGCAAAGTCAACGGAACTATTGAGCAAGATGTTGAAGGACTGCACCGATATTCATGCTCCCTTTGAGATATCCGGCAAAAGCTAATGCGATCACACCAGCATTCAGCGCGAGGAAGGCAGCAACCAATTTGACGTCATCATTCATCCATTGATTATCGGAGGACTGTTCGCATCACTGTGGCCATCAAATCTTTGGAGATGTTGAAACGGTTCAAGCACTGGGTTCTTTCTTGAAGTGCTCATAAAAAAAGCCCGGCATCGGCTGCCGGGCTTGTGGCGGTCATTTGACGCTCTGCTGATCAGGCAAGGACAGCTTCCTTGCTGCTGCTGTTGCGGATGCCCTTGATTGCTTCAGCGTAATCGGGCTGGTTGAACACACCGGAGCCGGACACAATCGCGTTGGCACCTGCTTCGATCACCTTCCAGGCATTGCCGGCTTTGATGCCGCCATCCACTTCGATCCAGGGATCGAGACCCTTCTCGTCGCACATGCGGCGCAGGTCGCGAATTTTCTGAACCTGGTTCTCGATGAAGCTCTGGCCCCCGAAACCGGGGTTCACGCTCATGATCAGCACCAGATCGCAGAGCTCGAGGCAGTACTCGAGGGTGTCGATCGGTGTTGATGGGTTCAGGACTGCACCTGCTTTTTTGCCCAGGTCCTTGATCTGAGCCAGGTTGCGGTGCAGATGAGGGCAGGCTTCAACCTGCACGGAAATGATGTCGGCACCAGCTTTGGCGAAGTCGGGGACGTACTTCTCCGGCTCAACGATCATCAGGTGAACGTCCAGGGGCTTCTGGGTCACCGGCCGCAGCGCCTCAACAATCAGCGGTCCAATGGTGATGTTAGGGACGAAACGGCCATCCATCACGTCAACATGGATCCAGTCTGCGCCGGCTTCATCTACAGCTCTCACCTCGTCACCAAGGCGGGAGAAGTCGGCAGACAGGATTGATGGAGAGATGACAAGTGGCTTCGCGGCCATTCCAGTGCCCAAATTTGTACAGGGCAAAGTTACATCCATCACAGACCCTCAGGCCGGAGTCGGAAGAACCTCCCCAGCCTGGGCTGCCAAAGCGACTCGCCGCAGGTCATCACATCCTTCCTTGAGGGTTGGGTAGGCAAACATCCCGCTGCCTGCAATAAAGCAGTTGGCTCCTGCAGCACAGCACTGAGAAAGAGTCCAGTTCGCCTTGATTCCACCGTCTACCTCTATATCAATATCTAGATTTCGCTCCAAAATGGTGGAACGTAATTCTGAGATTTTGTCAAGCATTGTTGGGATGTAGGCCTGCCCGCCAAATCCAGGATTGACCGTCATCACCAACACATGGTCCACCATGTCGAGCACATTTTTCACCATGTCCATCGGGGTGTGAGGATTCATTGCCACTGAAGGGCTTCCTCCTAATTGCCTGATTCGACCAAGTACACGGTGGAGATGGGCATTGGCTTCAACGTGAGCGATCACGACTCCAGGTTCACCGTTGGGCCCTTTGGTTGCTTCAACGTATTGCTCGAGCATGGTTTCGCAGTTGTATTGGCTGACCATTAACTGTGTTTCAAATGGCACATTGCAATACCGACGGCATGCGGAAATTAGCTCCGGACCAAAGGTGAGATTCGGAACAAAATTTCCGTCCATCACATCAAATTGAATACGGTCAACCCCTGCATCTTCGAGATCTTTCACGCACTTTCCCATCGCTGCCCAGTCCGCAGGGAGAACTGAAGGAATAATCTGAACTGGGCGATGTTGAGTCGACATTGAATACAAATAACTAGCGAAAGTTTATACAACCCGAAGCGTTGGCTAGCCCCCCAAGCTGCACTGATACAGTGAGCCGCGCTCAGAAGTCGAGATCCACTGCGGCGACGGCCAACTGCCCGTCCAGGAGATCTTGCCAACCCGTCCCACCTCATCCGGAGTCCCGTGGATCAGACCCTCATTCAGGAAATTCTCGAGATCGTCGAGCAGGCCGCCATCGCTTCCGCCTCGCTCTCCGGCAAAGGCCTGAAGGATGAAGCCGATGCATTGGCCGTTGATGCCATGCGCAAGCGCATGAATCAGATCCAGATGCAGGGCCGCATCGTGATCGGCGAGGGGGAACGTGATGAAGCCCCGATGCTCTACATCGGAGAAGAGGTCGGCACCGGCACCGGCCCCGGCGTTGACTTTGCTGTCGACCCTTGCGAAGGCACCAACCTCTGCGCCTTCAACCAGCGCGGCTCCATGGCTGTTCTCGCCGCTTCCGACCGTGGCGGTCTGTTCAACGCCCCCGACTTCTACATGAAGAAGCTGGCTGCTCCTCCGGCAGCCAAGGGCAAGGTGGACATCCGCAAATCAGCTACTGAAAACATCAAGATCCTCAGCGAGTGCCTGGGTCTCCCCGTCGACGAGCTGAACATCGTGGTGATGGACCGCGCCCGTCACAAGGACCTGATCGCTGAGATCCGTGCCACCGGCGCTCGCATCCAGCCCATCTCTGATGGAGACGTTCAGGCCGCCATCGCCTGCGGTTTCGCTGGTACCGGAACCCACTGCCTGATGGGCATCGGTGCTGCCCCTGAAGGTGTGATCTCCGCCGCTGCCATGCGCGCTCTTGGTGGTCACTTCCAGGGCCAACTGGTGTACGACCCTGCGATTGCTCAGACCTCCGAGTGGGCTGACATGACCAAAGAGGGCAACCTGGCGCGTCTCGCTGAGATGGGCATCGCCGATCCCGACAAGGTCTATGAGGCTGAGGAGCTGGCCTGCGGCGAGCATGTTTGTTTCGCTGGCAGCGGCATCACGGATGGTCTGCTCTTTGATGGCGTTAAGTTCGAAAAGGACTGCACCCGCACAAGCAGCCTGGTGATCAGCAACCTGGACAACACCTGCCGCTTCACCAACACCGTGCACATCAAAGACGGCGCCCAGAGCATTGCTCTGAGCTGATCGTCATCAACTGGTTGAGAGGAACGTCTTCATGCATATCTCCGTCGTCGGCCTCAGTCATCGGACGGCACCGGTGGAGATCCGGGAACGGCTCAGCATCCCTGAGCAGACCATGGAGACGTCCCTTCAATCCCTGCGCGGCAATGAGCAGGTGCTCGAGGCATCGATCCTCAGCACCTGCAACCGCCTTGAGATTTACACCCTGGTCCGCAATCCGGACCTCGGCGTTTCTGCTGTCAGCGACTTCCTCAGCAGTCACTCCGGTCTTGAGACAGGGGAGCTGACGCCCCACCTGTTCAGTTACCACCACGAAGACGCTGTCGACCACCTGATGCGGGTGGCAGCTGGTCTCGACAGTCTTGTGCTGGGGGAAGGTCAAATCCTCTCCCAGGTGAAAAAAATGATGCGGCTCGGCCAGGAGCACAAATCCCTGGGTCCGATCCTGAACCGCTTGCTCACCCAGGCGGTTTCCACCGGCAAACGGGTGCGCAGTGAAACCAACCTCGGAACGGGGGCTGTTTCGATCAGCTCAGCTGCCGTTGAGCTCGCCCAGCTCAAGCTCGGTCAATCCCGAGGTCTGGATCAACTGGTCACCCTGGAAAGCGAGCAGATCGCCGTTGTTGGTGCAGGGCGCATGAGCCGTCTGTTGCTCCAGCACCTTCAGGCCAAAGGTGCCTCGGGTGTTGTTCTGCTCAACCGCACCGTTGAACGGGCCGAGCAGCTGTCGGCTGATTTCCCTGATCTTCCTGTTCAGTGCAGGCCGCTTACGGATCTGGATCAGTACCTGAGCACCTGCTCGCTGATGTTCACCAGCACCGCCGCCGATGATCCGATCATTGATGCCGCACGTCTGGCTCCTCTGAACCGGCGCAGCAAGCTGCGCTTGATTGATATCGGTGTGCCGCGCAACATCGCTGCGGATGCTGCCGATGTGGACGGCGTTGAATCCCACGATGTGGACGACCTACAAGAGGTCGTTGCTCGTAACCAGGAAGCCCGTCAGGCCATGGCCCGCGAGGCTGAGCAGTTGCTTCAGCAAGAAGCGCAGCAGTTCCTCGAGTGGTGGGACAGCCTTGAGGCTGTGCCGACCATCAACCAGCTGCGCTCTTCGATGGAGTCGATCCGTTCGGAGGAACTCCAGAAAGCCCTCAGCCGAATGGGCCCTGATTTCTCAGCCCGGGAACGCAAGGTTGTCGAAGCCTTGAGCAAAGGAATTATCAACAAAATCCTCCACACGCCGGTGACCCAGCTTCGGGCTCCCCAGACCCGTCAAGATCGCCAACAGGCCCTCCGAATTGTCGAACGACTGTTCGATTTGGAAGCTTCTTGAGCTCTTGAGCGATTCAGTCGCGATCTGAATCCCAGTAATCTCGACTGATTCTTCCGAAAGACGGTTGCGAAGCCAAAAACTCCGGTAAGTTCTTGCGGCAACGCCGATTTGGGACAGCGGCATGAAGCGGGTCTTGGCCATCATTCTGGGCGGCGGTGCAGGCACGCGCCTGTATCCACTCACAAAAATGCGCGCCAAGCCGGCCGTCCCTCTGGCAGGCAAATATCGACTGATTGATATTCCGATTAGCAACTGCATCAACTCCGACATCAACAAGATGTACGTGATGACGCAGTTCAACAGTGCGTCACTGAACCGTCACCTCAGTCAGACCTACAACCTCAGTAATTCCTTTGGTGGCGGTTTTGTTGAGGTGCTCGCAGCTCAGCAAACCCCCGACAGTCCCACTTGGTTTGAAGGCACTGCAGACGCTGTACGCAAATACCAGTGGTTGTTCCAGGAATGGGATGTTGATGAATACCTGATCCTTTCCGGCGACCAGCTCTACCGGATGGATTACAGCCTCTTCATCGAGCACCACCGCCGCTCAGGTGCTGATCTCACCGTTGCTGCCCTTCCCGTTGATCCCAAGCAGGCAGAGGCTTTCGGTCTGATGCGGACCGATGAAAACGGCTCAATCAAGGAGTTCCGCGAGAAGCCCAAGGGTGATTCGCTACTGGAGATGGCTGTCGACACCTCTCGCTTCGGCCTCAGTGCCGATTCAGCCAAGGAAAGGCCCTATCTGGCCTCGATGGGCATTTACGTCTTTAGCCGTCAGACCCTCTTTGATCTGCTCGACAAGCATCCCGGGCACAAGGATTTCGGCAAGGAGATCATTCCCGAGGCTCTCGCGCGGGGCGACAAGCTTCAGAGCTATGTGTTCGACGACTACTGGGAAGACATCGGAACCATCGGTGCCTTCTATGAAGCCAACCTTGCGCTGACCCAACAACCCACGCCCCCCTTCAGCTTTTACGACGAGAAATTCCCCATCTACACCCGTCCTCGCTATCTGCCCCCCAGCAAGCTGGTTGACGCCCAGATCACCAATTCGATTGTTGGCGAAGGCTCGATCCTGAAGTCCTGCAGCATCCACCACTGTGTTCTTGGGGTGCGCAGTCGCATTGAAAGTGACTGCGTGCTTCAGGACACGCTGGTGATGGGGGCCGACTTTTTCGAATCGCCCGACGAACGCGCTGTCTTGAAAGAGCGCGGAGGCATTCCTCTTGGCGTTGGCAAGGGCACCACGGTGAAACGCGCCATCCTCGACAAGAACACCCGCATTGGTTCAGGTGTCTCGATCATCAACAAGGACAATGTGGAAGAAGCCGACCGTTCCGATCAGGGCTTCTACATCCGCAACGGCATTGTGGTGGTTCAGAAAAACGCCACCATCGCTGATGGAACGGTGATCTGAGGGCAAGCAACGCTTTCAGGAATGAGCCGACGTCTTTCTGCCGATGGCTCATTCCTGACATTTATTGGTTGATTTGCGGTCGAGACCAGCCGAGATCAACACACTGAGATCACTCCTCAGTGGTCCTTCAGGCCATGTCCAAGTCTCACTTCGGCCTCATCGGTCTTGGCGTGATGGGCGAGAACCTCGTCCTGAATGCGGAACGCAACGGATTCTCCAGCGTTGTCTACAACCGCACCTACGCCAAAACCGAAGACTTCCTCCAGGGGCGTGGCAAGGACAAGAACATTCAGGGCGCCACCGGCCTCGAAGATTTCGTTGGCAAGTTGGAACGCCCCCGCCGGATTTTGATGATGGTGAAGGCGGGGCCTGCCGTCGATGCTGTTGTTGATCAGCTCTCCCCCTATCTCGAAGAAGGCGATCTGCTGATTGACGGAGGCAACTCCGACTACCACGACACCGAACGTCGGGTGAAGCAACTCGAGAGCAAGAGCTTCGGTTTCATCGGTATGGGTGTGTCCGGTGGCGCCAAAGGTGCGCTGGAGGGGCCGAGCATGATGCCCGGAGGAACCAAGACCTCCTACGAGGCCATCGAGGGCCTTGTGAACAAGATGGCGGCTCAGGTCGAAGACGGACCTTGCGTGACCTACATCGGTCCAGGCGGGTCAGGACACCTGGTGAAAACCGTCCACAACGGGATCGAATACGGCATTGAGCAGATCCTTGCCGAGGGCTACGACCTGATGAAGCGGGTCAAGGGAATGACCGGTGTGCAGATGGCCGACGTTCTCGGTCAATGGAACGCCACAGAAGAGTTGTCGTCGTATCTGGTGGAAATCACCGAGGTGTGTCTCCGCACCAAGGATCCCGTCGATGGCACTGATCTGGTGGAAAAAATCACCGATCAGGCTGGCCAGAAGGGCACGGGCCTCTGGACCGTGGTGACGGCGCTGCAGATGGGTGCCTCTGTTCCCACCATCTATGCCTCTCTCAATGCAAGGGTGATGAGCTCGATGAAGCCCCAACGCGTGGCGGCCGAACCGATCCTCAAAGGACCAACCATCAAGGACTTTGACCTGGGAACGCCCGACGATGCCATGGCTCCGCTGATGGATGCCACGGTGCTCAGCTGCATCGCCAGTTATGCCCAGGGCATGGAGCTTCTGCGAATCGCCTCCCAGGACCTCGACTATGAACTCCACATGCCGTCGATCGCTCAGATCTGGAAGGGTGGCTGCATCATTCGGGCCCGTCTGCTGAAGCGCATTCAGGATGCTTTCCACGCGGATCCCCAGCTTCCCAACCTGATGGTTGATCCCTGGTTCGCTGAACAGATCAACCGACGGCTTCCCGGACTGGCTCAAGTGGTGGCCGGTGCCGCCGAGGCCGGCATTCCCGTTCCCTGCTTCAGCAGCACCCTCGACTACATCAACAGCTACCGCTCCGGTCGCCTTCCTCAGAACCTGGTTCAGGCGATGCGCGATTGCTTCGGCTCCCACACCTACCAAAGGGTCGACAAGGAGGGCACGTTCCACACTGAATGGCTCAGCTGAGTGGTTGAGCGATGACCAACTACCGCATTGAGCGGGCGAAGGATCCTCAGGACCTCGCCCGTCAGGCCTGTGAAACTGTTGCCGCCCAAATTGATCTGGCCTTGGATCAACGGGACCGCTGCCAGATCGCTCTCTCCGGTGGGAGCACCCCCGCCAGTGCCTACTCCCTGCTCGGTCAGGAACGGTTGCCCTGGGACCGGGTGGACGTCGTTCTGGGTGACGAGCGCTGGGTGGCTGCCGACGATGCTTCCAGCAACGCCGGCATGCTGCGCCGCACCCTTCTCGCACCCGGGCCTGGCGCTTCAGCTGCTTTTCATCCCGTGCCCACCGTGGAACTGGAAAGCCCTGAGGCCAGTGCCCAGGCTTTTGCTGACCAGCTTTCTCAGCTGTGCTCAGGAGCCCCACCGGTGTTCGATGTGATGCTGCTGGGCCTGGGGGATGACGGCCACACCGCATCCCTGTTCCCCGGCACCGAGGCTCCAGCGGTGCTGGATCGCTGGACGACCATCGGGCGCGGCAAGGGGTTGGATCGCATCACCATGACGGCTCCTGTGCTTAGTGCCGCCCGTCAGGTGATCTTCCTCGTCAGTGGTGCCGGTAAACAGGAGGCCCTCCGGCGACTGGTCGATCCCTCCGAATCCTCCGATCGCACTCCCGCTCGGCTGGTTCAACCTGCTAGTGATGTGCTGATCCTTGCTGATCAGGATGCAGCCGCTGGCCTCTGAACAGATCCTTTTCCAGGGCAGCGACTTTGCTGACTGGGCCAGCCTGAACGACACGATCATGGGCGGCCGATCCCGTGCCGGTTGCCGCGTGACCCCCGACGGACTCGTGCTGGACGGGGAGCTGGTGGAGACCGGCGGTGGTTTCGTGAGCTGCCGCTCCCCTCGCCTGCAGCCCCCGCTCGATCTGTCCCCTTATTCAGCACTTCAGCTGGATGTTGAGGGTGAGGGACGCACCCTGAAGATTGCCCTTGGTTGCCGGGATGGAGCCATGGGACTCACGGAACTGATTCCCGGTGGTCTCCGCTGGGTGGTGGATGTTGCGACCAAACCGTCCGGTTTGACCCCTGTTGTGGTGCCATTCGCCGACCTCAGACCCACGGTGCGTGCCAAGCCCGTTGGCTTACCGCTGCGCTTCGATCCCAGTGGTATCACCCGCATTCAGGTGTTGCACTCGAAATTCGGCGATGCTGGGGATCTCAATCCGGGGTTTCGCGCTGGGTCCATCCGGGTGCTGATCCGTTCAATCCGCGCCTTGCCCTGAGTCCATGGACCTTCTGGTGTTGATTGCCAAGGCGGCTGACGTTTGCCTCAAGCCCTGGAGCCATGCTGTTGTTCTGATCGATCCTTCGGCTCCAGAACAGATCGACGATCTGCACGTGCGGATTGAATGCCGTGATGGCGACGGCCAGCGTTGCTCCGATCAGGATCTTGAACTGGAGATCTATCGGAGTGGCGATGAAATCAATCTGATGCTGAGCTGGTGGGACCAACCGGAACGTCCAATGCTCTGGCACGGGCGCCATCCGGTCTGGATGGATGGCGCATCGGGGCAGCGCTGTGCGGCACCGCAGGATGCCGCCCCGCTTGAAGCATTGGGTCGGCGCCTACGGGCTCTGGTGCAACCGGCTGTTTGATCGCGCCGAATTCAATCGGCGTGGTCGGTGGTCGCACCCCGGCTTGAGCTGGAGACGAGCCGCGCGTACTTGCCGAGAATACCGTTGCGGTAACGCGGTTCCGGCTTGCTCCATCCCGCCCGGCGGCGATCCAGTTCCGCGTCATCCACGTTGAGTTGGAGCAGCAGCTGATCAGCATCAACCGTGATGCTGTCGCCTTCTTGAACCAGCCCGATCGTTCCGCCAACGGCGGCTTCAGGAGCCACGTGACCCACCACCAGCCCATAGGTGCCGCCGCTGAAGCGGCCATCGGTGATCAGGGCGACCTTGTCCCCAAGGCCCTGACCAACGATCGCCGAGGTGGGAGCCAGCATCTCCCGCATGCCCGGTCCACCGACGGGACCCTCGTTGCGAACCACCACCACATCCCCGGCCTGGATCTTTTTGTCGAGGATGGCGGCAAGGCAGTCTTCCTCGCTTTCAAACACCCGCGCCGGGCCGGTGAGAACAGGTGTCTTCACACCGCTGATCTTGGCCACGCTTCCCTCGCTGGCGAGGTTGCCCTTGAGGATGGCGAGGTGCCCTTTGGCGTAAAGCGGATTGCTCAGGGGACGGATCACGTCCTGCCCGGAGGGCGGCTCCGAGGGCACATCGGCGAGCAACTCCTTCAGGCTTTTGCCCTCCACAGTTCGGCAGTCGCCGTGCAGCAAGCCTGCATCCAGCAGCAGCTTCATCACCTGGGGAATGCCGCCGGCGTTGTGCAGATCAACGGTTACGTAGCGGCCGCTGGGCTTGAGATCACAGATCACCGGCACCCGCTGACGAATCCGTTCGAAGTCATCGATGCTCAGGTCAACGCCGGCGGTGCGGGCAATGGCCAGCAGGTGCAGCACCGCATTGGTGGAGCCACCCACCGCCATGATCACGCTGATGGCGTTCTCAAAGGCTTCCTTGGTGAGCAGATCCAGGGGGCGGATGTTGGCTTTCACGGCCTCCACCAGCACCTCGGCAGAGCGAGCCGCACTGTCGGCCTTTTCCTCGTCCTCGGCAGCCATCGTGGAGCTGTAGGGGAGGCTGAGCCCCATCGTTTCGATGGCGGCACTCATGGTGTTGGCGGTGAACATGCCGCCGCAACTGCCAGCCCCAGGGCAGGCATTTTTCTCAACTGCGGTGAGCTGCTCTTCGTCGATCTTGCCGCTGGTCAGTTGGCCGACCGCTTCAAAAGCGCTCACCACCGTGAGATCACAGCCACCCAGCTTGCCCGGCTTGATCGTGCCGCCGTAGACGAACACCGAAGGGATGTTCATCCGCGCCATCGCGAGCATGGCGCCGGGCATGTTCTTGTCGCAGCCACCAACGGCCAGCACCCCATCCATGCTCTGGCCATTGCAGGCCGTTTCGATGGCGTCAGCGATCACTTCACGGCTCACCAGGGAGTACTTCATCCCTTCTGTGCCCATGGAGATTCCATCACTCACGGTGATGGTTCCGAACATCTGTGGCATGCCTCCGGCCTGCCGGGCCGATTCCTCAGCTCGTTTGGCGAGGTCGTTCAGCCCCACATTGCAGGGGGTGATGGTGCTGTAGCCGTTAGCGATGCCCAGGATGGGCTTGCCGAAATCGCTGTCTCCAAAGCCCACGGCCCGCAACATGGCGCGGTTGGGAGACCGCTGAATCCCCTTGGTGACGGCGTCGGAGCGAAGCATGGAACGGAGCGGACCAGTGGCAATCAAGCCAACCTACCGAGCGCTCATCCTTCGCTACCGAGTCCCTCGAGTTGGGCGCGAACGCGGGCGATCTCCGCGTTGAGTTTTTCCACCCGCTCCTCGAGGTGTCCGTTGCCTGCGCTGTCCAGCACTTCGGAACCGTCCTGCATCCGCGGTGCGTGCAACATCGACTTCTGCGCGCCGTAACGCCTGCGCCTGTCGGCTTCGTTAAGGAGCCACCAGGCCAGGCCTGCAGCACCGAGCACTGCTCCGGTGACCAGAGTTGCCAGGGTGCCTGAGCCCGTGTCGTGCTGCTGGGCCATGGGTGCGTTCAACCTGCCTGAAGGTTAGTCATGCCCTCAAGATCTGAGGTTCAGCCGTCGCACAGGGTCACCGATTCCCGGACGAATATCACCATGCTCCGCCACGCCTTCGTCAATGCAGGCGGTGTGCAGCGTTAGGTCTGGAATCGCTTCACCCAACAGCTTCAGTCCAGGACTGGCGCACAGGGCAGTGATCAGCCGCAGCCGCCGACCATCCACACCCTTGCTCCGGAGCTCCTGCAGAAGTTTGAGGGTGGCCTCACCATCACTGATCTGATCAACAAACAGAATCACCCCGGCGTTGGCTTCGATCTCCTGTGGGCACGACCCCAGGCAGAGGCAGGAATCGGGAAGGACGGATCGTCCTCCCTGCCAAAGCTCGAGGCCTGCTGGCAGCACTGGAATGGCGATCAGCGGTACCGATGTTTCAACGAGGGTGCCTTCGGTGTCCCCATGGAGTCCGGGCACCATCTCTCGGCGATGGGGCAGCCAGTCCCGCAGGGCTTCGTAGGTGAGCCATCGGCCCAGTTCCTGCAGGGCTGTGGCGTAGAGGGCCGCAGGGGTTTCCCGATGCCGAAGCATGGTCAGCCAATGGCCGATCAGGGGATGGGGTGGAACCACCACCCGCAAGCTCATGGCCATATCGACTCGCTCCGCGGACAGTTGCCATAACGTGATTGCTCAAATTACCGGTCTCATGGGCGCCCTTCGACATATGGCCTCGCTGCTGGCGGTGATCACGCTGGCGTTCAGCACTGTTGTTTGGGTTGAATCAGTGCAGGCCATCACCGCTCCCGAGCTGCGTGGTCAGTTCGCAGTTCAGGAGATCAGCGCCGATATGCACGGTCTTGACCTCAAGGAAAAAGAGTTCCTCAAGGCCGATTTGCGCGAGGTGAATCTCAGCGGCACAGACCTGCGCGGCGCTGTGATCAACACCTCGCAACTGCAGGGGGCCGATCTCCGAGATGCCGATCTCTCCGATGTTGTGGGCTTTGCCAGCCACTTCGAGGGCGCCGATCTCCGGGGGGCCAACTTCACTAACGCGATGATGATGCAGAGCCGTTTCACGGACGCGCAGATCGACGGTGCTGATTTCACCAACGCCGTGATCGACCTCCCCCAACAGCGGGCCCTCTGTGCTCGGGCGGATGGATCCAATCCGATCAGTGGTGTGTCCACCCGTGAGAGCCTGGGCTGCCGCCCTTAATCGTCATGGCTAAGCGTCTGCCGGTGACCGTGATCACCGGATTTCTTGGGGCCGGCAAGACCACGGTGCTCCGCCATCTGCTTACCCGTGGCGGTCAGCGATTGGCCGTGATGGTCAACGAATTCGGCAGCGTTGGGCTTGATGGTGATCTGATTCGCAGCTGCGGCTTTTGTCCTGAGGAGGAGGTGGATGGCCGTTTGGTAGAGCTGAACAACGGCTGCCTCTGCTGCACGGTGCAGGACGACTTCCTGCCGACCATGGAGACGTTGCTGGAACGGGCGGATCAATTGGATGGGATCGTTGTTGAAACCAGCGGTCTCGCTTTGCCAAGGCCTCTGCTTCAGGCCCTGGATTGGCCGGCCATTCGCAGCCGTGTGCATGTGAATGGTGTGGTGACGCTGGTGGATGGCGAAGCTTTGGCTGCAGGCAGCCCAGTGGCTGATGCTGAAGCGCTGGAGCGGCAACGGGCCGAGGATCCCAGCCTCGATCACCTCACAGCGATCGACGACTTGTTTGAGGATCAACTCCAGGCCGCTGACCTGGTCTTGATCAGCCGGGCTGATTGCCTGGATGCATCAGCGATGGCTGAGGTGCAGGGGCGGATCAAAGACAAAGTGCGCTCAGGTACTGCTCTGCTTCCTGTGTCTCAGGGACAGGTGGAGACATCCGTTGTGTTAGGCCTTGAGCACCAGCCCACCCCCCAAGAAGCCCACACCCACCACGACAACGACCACGACCACGACCACACCCACGACGACCACGACCATCACGACCACAGCCATGTCGACATGGTCGGCAGCAATGTGCGCGTTGAAGGGGCCTTGGACCGTCAGGCCCTCGAGCAGCTGTTGCCCAGCCTCGTGAGCAATCACCAGGTGGTTCGACTCAAGGGGCGTGTCTGGCTGCCCAGCAAAGCCCTTCCGCTTCAGATCCAGATGGTGGGTCCGCGGTTGAACAGCTGGTTTGAAGCAGCTCCCAGCCATGCCTGGCGTCCCGATCAGGGCTGTGGTGCTGATCTGGTGGTGCTGGCTTTGAACGAGGCTGCAGCTCCGGCTTTGGAATCCGGCCTTCAGAGGCTGGTGCAGGCCACACCGGCCAAGGCCAGCCCCGCGGCAGCCACGCCGGAGAGCTGAATCGGGTCTCCTTCTATTCGGCCCACAAAAAGAGCCATCACTGGTGCCGTAGCCATCAGGGTCACCCCTTCTCCAACGGGCATCGTTTGCAGCACCACCTGTTGCAACAGGATTCCCCCGTTGGTTCCGACCACGGTGGCGATCACAAGCTTCCATTGCTCCCGTTGCTTCAGCTTGGTCTGTCTCCAGATCCCTTTGAGGAAGGGAAGAAGACCAAGCCATCCGCCCAGCAGCCGGATCGATGCCGTCTGCAATGGGGTGAGGTCGCTGCTGATCAGCACGTGACGGGCCAGAAAGGCTCCGCTCAGGCCACAGACCACGGCGGTGAGTGCCAACAGCAGCCCGATGCCGAAGTCAGCAGCGCTGCCCCCCCGCTCCCCTTGGCTTGTCTCTTTCGCCTGCATGGCAATGAGAACCACCGCGCTTGAAACCAAAAGCGCGCCGAGACCGTTCTTCACGGCCAGGCTGTCCCCCATCACCAGAACCCCAGCGATGCTGGCCAGCACCGGACCGCTGGCTTCCACGGTGAGGGTTCGTCGGGTGCCAAGTCGCCGCAACGCCCCTAGATAGAAGCTGTCGCCGGCCGCAATGCCGATCAAGCCGCTGATTAATAGCAGCAGAACAGCATGCACTTCGGTGTTGTGCGGAAGTGTGAGCAGAACCGGCAGAAACAGCAGGCTGGCCAAGCCGTTCTTCATGGCGTTGAGCCGGATCGCCGTGACTCGCCCTGATAGCGATCGCCAGAGTGCACTGGCTCCCGTCCAGGCCATGGCTGCTCCAAGGGCCGCCAATACACCCGTCATGGTCTGGTTTTGATCGTTGTGCAGTCTGCTGTGCGGTCGAGAACTCTGTGCACAATTCAGGAATGTGAGGCCTGGAGACGTGCACGGTGCTGGCGCAATTGCTGGAGACCCTGTCGGGGCATTGGGCGGTTCATCTTGAAAGTCGTGTTCCTCGCACGGAGCTTTATGAAGCGCGGATCGCTTCATCCAAGCCATCGCTTGGTTTTTTCATTCTTCTGATCAGCTCTGCGGTGATCGCCAGCCTCGGGCTGATCTCCAACAGCACGGCGGTTGTGATCGGGGCCATGATCGTCGCTCCGCTGATGGACCCCATCCTCAGCCTGGCTTTTGGCTTGGCCGTGAGCGATGGGAAATTGATCCGACGTTCCGCCATCACCATTGGCTTCGGTGTTGTGGCGATGATTGGAACCGCGGCGTTGATCAGTTTGGGACTGGGCATCAGCCATGTGCAGTCGGAGATCACCGGCCGCACGTCTCCCACCTGATCGATCTGGGCATCGCTATCGCGGCGGCCATTGCCGGGTCGTTCTCGATGACCCGCAAGCAATTGTCGAATTCGATTGCAGGGGTGGCGATTGCTGTCGCCCTTGTGCCACCACTCTGTGTCAGCGGCATTGGCCTCACGCTCGGCTCGGAAATGGTTGCTGTGTTTGGCCGTGGAACGGTGGCGGGTCTCACCAACCAGATCGCGGAGGGATCGTTTCTGCTTTTTCTGGCGAACCTGATCGGCATCACCGTCACCAGCCTTGTGGTGTTCTTGCTGCAGCGTTACGGCTCATTCCGCCGCTGTTGGCGCAATCTTCTGGTCTGGTTGGGATTGCTCGGGCTGTTGAGCCTGCCCTTGTCATCGGCATTGCATGACTTCAGTGTGCGGCAGCAGATGGATGCGGAATTTGGTCGCTTCAAAGCAGGACAACTCAAACGTGTAGCCCTCGCGCGAGGCAACCAGAGGTTGTGGTCAAAAATTCGTCTGATGTACAGCAGCGTGAGTGTTGTTAACAACGAGGCAAGGCTGGATATTGTGCTAAATGCACCCGAAGACATCTTGGATCAATCCTTTATGAACGATGTCAATCAGCAGATGTTGAAACGAGCCAAGGACTTCGGCTTGGATGACCTTGACGTCAACATCAGTGTGATTCCCAACCGTGTGTACAAGTTTCATAATCAGTCAATGAACTAATGCAATGGATGCTGGTTGGTGAACGGTTTGGCGATCAGCGGGATGGCGTCAAAAAAGAGTTGATCAGCTTGTTCGACAACATCCAGAGCATCGTCGCTGTGTCGCTGTTCTTCGCTTCCTCGGAGGGTTCCGTTGGTTTGAATTGATGCCGGCCAGGGCCCAACAGGGCATTGCTCCAGTACCTGAATCCCGGTTGATCAAGTTGTTCATCGATGAGCTGCACCAGCAGTGCCCCTGCCCGCTCAACGCTTTCCGTCAATCGCAAGAGATCCCGAGCGACCAACCCAAACAAGGCCTGCCCAAGTGGATTGGCTTGGCGACTGTTTCTGAAAAACCCCTCTGACGTGCGGGGAATCACCAGTCCCGGACTCCAGGCCACGACAGGCAAATCTTGACACTGCTGGTGGATCTGCAGGGCCATCAGCAGATTGCACAGCTTGCTGTCTTTGTAGGCCTTGTCTGCATTGAACGGACTTTCTCCATCCACCATCGGCGCCCCGGGGCCCTGGCGCAGTCCCTGTAGCGAGCCCAGCCCTGCAGGCTGGCCAACCCGTCCTCCGCCGGTGGCTGGATTGTGCACCTCAGAGGCGGTGATCACGATGGCTTGGCTTTGCTCCTTCAATCCTTCAGCCAGAAGTTGATGGGCCAGGTGGTTCACCGCAAAGGTGAGTTCAATGCCCTGTGCACTCCAGCGGGGGGAATCATGGCCGGCGTATTGCAACCCTGCATTCAGCACTAGTGCATCGAATGGCGTCTCGTGATGGCGGAGTTGTTCGATCGCCTTGGCCACAGACACAAGGTCCGCCAGATCGGCAATGCAGATGTCAACGGAACCCGACAGAGCCGTGCGGATTCGCTCGGCCCGTTCTGCATTGCGGCAAACAACGGTGAGTGCATCACCACGGGCCAGCAGGATTTTTGCCGCTTCAAGGCCAATGCCGCTGCTCGCACCGGTGATCAGAACGCGGCGCTGTTCAGCAGTCGTCATGGAGTTTGAACACGTAGAGATCTGCGTCCCGATCGCTCACCACGTAGATCCTTTTCCGTCCGGGATCGAAGGCAACACCCTCCGGTTTGCGGATCCGTTGTGGCTTGTCTCCCGTGCTGATGGTTAGATCGAGGCGCTGGAGAACAGTGTCGCCTGCCCAGTCGTACTGGAACAGGCACCGCCCCTTGTCGCTGACGATCCAGAGGGTGTCGCTGCTGCTGTCGTAGCTCAGGCCCGAGAAATCCAGCTTCTCGGACTTCAAGTCGGGATGCATGAACCCCTGGCTGGCTTGCAGCATTCGTGTGGAGAGGATTGTGGTGAGTGTGGAATCCAGTTCGATCAGCAGACCGGGCTGGCGCTCTTTAACCACAACCACATGGTTGTTTCTGGTGTTCACAGTGATGCCCTCCAATCCGTTGTTGTCCGGAGGGTTTGGGAAGTGGTGCGCGATCGTGTCGTAGTTGGTCATGGCTGACAGCGGGCGCCGAGACCGTTCGCTCCGGCTGTTCAGATCCACCACCACCACAGAATTGCTCCGCTCCTGCACCACGAGTAGCTCGCTGTCATCGCCACGGAGTGCAATGCCTTCCAAGTCGTCGAGGCCGATGAAGAACGAGTCGCTCACCGACACCCTGCCTTTGAGATCCAAACGAAAAATCGCCTTGGTGTCATCACTGACGGTGTACAGCGCTGATCCATCCGCGTTCAGCGTCAGTCCGGATGGTTCATTCAGGCCGAGGCCTGGGTCTCGAATCCTGTGACGGCTCAGCAGCTCAAGGCGCATCGAGGTCATCCTCATCGGGACCCGTTTCTGGTGATTCTCGAGGCTTGGCTCGTTTTTCCCAGCCATCGCAGGTGAGGATGAATGGATCACGGCCAGGCGCCATGGATCGAATCGCTGTGTATTGCGGCTCCTCGAGCGGCGACTCGAGCCTGTTCAAGCTTGCTGCCACTGAGCTGGGTGCACTGATCGCCACCCAGGACATGGCCCTGGTTTACGGCGGCGCTCGCATTGGCTTGATGGGCGCTGTTGCTGATGCCGCTTTGGCGGCTGGAGGGGAGGTGATTGGGGTGATCCCCGAGGCGTTAACGCAGGATGAAGTGCTGCACTCCGGTTTGACCCATCTCGAGGTTGTGGGATCGATGCACGAGCGCAAAGCGCGAATGCTCGATCTGGCCGATGCAGCCGTTGCCATGCCCGGAGGCCTGGGGACCCTCGACGAGTTGTTTGAGGCCTTGACCTGGGCTCAGCTTCGTTTTCATGCCAAGCCGATCGGCATGCTCAATATCGATGGCTACTTCGATGCGTTGCTGAGCTTTTTGGATCAAAGCGTTTCGACGGGCTTTCTCTCGCAGCGAAATCGCCAGCTCCTCCTGGATGCAACAACGCCAGAATTGCTGATCGATCGACTCCTCAACGCGTCCTGATGCAACGCACGGTTTTGCTTACCGGAGCCAGTCGTGGCATCGGACGTTCCATTGCCAGACGGTTGCTTAAGGATGGTCACCGCCTCAGCCTTGGTCTGCGGGATCCGCAGGCTCTAAGGGGAACAGACCTGGACGTTGAGATGGTGTTGCATCACGCCTACGACGCCAACGATCCAGCCAGTGTTGAAGCCTGGGTTGACAGCACCGTTCGTTACTGGGGTGCCATCGACACCGTGATCCACTGCGCGGGGATTTTGCATCGAACCCCGTTGTTGTTTGCGGATGGCGAAGAGCAGCAGCTTGATGAACTGTGGGCAATCAACGTGAAGGGGCCCTGGTGGCTGACCCGTTCGGCCTGGCCGTATCTGGCGACCAGTGGCCATGGACGAATCCAGGTGCTGGTGTCGATGAGTGGCAAACGCGTCAAAGGTCGAATGGCGGGTTATCCCGTAAGCAAATTCGCCTTGATGGGGCTCTGTCAGAGCATGCGCAATGAAGGGTGGGACAAGGGGATTCGGGTGACCGCCATCTGTCCCAGTTGGGTCAACACCGATATGGCTCGTGCGGTGACGGCCGTTGAACCTGCCGCGATGACCCAACCCGAGGATCTTGCGTCTCTCTCGAGCAGCCTGTTGTCGATCCCCAACGCCGCCGTTCCGTTCGAGTTGGCGATGAATTGCTCGCTCGAAACCTGAATCTTCCGGTGAGGACGATGTCGCCCTCAGATGATGTCGCTATGGATGACCCAGCGTCCCTGCCTTGCGATGTGTCTTCTGGCAGCGATTGGCCTGCTGGCTCCACGCCTGGTTTTGGTGTTGATGTGGTTGATCAACAGCAGTTTCGTGCTGCAGCCCTTCATTGGCACCAGTGTTCCCAACCCGTTGCTTCCCATCCTGGGTCTGTTGTTTCTCCCCACCACAACCCTCGGCTATTGCTGGGCTGCGGCCTCGTTCGGGGGCGTGTCGTCGTTCAGTGGCCTTTTGGTGGTGTTGATCGGTTTGATCATCGACTTCGGGCTGATCGGTAATGGCCGTGGTGCTGTTCGTCGTTGAAGATCATCCGCGTGGAAAACTGCGCCATCTGCCAGCTGCATCTCGATCCCACCGCGCAAGAGCGGTACGAGATTCAGCGCTCTGAACTCTGGGTTTTGCGGCATCATCCGGACCCAGCACCCCTACCATGTTGGCTTCTCTTGGATTCACGAAGGCACTGTTCCGGCCCCGTGGAATTCACGGGGGCCGAGGCTTCTGATTGGGGGTGCGCTGTTCGCGATGCCAGTGATCTCGTGAAACAGATCAGTGGATGCGAGCGCGTGTATGCCATTGCCTTTGGTGAGGGAGCCCAGCACCTTCATCTCCATCTCATCCCACGCCATCTGAATGAACCGGCCTCCAAAGCGTGGGCGGTTGCCGACTTGTACCGGGACATGGATCGCGGCGATCGAGCCGCCGCTGATCCTGCCGTTGTGGTGGCGATGGTGCAACGCTGTCGATCGTTGATCAGCGCCCCGGGTTGAAGCGTTTGCGCGTCTTGGTGCCGTTGGCGTTTTGCTTGAGATTGCCCAAGGGCCAGCCCAGGTGTCTGAGATGGCTCACTGTGTTCGGCGATGCGCTGAAGCAGTTTTCGCTGTAGCTGCTGGCGATACCGATCTCTTTGAGGGTGAGTAACAGCAACCTCTGCTCTCGGCGTGTACCCCGACGGCTGGCGAGCAGCACGAAGTCGCGTTCGCGAAGCTGTTCACCGATCGCATCGATGTTCTCGGAGTACCCCAAGGAGAGGGTTTGATCAATAGCGCGATAGGCGGTGTAGATCCGCCCCTCAGGATTGTTCTCGAGGGTTTGCACCCTTTCGCTCAAGGCAATCACGGCGTCCATCACCGGAGCCTGAAGCGCTTGTTCGATCTGATCAAGCTGCACGATCACAACCCTCCCACAGCCAAACGTTCATCACAGGCAGCCTCATAGGCGCGGATGGCTGCGCTGGGAATGGAGCCATTGCTCTTGAGTTGGCGCACCGACAGCTCCACGCACTGAAGTACAACGCTGGTCAGCTCACGTCCTTCGCACAGGGCCCAGCCGCGAAGAAGCACATGAAGGCTCGGTGGAACGGAGACCGTGAGCTTCACCTGGGTCTCTCGGGTGGAGGTTTTGATCATGACCCGTCTGCTGCCGGAGCATCCCCAGGGTAGCTCAAGAGACGCTGCTAAGCAACTTGTGAGTATCTGTTGGGTGTCTTTGGGGTTGCTTCTGGGTTGCTCCTCGGCATTGCTCGGCCCTTTGGCGTGACCGCCAGGGTGCTGCTTGCATAGCTGATTCATGGGCCACCCCGTTGAGGTGCCAGGCCTGAACCATCTGGCTGCAATTGTTGTGCCTCTATGTCGTCAATTCAGCCCTGTCTGGGCTGCCATCTTTCCTTATCCCGGTGATTCCAGTTGTCGATTGTTGATCACCCAGGCGAAGTTTTTTTATGCAAAATCTGCATATCCATGGATATGATGTTGGCGTGGATTCTTGGGAGCAGATGGGCGCAACTTCGGTTCAGGCTGACAAGGTCGTCAACGTCAGAATGTCTGAATCGGAGCACACTCTGTTGAAGGCTTATTGCGCTTCGTTGAACCGAAGCATGCAAGACGTGCTTCGTGATTTCGCGTTAATGCAAATCCAGAATCAACGCTTTTGTTGCCGCCTTGTGCGCTCTTTGATGGATGAGCATGGGATCGAACAAGACCCCAGAGCTCGTAAGACTTGTTTTGGCTACGCCTGTTATTACTGCCGCCATGCAGAGTCCTGCATGGCTGGTGAAACTGATTTGCTTTATATCCCCCGCCAGGAGATCCGTGAATTGGTTGCTGAGGAATCGGCTTATATCTTCGACTTTGACGGCAGCAGCATTGAGGCTCCAACCCAGATGGGCTGATCGGATTTCAATTGTTCAGTCACTTCACCCATCGATGCACGAGCCTTACGTCAAGAGATTGATCGAGGCCGTCGAGGCAGGAATCAGATTGATTCTTGGGCGCAATTTGTGGATGTCCAGAAATCCCAGCGCAACCCCTTCAAAAATGCCGACGATTCGGCTCATAGTGACACCGCCAAGTCGCTAATCGGGCTTGGAAGCCGGACAGAGCGATGTCCGACGCCTTGGTGTTTGACTCCTGCTTCGGCAGGGGTCAAATCCATTTGTTTCTTAAGAAACCTGGTGATGAATCGATCTGCATTGATTGGCCCATCAAGGTATCGACGTGGTCGAATCGCTCCGGTGGTGCATCACCGTCGGCCACACAACATTTCCTGATTCATTTCAAGACCAACGATCGCCTAGATCATTGATTCAGGTCGTTCAAAACGGAGAGGGTGGGATTCGAACCCACGGTGCCCGTGAAGACACGCTGGTTTTCAAGACCAGAGCCATAAACCACTCGACCACCTCTCCAGAGGGTGTCAGGTGCCCCGCAAGACACCTGACAACTGTATCGGGACGTGCTCCCAGTTCAGTTTTCCGGCTTGGCCAAAGGCAGCAGACACTTATCGGAATCACATCCGGCCGGGCCTGCTTCGGTCAGCTCGCCCTGGTCGTAACGCTGCAGTGCTTCGAAGAAATCACTGCTGACGCGACGCTTCACCACAGCCGATTGCAGCTCCTCGTAGGTGGCTGCATCGATCGGCTCAAAGGGCAGGCGGGGGAAGGTGGCATTGGCATCGAAGCGGGCCAGAAGTGCTGCTGAGATGTAGCCCTCGCCATTCTCCATGGCTTGATGCAGCGCATCAGCCAAGGGTTCGATTTCGTGCTCGCGGAATTCGATGGTGGCGGAGGTGTTGTGAGCGGTGTAGTGCCGCTGCACCTGCATGTAGAAATCGAATTGCGCCATGGCACTGAAGCCGTTGATGTCAACGGCGTCAGCACCGGGCAGGTTGGCCCAGCTCACCTCGGTGGGTATCTCCACCAGCCATTCGGTGCAGCGGGGATCGAAGGGGTCATTCAGCAGACGGCCTTCCTCATCCTTGTCGGACTGGGAGGGAACGATGGTGTAGCCGTAGTCCATGCAGGCCATGGCCACGGGGTCGTTCTTGCGGAAGGTGATCCGACGGATGAAGCGCTGAGCTTTGGGCGGATGCCAGCCAGGGGCAGCACCGGTGAGCAGGCTCTTGGTGCCAGCAGGCTGCACGGTTGTGCAGCGGTTGGGACGACGCAGGCCATGACGGTCGCAGTATTCCCAGACCGTTTGATTGACGATCTCCTTCCAACGGCTCAGGTAAGCGGCTTCCTGCTCCTTGAAGCGCAGACCCACCTCGGTATCAGGCCGGCCAGCCTCCCACCAGCTCAGCCATTCCGTGCCGAAGGCATGGACGAAGAAGTCGAACAGACCGGTGAAGCTGACGCCAACGATCGGGTCCCATTCACGGCTCTGGCGGTACCGCTCCACCTCAAAACGATGGTTGAGCAGACAAGCAACTGACAGAGCGCCTGCACGGAAGGCATCAGCCTGTCCTTCCTCGTCGCTGGGGTCGATCTGGTTGAGGTGCACCTCGGCCAGATTGCAGTGGAAATCTGCGCCCAGGATCTCGCCGCAGGGATTCAAGCCGTAACGGCTGAGGCGGTGCTCCAGCTCGTCGGCGCCGATGGGGCCATGGTTGTCGGACAGCCAACGCCCCGCTTCCTCACGACCCTGGTCACAGTAGATCTCAATGAATTCCGTTCGCAGCTCAGGGGTGGTGAGCAGATCGGCATTGGAGCGAGCGATCGCTTCGGGAGCGAACTGGATCGCGCCTTCGCCGGAGTGGAACTGCTTGGTCACCGCTGCGTGCACAACGTCCTTGCTGGGACGGGTGTGATAAACGCGGGTGTGGTTGGCCATCCGCAGCGCATCACGCTCGGGGTCGATCCTCCAGTTGCCCTCCTCGTCTTGCTGCCAGAGGTTGTCTTTGGAGGACGCAGCCGCCTGGTCGTCCGAAGCGAACTGGCGCATGCCGGCGCTGCGGCGGATGTTTCCAGCCACGATCGTGACGGCGGCTTCGTCGATCAGAAGGCAGCACTCGACTGAGGTGAGCCGACGGCCCTGGGCCTTGTTCAACAGCCGAGCAACGCGCCCGTAGAGATCCTTCAGCTTGACGGGGTTGGCCATGCCGCCGAAACCCTTCAGCGTTTCCCCAACAGGCCGCACATCGCTGAGGTCCACCTCGATCTGAATCGGACCTCCGTTGAACCGTTCATCGCTGCTGAGCTCGAGCATCAGCTGGTAGCTGTCCACCCAGCCGCGACGGGTGTCACCCACCTTGATGGTCACCTTGTTGCCATCAATGCTGTGGGTGCAGTCGTCCTGGCGCTCAGCGGCAGGAGTGATGCCGATTTCGCTGACGCTGAGAACTTCAAAGCTGTTGCGCACCACCGGAAGCCGGTCGATCAGGTGCGGCTCGATGATGGCGCCGGTGCCACAGCCCATCATCGCCAGGTCCATCATCAGACCAAAGGCTTGCCAATCCACCAGGTTGGTGGATGTGCAGTTGTAGGAACCCGAGAAGTTTTCGGGCTGCTCGATCCAGCGGGTACCACCGATCCAGAGCCAGCGGCCGGAGGGAAGAGCTTTTTTCTCGGCCTGCATGCGAGCCAGCAGGGCAACTTCCGCATCGTTGAGGTTGCCCAATTGACGCAGGCCTTCCAGGTTTCGCGCGCCCACCTGACTCCAGCTCTCGCGACCGCTGGGGGTTTTGCGGCTGTAGGTGCGATAGAAGACCGGGTTGGCAGCAGGAGCGGTTGCGGGGAAGTCGCCGAACCCGGCGACAGCTCCCGCAGAGGTCTCCACACGATTTGGAGTGAGGGTCACGTGCGGTGCTGGGGCAAAGGACAAGTATCGAAACCCTAACGCCACAGATGGGGGTAGCAAGGTCTCTTTACCACCATCAACAGTGTCCCGTTCAAACTGAGCTCAGAATCGGCAGCAAATGATGCAGCGGCGGCTGGAGCCTGAGTTGATGAACGGCGACACGCAGGTGCAGGCCTATGCCGCTGCTGACTTCAGTTCCGGCGATCAGGCCACCATCGAAGCGATTCAGCGTCTCCTCTCACGCACATCGCCTTTGCCGCCTAATCCACTGATGGTGGACCTGGGTTGTGGCCCTGGAAACATCACGCTTCGGCTGGCCGGCCTCTTCCCCAAGGCTCGGATCATCGGCATTGACGGTGCCGAATCGATGCTGGCTGTCGCCCGGGAGCGGGCCCAGCAGCAGCAGCTGGAGATCTCCTTCCTTTGTCAGACCCTTCAGGAGGTGCTTCGAGGTGCTCTGCTTGACCAGGCTGATCTGATCGTCAGCAACAGCCTTTTGCATCACCTGCACCAGCCTGATCTGCTCTGGATGGTTACCAGAGACTTGGCAGCACCGGGTTGTCGCACCTTGCACCGGGATCTGCGGCGTCCTGCTTCCGACGCTGAGATTCAACAGCTGCTGCTCAAACACCTGCCATCGGCTCCAGAGGTGTTGCAGAACGATTTCGCTGCCTCGCTGGCGGCGGCCTTCGAACCTCAGGAGGTGACCGCACAGCTCCACCGGCTTGATCTCGACGAGTTGACGGTGTCGGCGGAGGACGACCGTTATCTGGTGGTGTCAGGCTTGGTGAAGTCCTGAAATCCGATGAGCGGCAGTCAAGCGACCACTGATGGTGATCTGGCCCAGGTTTTGGCCTCGGCCGTGGATCGCCGTCGCAACTTTGCGATCATTTCCCACCCGGACGCGGGAAAAACAACCCTCACCGAGAAGTTGCTGCTCTACGGCGGTGCCATTCAGCAGGCCGGTGCGGTGAAAGCCCGGGGTGAGCAGCGCAAGGTGACCTCCGACTGGATGGAGCTTGAAAAGCAGCGGGGCATTTCAATCACCTCCACGGTGCTGCAGTTCGATTACGACGCCACCACGATCAACCTCCTGGACACGCCAGGTCACCAGGATTTTTCCGAAGACACCTACCGAACTCTGGCAGCGGCGGACAACGCCGTGATGCTGGAGGATGCCGCCAAGGGCCTGGAGCCTCAGACCCGGAAGTTGTTCGAGGTCTGCCGTATGCGGCAGATCCCGATCTTCACCTTCATCAACAAAATGGACCGCCCGGGGCGGGAACCGCTCACCCTGCTCGATGAAATCGAGTCGGAACTCGGCCTCACCCCCTGGGCGGTGAACTGGCCGATCGGCAGTGGCGAGCAATTCCGAGGTGTGATCGATCGCCGCAGAAAGGAGGTGGTTCTGTTCAGCCGTGCTGAACGCGGCAAGCAGGCCAGTGAGCAACGCCTCTCGCTGGACGACCCTGCCCTGCGCGAGTTGGTGGAAGAGGACCTGCTGGATCTGGCCATTGAAGAAATGGAGTTCCTGGAGGCGGCTGGCGCCGAGCTGGACATCGAGATGGTCCATGCCGGTGAGCTCACCCCGGTGTTCTTCGGCTCGGCCATGACCAACTTCGGGGTCCGTCCGTTCCTCGACGCCTTCCTTGAGATGGCGCAACGGCCGATCGCCCGATCCAGCAGCGAAGGTCTGGTGGACCCGTTGCGTGAAGGGTTCAGCGGCTTCGTGTTCAAACTTCAGGCCAACATGGACCCCAGACACCGCGACCGGGTGGCCTTCGTCCGTGTCTGCAGCGGACGCTTCGAAAAAGACATGACGGTGAAGCACGCCCGCACGGGCAAAGCGATCCGTCTCTCACGTCCTCAAAAGCTGTTCGGTCAGGACCGAGCCGTGGTGGAAGACGCCTATCCGGGTGATGTGATCGGTCTCAACAACCCCGGCATGTTTTCCATTGGCGACACCCTTTATGTGGGTTCGAAAGTGGAATACGAAGGCATTCCCTGTTTCAGCCCGGAAATTTTCAGTTGGCTGCGCAACCCCAACCCTTCAGCCTTCAAGAACTTCCGCAAAGGGGTGAACGAGCTGCGGGAAGAGGGAGCTGTGCAGATCCTTTATGACACCGACGAGAGCAAGCGGGATCCAATTCTGGCGGCCGTTGGACAACTCCAGCTTGAGGTGGTGCAGCACCGGCTTGAAAACGAATATGGCGTGGAAACCCGACTTGAGCCAATGGGTTTCCAGGTTGCCCGTTGGATCAACGGCGGTTGGGCTGAACTCGAAAAGGTAGGCCGGATTTTCAATTGCAAAACCGTGCGTGATGCCTGGAATCGGCCTGTGCTGTTGTTCAAGAACGAGTGGAATCTCAACCAGCTTCGGGAAGACCACCCCGACCTTGAACTCAGCAGTGTTGCCCCGGTTGTGAGTGGAGTGGAGCCGATCAGTCTCTGAACCGCGCCGATCACCCCATCCACACCTCCACAGCTCTCTCGCCAGAATCGTGCCGCGCCTTCAACTTCCGTGAGTACGTTCTGGCTGCTGAAGAACAGCGCTGACGGCGGCACCGAATACGTGTGTTTCCGTGGTGATGACGAATCGGTGGAAATGCTGGAGGGCTACCACCTTCCTCCGCAGATGCCTTTGATCAAGCGCCGCTCCTGGATGAACCGGGTGGATGCCCTCAGCTGCCGGAGCAGGCTGGAACGCAGCGAGGGTTTTCGTCACGGTGCGCCCCTCTTCTGAACAGGCCCCGATACGCTCATCAAAAGGAACCCGATCGACGCAATGGCAGCCCTGGGTGAATCTGGTCCCGATGCAAACGCAGATGATCCATTTGCCCGTCTCGGCCTTAGCCGTGATGCGGGCTTTGATCAGGTTCAGGCGGCCAAAGCACGCTGTCTCGCCGAGGTTTCCGGTGATGATCAGGCCCGAGCAAAGATCGAAGCGGCCTACGACGCTGTCCTGATGGCTCGCCTGCGGGACCGGCAACAGGGTCAGGTAAGTGCTGCTGCAGCGACGGCATCGGAGCGGGAGGCCATGGCGGGATCCATGCCTTCTCCGCCAGCTCAGGCACCGATGGGCAACGTGTTGGCGAATCTCCGCAACAGGCTGCCCGATCCCTCCCCGACCCTCTCCGGCCTCAAGCCCGACTGGGCCCTGGTGGAAGGGCAGGGGCGTTCCGTTCGCCTGATTGCAGGGATCGTCGGCGTTGCTCTTTTGCTGATCTCGGCCGGGAGCATTCAGTTGGTGCTGGCCCTGGCAACCATCGGCGTTTTTCTCAGTCAGGTTCGCCGTGGTCGCCGCCCACTTGCATCCCTGGGCTGGACGTTGCTGGTGCTCATCCTGGGCTTGGCGACAGGCTCTTTGCTGAACCTGGCGCTCTCCCCCACTGCTGTTGAACAGCTGGCTCTCAGCCCTCTGCAGATCCAGGCTCTGCCTGCAGCTCTGCTGCTGTGGGCTGCAGCCCTGTTCCTGGCCTGAGCATCAGGCCGCCGTCGGTAGGCCGTCAATCAGCTCCTGCAGCTCCGCAGCGCTCACGTCATAACGGTCGTTGCAAAAGTGGCAGGTCAGTTCCGCGCCACCGTCCTTGTCACGCATGTCGGTGAGTTCGTCCCTGCCCAGCAGGAGCAGTGCCGCTTTGCTGCGTTCACGGCTGCAAGGACAGAAAAAACGAAGTTCCTGACTGGCCTCGGCATCGTCGAGGGGTTTGGGATCAAGGTCGGGGAAGACGTCCCGAAGCAGATCCTCCAGCTGGTCGCCACTTGCCGCCAGCCGCTGACTGAATCCAGTGATCTCGCGGCAACGCTGTTCAATCAGCTCCACCAGGGCCGGCTCTTCCGCTGCTTTGGGAAGGATTTGAACCAGGAGGCCACCGCTGGCATGGATGCCGGCGCTGTTCACTTGCTCACCTACAAACACGGCTGAAGGAGTCTGTTCGGAGTGGAGCAGATAGGAGGCCACATCCTCACCAATGCCTCCACTGACGAGTTCCACGGTGCTGTTGAAGGGCTCACCCTTGCCGTCATCACGCATCACGTGGAGGTAGCCGGTGCCAGCGGCCTCCTTGAAGTTGAAGCTGAAATGGCCTGCTTCATCCTGAATCGGGTCGAGTTCTAGGCCCGGCTCGCCCACGTACCCACGAACGGTTCCGTTACGCCCGGCATCCACCATCAAGTTCTTGATCGGTCCGTCGGAACCGAGGCGCAGGTTCACCCGGCCGTGCCGCACCTTCATCGAACTGGCCAGCATCAATCCAGCGGCCATGGCTCGTCCGAGCATCACGCTGGTGAGGAACGACAGACCATGGCGCTCCCTCGCCTCACGCACGATGTTGGTTGTTGATACCGCCACCAATCGGATGCCGCCCTCAGCGGCTGTTGCACGCACCAGCCGGTCGGCCATATCCCCTCGGAAGCTCAGGGCAATGTAGTCATCGGTTCGAGCCGCCCGCCCTGCAAGCGCAGTCTTTGGCAGTCCCAGTCCTGAAACAGCTCGGGTTCATGGGTGACCACGATCAACACCTGCTCACGGGCGAGGCCGGCGAGCAGATCAAGCACGTCCCGTCGCACCGACCAATCCAAACCTGCGGTGGGTTCATCCAGGAGGAGCACTTCAGCGCCGCGGAGCATTTGCACGGCGAGGGCAAGCCGCCGTTGCTGCCCGCCGCTCAGCCGTTCTGGCGCCGTTGTGGAGGCGATGCTGTCGAGGCCAACCCGTTCGAGCACGCTCTGTTCGCGCTCATGACCGAGCCGTCGATGCCCCAGCCGCAGTTCCTGAGCCACGCTCAGCCCGAGGAAATGGCGCTCGGGAAACTGGAATACGATGCCGCAAAGCCAGCGCAGCTGCCGTCGTTTCACTGCGCTGCCGTTCCAGCGGATGCTGCCGGATGTGGCTGATGCCAGGCCACTGATGATTTCCAGCAGCGATGTCTTTCCGGATCCACTAGCGCCAGCAATCAGCAGCGGCCGTCCCTTCTGCGTCTGAAAACCGACGCCGTCGAGGATGGGGGCACCCGCAGTCGCAGGTGCATAGGTGATTCCTGAGAGCTCGAGCATGCGTTCAGCTTGAACGATGATGACGGTGTCGCGATGGCCCCATGGACATTCGTTTTCGTGAAGTCGATCCCTTCAATTGCTGGTTATGGATCCGTTTCTCGGCCCCCCCCAGTCAGGGGGAACGGAACTACGTCGATGGTGTCTTTGACAGCTGGTACGTGATCGGGCGTTTGGGCGGCTTCAACGCAGAAAACCTGCAGGTGCATGACGCGGGCTCCGATCTCAGTTGGATGACCTACGACAACGATGGGGCTGAGTCGGCGATGCCAGCCCTGATGCACAACATGGGGCAGCTCGAATACCAGAACGACTGGGGACGTTGCTGGGTTGATCTCGGTACGTCGGATGGAGTTGCCATCGATGTTCTGATCAATGCCCTGCGTCAACTGGACTCCGACGTGGTTCAGATCGAAGAGCTGGTCGTTGGTGGGGTCAATGAGAATTGGCCGGTTGAAGACCATCCCGACAGTGTTTTCCCTGCCGGTGGCTGAACGCCGGCGCTTGCTTCTGTCGTCGGATCGCCTGGAGCAGGGTGGATCGGTTCTGCTCAACTCCGAAGAGCAGCACTACCTGCGGAGAGTGTTGCGGCTGCGCTGTGGCGAGCAGGTGGATCTGATCGATGGTTGCGGCCGGCTCACGACCGCAACCCTGATGGAAGCCAAGCTGCTCGAGCTCGATCGGCCAGCGCAACTGATTGAGCCCCAGGCCCAACCTCCGCTGGGTCTGGCCGTGGCCTTGATGCGGCGGGGGATGGATGAGGTCGTCCGGATGGCCTGTGAGCTCGGGATTGATCGGATTCAGCCCCTGCGCTGCGATCGCTGTGTTCCCCAGGCCGACCACCGACCCGAGCGCTGGGCCACGATCATTCGTGAAGCGGTGGAGCAGTGCGAACGGTTGTGGACGCCACAGCTGCTCGATCTCAAAGACCTATCTCAATGGATGGGAGATGAGCGGGGCCAGCGTCTGGTTGGGGTGACCCGCGAGACGGCACCACCGGCCTTGGATCAATGGTTGCGTCATCAGGCCGATCCTGTTCAGCTCACATGGCTCATGGTTGGCCCGGAAGGGGGCTGGAGCGAAGAGGAACTGAAGCAGTTCACCCAAGCCCAGATTCAGCCTGTCCAGATGGGATCAACCATCCTGCGCAGTTCGACAGCCGCGGTGGCTGGTGCCGTGGAACTGATTCGTTGGCGTGATCGGCTGATCAGCTCTTGAACAGATCCTGAGCGATCCCCCGGAAGGATTTCAGAGCTGCTCCAGGCCGGCGACTGCGCGGGCGCAGTCCGCCACCAGGCATGAGGTTGCTGGGGGCAAAGGTGGAGTAGGTCACCGCCGGGCGGGATGCCTCTGCTGCAGCTAGTTCAGCGGCGATCGCTTCTGCTGTGGTGAGTGAGGCTGCGGGCTGAGCGCTGGATGCAGCACTGGTTTCTGCAACAGTCTCTTCAACAGCTTCGGGGGCTGAAGGCTGGGCAACCTCTGAGGGCTCGGAGGCTGCGACCACAGCTGCCTCGACCGGTGCCTCTTCGGTTGCTGGAGCCTCTTGTTGAGGCAGCTCGAGGGTGGCCGGAGCGGCGGCGTCATCCAGGGTGAGGAAAAAGCCCTTGTTGCTGTTGAACACCATCCGGTCGACCAGAGAACGAACGCACCCGATTCTCCCTCTGCAATGGCCGCAGGCAGGAGATGCTTAGGGCACTGCAACACGGTGTGATGTCAGCACTCTGGATTCAGGCCCTGCTGGTGAACACGGTTTTGATCGCCCTGGCGCAGCGGACATCTGTGCTCACCCGCAGTGGTTGGGTCCATGCAGCTGCCTTGGGCACGATCCTGTGGGGGTGTTTGGGGTGGTCGGGCTGGTTGGCCGTGGTCGCCTATCTCTGTCTGGGAAGTCTGGTCACCAAGATCGGCTTTCAGAACAAGCAGAGCCGGGGCCTTGCCGAAGCCCGCGGTGGGCAGCGCGGCCCTGAAAACGTCTGGGGTTCTGCGGCCGTTGGAGCCTTCCTGGCACTGCTCATCGGTGCTGGTGTCGAGCCCCGTGAGCTGATGTTGGTTGGTTTTGCGGCGAGTTTTGCCGCCAAGTTGGCCGACACCTTCGGCAGTGAGATCGGCAAACGATTCGGGCGCACCACGGTTTTAATCACCAGCCTGCGGGTTGTTCCACCAGGAACCGAAGGAGCCATCAGCCTTGAGGGAACCCTGGCCAGTGCAGCCGGCAGCATCGCCATGACCCTGTTGATGCTGGCCCTGCAGCTGGTTCCTTCATGGCCTATGGCAGTGCTGGTGATGTTGGTTGGCCTGGTGGCGACCCTCGGCGAAAGCCTGCTCGGTGCCCTCGTGCAGGATCGTGTGGCCTGGTTGAGCAATGAGCTGGTCAATGCTCTCCAGACTCTCTTGGCCGCAGTTCTGGCGATGCTGCTGATGGTGCTCTGATCAGCTGGTTTGGATGGGCATCAGACCATCGCGCTGGGCCCATTGCTGCAGCAGTTGAACGCCCTCATGGAGATGAAGGCGCAGGGTTGAACGGCTGCAATTCATAAACTGAGCCAGATCCTTGAGGGTCTGGCCTTCGATCAAGTGGACTTGCAGCACCGTGCCGGCCAGGCCATCCACCTGGTGCAGCACGCTCTTCAGCCAGTCCAGGTGTTCATCCTCCGCCCTCGAGCTTGCTGGCTCTCCAGGGCTGGCAGCCAGGTCGACGACCTGGCTGGCTCCATGGCTCTGAACCGCGGCAGCCCAGCGCTCTGGTCGAACCGAGAGTTCGGTAGCAAGGTCCTGATCGCTGAGAAGCGGTTGCCGGTTCTGTTCGCGTTCCCGTTGGATCTTCTTTCCGGCTGCGTAAATATCACGCAGTCGCCAGGGAATCCGAATGGTGCTTAATCGATCGCGGCGGTAGTGGAGGATTTGGCCGGTGGCCCGCGAGAGCAGATAGCTGCTGGGGCGGAGGCCTCGTTCTTGATCAAACCGTTCAAGGCCACGGATCAATCCAACCCGGGACTCCTGCAGCAGGCCGTCGAACTCTTCAGGCCCGCGTTGCTGTTGGCCACGGGCCGCGCAGTGGGCCAGGCCCAGGTGCTTGAGAGCCTGCTGATTGCGTCGTGCAATGCAGGGCGGCAGTCCACGCCGGGACTCCTGGTGCAGGTGACGTTGAGAAATCAAGGGATCAGTGCAACTGATCCAACGGTTCAACGCTCAGCCCCGAAGCGGTTGGCCCTTTGGTGTCGCTGATCGGCACTTTCGTGCCGGATCATGGGTGCAACGGTTTTGGATTGATGGACTGGCAACCAGGAGCACTGGCAGCACTCAAGAAAGATGTTCCGTTCTTCGTACGGCCTGCTGTTCGTAAACGCGTTGAGGCGATGGCGGATTCAGATGGACGTTCCGACATCGACCTGGATTTCTACAAATCCGCCAAGCAGGCCATGGCTCCGAGCTGATCCTCAGGAGGGGTCGAGATCGCAGCGCTGCAGTTCCGGCTGGGTCAAGCGGTCAACGATGCGTGCCATATCCAGGGCTGTGAGTTCACCGTTTTCGTCCCACTTGAGCGTGGTTTTGCGCTGGGCAGGGGGGTGGCCGGCAGCGCGTTGTGCAGAGCGGTCAGGTCCCAAGTCCGATCACCAATGTCAGGAGAGCCACACATTAGTCGCCCCCGTCGGTCTCGTTTACATGCTGATAGGTGTTGATGTGTTAAGGGCAGCGAGTCCGGCCCACTCCTGCAGAGGCGCCCACTGACCCAAGCGCTGGTCGAGCCAGCGGTGGCCATCGGCATTGAGGTGGATCCCATCGGGTTCCATCCAGGTCAACCAGTCGGGCTCCTCCTGCATCTCCTGATGCATGGACAGGAAGGGCACATCAGCCTCACGGCACTGTTCAGCCATCACGGCCTCCGTGGCCGCGATCTGGCTGTTGCTGTACCAGAGGCAGCCGGCAAAGGGCATTACGTGCTCATCAACCGCAGTGAGGCCCAGCACAAACACCTGCACCTCCTGGGTCATCTCATTAAGAAGTTGTCCCAGGCCGAACGAAAAGGCCTCCACATCCAGTTGGGGTCTGCCATCGGTCCGACCAACGCGGGCGGTGTCATTCAGCCCGACACTAAGCATAAGTCCGCCCGGCGTTTGGCGACGCAGTTCGCCGCGGCAGCTCCATTCGCTGCGCCAGCGGGCGGCCACGCGTTCTAGGCCGTCCCCGCGGATGCCCAGGGGGTACACCACTGGAGCGCAGGGCAGGTTCATCCAGCGCAGGCGCAGTCGCTGGCACCAGCCACCCGCTTCATGGTCACCCCAACCATGCACGCCACTGTCCCCGAGCACGATCAGCTGACGGGGGGCGTCGTTCGCACCGCTCATAAGGCCATGGCCCGGCTGTTCCAGCTCCCCTGAAGTCGTTCCCCCAGGCTCTCACCCAGCAGTGTGAGCACTGCGGAGATCAGCACGATCCAGAGCACCAACCACCAATGAAACGAGCTGAGGGCTTCCATCAGCTGCCAGCCCAGACCAGCTCCCCCCACCATGCCGATGATCGCGGTGTCGCGAAGGATCACATCAAATCGGTAGGTCGCATAGGTGAGGTAAGCGCGACTCACATCCGCCAGGGGGCCGTAAAGCCAGCTCACCCGGTTGGGGGCGCCGCAGGCCTTCATGGTCTGGGCGGAACGCACTCCCGTGCTGCGGATGTCATCGATCAGCACCCGACCCATCACACCGCCGTGGTGCAGCCCCAGGGCCAGCCCCGCCAGGCTCAAGCTTGGTTTGGCCAGCATCAGCAGCAGGAGTGCGGTGAGAGGGGCCGGGATCAGTCGCAACGCCCCCCACGCCACTCCCTGCAAACGCAGGCTGGCTTGGCTGGGCCAAACCAGCAGCAACAGCGGTGGTAGGCCGGTGGCAACACAACCGGCGATCAGGGTGATCCAAACCGTGGCACCAATCACCCCGGGCCAGGAGATCTCAAGGGCAGCATTGAATCCCTGGGATCCGTCGATGAGGTTGCCGACAACCATCGACCACTCAGCCACTGGCCAGGCCAGCTGCAGATCCAGCTGTGTTCCCCAGCCAAGGGCAACCCAGGGGCTGGCCATGGCCACGGGAAGAATCAGCATGCGTGACCAGCCGCGCAGCGTTCGCAGCAGTCGGTCGAGCACCACCATGGCGATGGCCAGCATCCAAAGCCCACTCCACAGCTCCTGAAATTGGAGCGAGCGCAGGCTGAGGCTGAGGTCTGTCCCCAGTCCTCCGAGGCCGAAAACGCCCAGAATCAAGGCTGAACGAAGTGCGCAATCGAGGCGGTGGCCGATGTGGTCGCTGATCGGCTCTGCCAGCGGTGGGACAAGCCCGGTGAGCATCACCGCCCATGGCGAGGCGCCGGCTCCCTTGAGGACGGGAATGGCCGGTGAAACGTGGCAATCCACCTGATCGGCGATCACCCGCGCCATCAGAACCGTGTAGGGAATCGCGATGGCGCAGATCGCAACCCAGCCATTCAGCCCGTACACCTGCAGCAACAACAGCCCCCAGATCAGTTCATGCACAGCGCGCAGGGGCGCCAGCCAACGGCGCAAGATCACGGCAGGCCAACGCACGCCCGCCTGGATTTCCCAGAAGGTGCTTGAGCTCAGGAGTCCGAGACCCACGCCGAGAACACTGCTGATGCCCCAGGACATCACAGCGATCACCAGGGTGATCTGGAGCCCGTTGAGCAAGCTGCCCAGAACGATGGGATCGATGGAGGGCTGCACTGCCCCAGCCGCGAACTGTTGAAGAACTGAAAGTCCGCCGCCGTGACCATCGCGCAACAACACCCCAAGAATGCCGAGCAGGCTGAGGCCCGGCAGCAATGGGATCAGCGGCAGGGCTGGCTTCAGGCCGATGCGTAGAGCCATTCCAACTGATCCCGATGAATGGTGTTTGGAGCCGCATCGATCACCAGGGCACCACCACGGAGCCCCAGAACCCGATCGAAACGGTGTATCAGATCCGGCCGATGCAGGCTGATCAGACAGCCCGGCAAGAGAAGCAGGATGTTGAGAACGTCTTCGGCGAGGCTGGGATCAAGGGCGGAGAGGGGTTCGTCCGCCAGCACGAGTTCAGGCCGCTGATGCAACAGACGACCCAGAGCCACCCTTTGGCGCTGCCCTCCGGAGAGCTCACGCACGGGCTGTTCAAGCAGATCGGCCTCCAGTTTCACCTGGTGCATCAGCTCCAGGCAGGTGTTTGGTTCCAGCGGACCCAGCAGGTTTCGAATCGCCCAGAGCAGCCCATGGCGTCCCAGGGCACCGCTGTTGATGTTCTGGATCACACTCAGTTCCTCCACCAGGCGCAGGTCCTGCCAGAGCGTGCCGATTTGGCGCCGTTGCCGGCGCGACAACTGCTGATGGGGGCGACCGCACCAGTGCACGGATCCTGCTTCGGGGCTTAAGGCCCCGTTGCAGAGCTTCAGCAACGTGGTTTTTCCGGCGCCACTGGCACCGAGCAAAACCACACGCTGGTCAGCACGAAGGGTGAGGGTGATCGGTTGGAGCCGTTGCCCCAGGCAGACCTGGTGCAGCTCCAGCAGCGCCGTCAACGGATCTTTCCGAGTTGGCGACCCACCGTTTCGATCATCACGTAGTCCTCGTCCTTGGCAGGGATGAAGCGTTCGGCACCGAACAACTCAAGAATCGTGGCGCCGTTCTCTGTGTCTGCCGACAAGTCCAGCAAAGCGCTCTGCAGCTTGTTGGTGAAACCTTTGCCAAAGCGCTCATCCAGACCGGGTCGTACAACCCAGTGGTAATCCACGTAGGGCGGTGTCCTCCAGATCACCGACACCTTGCCGGGATCCACGCGACCGTCCGCCACATTGCTACGCCAGACCTGCTCGTTCAAGGCGCCCACCTCGTAGGCACCGCTCTGAACCACGGCAATGGTGGCGTCGTGGCTTCCGCTGAATCCAGGGCCGCCCCCCGCCAGATCCTCAGGTTTCACGCCGTATTCCCCCATGAAGAACTGGGGCATCAGGCGGCCGGAGGTGGAACTCTCCGAACCGAAGGCCAGTCGGCGTCCCTTCAGCTCAACCAGTTGGTCGGCACTGGTGAAGGGGCGCAAACCACTGGCGCCATTGGCGATGAACACACTGGTGAACTCTGCATCGATGTCCCGTTGTGCCAGCACCCGGGCTCCAGGCGTCTGCAGCCGGGCCTGCACACCGGTGAGTCCACCGAACCAGACCAGATCAAGGCTGCCGGTGCGGAAGGCACTCACCGCCGCCGCGTAATTGCTCACCGGCGCATACCGCACGGGAACATCCAGCTTTTCGCTGAGTTCCGCAGAGAGCGTGCCGTAGAGGCGATTGAGTTTCTCGGGGTTCTGGTCGGGGATGGCACCGATCTGCAGAACGGCCTGTTCGGCGTCGTTCTGGGGTGCGCCGCAACTGGAAACATTGGCCGTGAGGGCGAGGCCGGCAATCAAACCGGTGGCCACCACGGCCCTGCGTTCTCGTACAGACATTCAGAAGAAGGAAGTGATCAGATCGGATCAGAAGGAACGAAGCAGACTCTTCAATCGCATAAGTCCATCGTTGATCGTCTCATCCGCTACGGCACAGGAGAGTCGAATGCAGCGGTCGTCGCCGAAGGCCAAACCGGGAACCACGGCCAGGCCTTCCTGTTCCAGGGCTTGACGGCAAAACTCCATCGAATCCGGCACACCATCCGGCAACCGGGGGAAGGCATAGAAGGCCCCTTGAGGGGGCGTCAGGATGATGCCCTCCAAAGCCTGCAGCCCTTCAGTGAGCAGAGTTCGGCGGCGGTTGTAGCTGATGGCCATCTCGCGCACGCAATCTCGGGGCGCTTCGATCGCTGCAAGGGCACCCCGTTGAGCAAAGCTGCACACATTGCTGGTGCTCTGGCTCTGCAGGGCTGAAGCAGCCTTGATCACTACAGCATCTCCAGCCAGATAACCAAGGCGCCAGCCGGTCATCGCCCAGCCTTTGGCAAAGCCGTTCACGGTGAAGCAGCGCGAGCGGATCTCTTCGGCAATGGCCGCAAAGCTGCAGTGCTGCTGACCATCGGCCAGGAGATATTCATAGATCTCATCGCTCATTACCATCAGCTGGGGGTGACGGGCCACCAGCGCGGCCAGAGCCTCCAGTTCGGCCCGTGTCATCACCTGGCCGCTGGGGTTGCCAGGGGAATTGATCACCAGCAGTCGGCTGCGTGGGGTGATCTGCTGCTCCAGCAGATCGAGGTCGAGACGGAAGCCTTCTTCCGCTTTGGTGGGGATGATCTTGGTGCTCGCCCCGGCCAAGGCCGCCATCTCGGGATAGCTCAACCAGTAGGGCGCCGGCACCAGAACTTCGTCGCCGGGATTGAGCAGCACCTGGAACAGGTTGTAGATGGCTTGCTTGCCACCGTTGGTGACCAGCACCTGCTCGGGCTGGGTTGGAATCCCGTTTTCGACGCTCAGTTTGTGGGCCAGAGCAGCACGCAGATCGGGGTCCCCCGCGGCGGGGCCGTAGCGGGTGAAGCCGGATCCCAGAGCATGCTGAGCCGCTTCAACGATGAATGCAGGCGTCGCAAAGTCCGGCTCACCGGCACTGAGGCTGCAGATGTCCTTACCGCTGTCGCGCAGTGCTTTGGCCTTGGCGCTGATCTCCAGCGTCAGCGACGGTTTGAGGGCGACAGCCCGGTCGGAAAGTTCTGGCGGGCGCGGCATCGGTAACGCACCTCCCCGCGGTGCGTTTAAAACTTCATCATCCTGCCGCAGATGGTGTCGCAGACAACCTTGATTTCTCAGCGCCCATGAATGCGATACAGATCAGCTGGGTCTTGGCTGCGGAAGACAGCGCCAAATTGGCGACGTTCTACAGCGAGCTGTTTCAAGCCACGTTGAAGCCTGGGCTGGCGGAGCACCACTGCATCGTTCAATTCAGCGATGGCACCCAGCTGGAGATCTACAGGCCTTCACGCCGGCGCTCTTTTCCCGCCCGAGGGCGAGCGCTGGCGCCCTGTTTGAGGCTCTCCCCATCGCAGGAACCCCTGCCTGAACTTCAACGGCTGCTCAGTAACGCCCTGAAGCGTGGTGGATCGCTCCTCGAGGAGGCGCGGCTTGAGCCCTTTGGTGCTGAGGCCTGGATCCAAGATCCGGAGGGCAATCCCCTGTTGCTCCTGGCTCCCCTTGCCT
The DNA here is from genome assembly GCF_900474045.1 of Synechococcus sp. N19. Taxonomy (NCBI): domain Bacteria; kingdom Bacillati; phylum Cyanobacteriota; class Cyanophyceae; order Synechococcales; family Synechococcaceae; genus Synechococcus; species Synechococcus sp. N19. The sequence goes on from NZ_UCNR01000015.1 coordinate 167,449, forward strand.
CTGTTGCTCCGATGTCATGACTCTCTCCAGCCTGGAGGCCTGCAGTTCTTGCACTGCCTGTGACCTCTCCAGTTCGCGCCAGACCGTCGTAATCAGCCGCGGCAATCCCAAAGCGGATCTGATGCTGATCGGTGAAGCACCAGGGGCTCAGGAAGATGCTCAGGGCGTCCCGTTTGTCGGCCGTTCAGGACGTGCCCTCGATCAACTGCTGCGGGATGTGGATCTGGATCCCGAGCATGACCTCTACATCTGCAACGCGATCAAATGCCGGCCGCCCAACAACCGACGGCCGAAAAAAGCTGAGTTGGCCGCCTGTCGGGCCTGGCTTGACCTTCAACTGGAGGCCGTTGACCCCAAGGTGATCGTGCTGACGGGAGCCACCGCTGTGGAGACCATCCTTGGCATCAAGGGGGGCATGACCCAGCTTCGTGGGCAGTGGCAGAGCTGGAATGGACGGGCGGTGATGCCGATTTTTCACCCCTCTTATCTGCTGCGCAATCCCTCCAAAGCAGCCGGCGCGCCCCTGGATCTGACACAACAGGACCTGGCCGCAGTCCAACAGCGCCTGTGCGAGCCTTGGGTTGCTTCTAACTGAGCTTCATGACTGCCCTGGATCGGCGTTACGACACCAAGATCCATCGACGTGTGACCCGCACCGTGATGGTGGGTGATGTGCCGATCGGCAGTGAGCATCCTGTGGTTGTTCAGTCGATGATCAACGAGGACACCCTCGATATAGATGGGTCCGTCGCAGGAATCCTTCGGCTTGTGGAAGCTGGCTGTGAAATCGTTCGGGTGACGACGCCTTCGATTGGCCATGCGAAGGCCATGGCCAAAATTCGTGCTGCACTTCGAGAGCAGGGCTGCATGGTTCCCCTGGTGGCGGATGTCCACCACAACGGCATCAAAATCGCCCTCGAAGTCGCCAAGCATGTCGACAAAGTTCGGATCAATCCCGGGCTATTTGTTTTCGACAAGCCCGATCCCGATCGGCAGGAGTTCAGCAAAGAAGAATTTGCCGCCATCGGCAGGCGCATCCGTGAGACGTTCGAGCCCTTGGTCACCCTGCTGCGGGATCAGAACAAGGCGCTGCGAATTGGTGTGAACCATGGCTCCCTGGCGGAGCGGATGCTGTTCACCTACGGCGACACCCCTGAGGGGATGGTCGAATCAGCGATGGAATTCGTGCGCATCTGCCACGAACTTGATTTCCACAACATCGTGATTTCGATGAAGGCCTCGCGGGCGCCGGTGATGCTTGCGGCCTATCGCCTGATGGCGGACACCATGGACAAGGAAGGCTTCAATTACCCTCTGCACCTGGGCGTGACCGAAGCCGGTGACGGTGATTACGGCCGGATCAAGAGCACCGCAGGCATTGCCACCCTGTTGGCCGATGGATTGGGAGACACCCTCCGGGTCTCATTGACGGAGGCTCCTGAAAAGGAAATCCCCGTCTGCTACTCGATTCTCCAATCCCTGGGTCTGCGCAAGACCATGGTTGAGTACGTCGCCTGCCCCAGCTGCGGTCGCACCCTGTTCAATCTCGAAGAGGTGCTGCATAAGGTGCGGGATGCCACCAAGCATCTCCAGGGTCTTGACGTTGCTGTGATGGGATGCATCGTCAATGGACCCGGAGAGATGGCCGATGCTGATTACGGCTACGTGGGCAAAGGGCCTGGAACCATTGCTTTGTATCGCGGTCGAGATGAAATCCGCAAGGTGCCTGAAGCTGAGGGCGTTGAAGCTCTGATCCAGTTGATCAAAGAGGACGGTCGCTGGGTGGAGCCCGCCTGATCTCGTTAGTCTGAAGAATCAGTCCTGAAGGGCCATGGTTCGGAGTCAGCGCCTGCGTTCTTTGGTTCGTTCGACTCCTTTGCTGCTGATGCTCGGTGTCGGCGGTGTGGTCACCGCCATGGGCATCAGCTCACCAGGCCTCTCACTTCCATCGGCATCCGGGGGATCGATACACGACAGCCCTAAGGAGGTGATTGATCAGGTCTGGCAGATCGTTTATCGCGATTACCTCGATTCGACGGGCTCCTACGACGAAAGAACGTGGCGCCAGTTGCGGAGCAATCTGCTGAGCAAGTCTTATGGAGGCAGCGCCGAGTCCTACGAGGCGATCCGGGGCATGCTGGCCAGCCTCGATGACCCTTACACGCGTTTCCTTGATCCGAAGGAGTTCAAGGAAATGCAGATCGATACCTCCGGTGAGTTGATGGGCGTGGGGATTCAGCTCAGTCTCGACAAAGACACGAAGGAGCTGATTGTTGTCTCCCCGATTGAGGGCACCCCTGCTTCCCGTGCGGGCGTTCAGCCCAAGGATGTGATCGTTTCCATTGATGGTGCCTCCACTAAAGGCATGACCACCGAGGACGCCGTCAAGTTAATTCGTGGCCCGGAGGGCACCGATGTGGTGCTGGGACTCAGGCGCCAGGGTCAGGTGCTGAATGTGCCGCTGAAACGGGCCCGGATTGAGATCCATGCAGTGAAGGCCATGCTCAACACGGCGCCCAACGGCCGCAAGGTGGGTTACATCCGTCTCAAGCAATTCAATGCCAACGCCACGCGTGAAATGCGTGCTGCCATCAAGGATCTGGAATCTCAGGCTGCTGAGGGCTATGTGCTGGATCTGCGCAGCAATCCAGGCGGCCTGCTCGAGGCCAGTGTGGACATCGCCCGCCAATGGCTCAATGAAGGCACCATCGTCAGCACCCGAACCCGCGAGGGCATTCGCGATGTAAGGCGCGCCACGGGCAGTGCAATCACCGACAAACCCCTGGTGGTGTTGATTGACCAGGGATCCGCCAGTGCCAGCGAAATTCTTTCAGGGGCACTCCAAGACAACTCCCGTGCCCAACTCGTTGGACAGAAGACCTTCGGCAAAGGGCTTGTCCAGGCCGTTCGCGGATTGGCCGATGGATCCGGTCTGACGGTCACCATCGCAAAATACCTGACACCCAAGGGAACCGATATTCATAAGAACGGAATCCAACCGGACATCGAAGCGGCGATGTCGAAACAGGAGATCAAGAACTTCTCGGTTGAAGACCTGGGTACCCAGAAGGACAGTCAGTACCGGAAGGCTGAGGGGACCCTGATCAACCAATTGAAGAAAATTCAGGCAGGCACGACCTATCAACACGGCCGGGCCAATCTCAGCTACGCGCTGCAGTAACTCAGGAGATCGGCTGCATCAGTCCGCCGCCGCCACCACCGTTGGAGTCGTCATCGTCTGAAGCGCCGGGCTGGAACAGGGCATACACACCAAGCGCGGTGGCACAGAAAACGCCGCTGATCAGTTCCAGAGAGACGCCACCAGCACCGATCTCGACGAATTCACCCATGTCCAACGGATTTCGCTTGAACCAATGTAACGAAGAATTGCGTGGTTGGTAACGTTTTTCTCAGAATTGGTTTCAGGCTTCAGACCTGAACCACCTCTGCATTCTTGGCACGCAGCTCTTCCTGGCGCTGTGCCTCCGTTTTGCCATCGGCATCGGGAATCTGGGCTGCCATCAAACGCAGCCATTCCATCAGCTGTTCCAGTTGCTTCTCCATGGGGAGAACACCAAGACCGCGGGCCATCACCTTGTGCTGGATGCCGCTGCCGGCCTGATACACCAAACGGCCATGCAGATGCTGGGGCAACCCCTGGCGCAGCAAACGGAACGCCGGTTCCTCCATGGGAGTTTCAAGCATGATGTTGGGCTTTTCCGGTTTGATCCTGGAGAAGCCGCACCGCTTCGCCAGCAGTTTGAGTTCCATCAGTTGGAGTAGCGACACCACGGCAGCGGGCAGCGCTCCGTAGCGATCGGCCCAACCCGCAGCCAGCTCCACCAGGGCCTCGGCGGTGAGGCAGTCGGCGGCAGCCCGGTAGGCCGCGATCTTCTCATCGGGATCAGTGATCCAGTCCGCAGGCACGAAGGCCGTGACGGGGAGGTCCACCTGGGTGTCTTCAACGCTGGGGATGTCTTGGCCCTGAATTTCCGCCAGGGATTCCTGCAGCATTTCCATGTAGAGGTCAAAGCCGATGGTTTCCATCTGGCCGCTCTGCTGCACGCCGAGGAGATTGCCCACTCCACGGATCTCCATATCACGCATGGCGAGCTGGTATCCACTGCCCAGTTGGGCGAACTCCTGAATGGCGCGCAACCGCTGACGGGCGGTGTCGCTCAGCGATGCGTTGCCCGGATAGAACAACCAGGCATGGGCCTGAATCCCACTGCGACCGACCCGTCCCCGCAATTGGTACAGCTGGGCCAGGCCAAAACGGTGGGCGTCCTCAATCAGGATCGTGTTGACGCGAGGAATGTCCAGGCCGCTTTCCACAATCGTGGTGCAGAGCATCACGTCGGCTTCACCGGCGTTGAACGCCACCATGGCGTTCTCCAGTTCGCCCTCGGCCATCTGACCGTGAGCCACCAAAAGCTTCAGGCCTGGCAGCATTTCCCGTAGGCCTGCAGCCACCTCCTCGATTCCTTCCACCCGGGGAACCACATAAAAGACCTGGCCCCCACGATCCAGTTCCTGGCGGATGGCGCTGCGCACCGCCTCCGGATCCAGAGAAGCCAGATGCGTCTTGATCGGACGGCGCAGTGGCGGTGGTGTGGTGATCAGGCTCATCTCCCGCACCCCCGAAAGGCTCATGTAGAGCGTTCTGGGAATCGGCGTTGCCGACAGGGTCAGCACGTCGACGTCCTTCCGCAGCACTTTGATCTTTTCCTTCTGGTTCACACCGAAGCGCTGTTCTTCATCCACCACCAACAGACCAAGCTCTTGGAACGACGCTCCTTTGCTGAGCAACTGGTGGGTTCCCACCACGGCGTCGATGGTTCCCTGCTTCAGGCCATCGAGAATGGATTTGCGTTCCGACGCCGTCCGGAAACGATTCAGCAGAGCCACCTTGATCGGATATGGCGCGAAGCGTTCCGAGAGCGTGCGCCAGTGCTGCTGAGCCAACACCGTGGTTGGGGCCAGCATCGCCACCTGTTTTCCAGCGGTGATGGCTTTGAAGATGGCGCGGATCGCAACTTCGGTCTTGCCGAAGCCAACGTCCCCGCACACCAGTCGGTCCATCGGCTCCTGCCGTTCCATATCCCGTTTCACGTCGGCCGTGGCCTTCAGTTGATCCGGCGTCGGGTCATAGGGGAACGACTCCTCCATTTCCACCTGCCAGGGGCCGTCGGAGGGGAAGGCAAAGCCTGCGGCCTGTTGCCGTTCTGCGTACAGCTTCACCAGATCAAGGGCAACCTTGCGAACCGCCTTCTTGGCCCGTTCCTTGGCCTTGTTCCAGGCCGTGCCACCCATACGGTTGAGCTGCGGGGGTGTTTCACTCGTGGCCCGATAACGCCCAAGGCTGCCGAGTTGATCGGCGGCAACCCGAAGAATTCCATCGGCGTACTGCACCACGAGGTAGTCGCGGATGTCGCCTGACATCGCGAGTTTTTCCATGGCTTTGAAGCGGCCGATGCCATGGTTCCGATGCACCACGAAATCGCCCGGGCGCATCTTGTTGGGATCCACCGTGCGGCTGGCGGCCTTGCGACGACGGCGCACATAGCCACTGGAACTGAGGCTCTGCTGACCGAAGAATTCACGGTCGGTGACCAGAGCAATCCGCCAAGCCGGCAGCTGCAAACCCTCAAGTTCGGCAGTGCCCCTCACCTTCAGGGCGACGGGGGTGTTCTGCTCAATCAGACGTGAGATGGCATTGCTGTCTCCCGCGTTCGGCACAAACCGACTGATGCAGTCGTGCTCCTCCAGCAGCGCAACCGCTCGGCTGGGTTGTGCAGACACCAACCAAACCGCCGTGCGCTCGGTTTGAAATCCCTTGATCAGTTCCCCGAGTTTTCCGAATTGGTTGGGGTAGGCCGCAACAGGGCGGCTGGCGAGGTCAAAGCTGTTGGGGTGCTGGTCGACTTCGAGCAGTTCTGCCATGTCAAAGCCATGGAAGACCTCCGTCAGGGCATAAGCGGATTCAATCTCACGGTGCAGAACCGCTGGCCAGAGCCGATCACGATCGTCCTCGTCCAGACCCGCCTCTGCAGCCATGTCGTGGTGATGTTCTTCCACATGGCTGAGCCACTGTTGTCCGTGGGCTAGGCCCTGGCGTCGCTCATCGATCACCACTGTTGTGGTATCGGGCAGGTAGTCGAGAAGCGAGGCGGGTTGCTCCCAGGCGAGCCCCATCAGCCGGCGCATGCCTTCCGGGGTCCCGCCGTTCAAAAGCTGCTCTGTGCCCTCAGAACCGAGCAGTTGCTCCAGTCCATCGGGCATCGTCTCCCTGAGCTGGTCCGCAATCAGAGGCCCAAACCCTGTTGGTGTGAGTCGAAGCGCATCGACGGGATCCAGTGAGCGTTGACTGGCGGGATCGAATTCCCGCAGCTTGTCAAGCTCCTCTCCGAAGAATTCGAGTCGAACAGGCAGCTCACTGCTCACCGGGAAGATGTCGACAATGTCGCCGCGACGGCTCCAGCTCCCCTCCTGCTCAATGGTGGTGACCCGCTCGTAGCCAAGTTGGGCCAGCGTCTCGCCCAGTGCCTCCAGATCAACCTCATCTCCTTTGCGCAAGGTGCGCGTTTTCGTTTTCAGAACATCCGGCGGGGGGAGATGGGGCTGCAAACAACGTTCCGTGGCCACGATGGCCCAGGACGCCGCGTTGGGTTCCCCCAGCAGGTCACTCAGAACCTGAAGTTGCCCCCAGGTGATTTCACTTGTGGGATCGAAGGGTTCATAGGGAGAGCCTTCGCTGGTGGGGTACAGGCTGGCCTGGCCCCACCCCATTAATTCCAAAAGCGCTGTCCAGCGTCCCGCTTCCTCAAGCGTTGGCACCACCACAAGCAAAGGGGCGCCCCGCCGCTGTGAGAGCGCGCTTGCCACCAGAGCTCGGCTGCAACGACCAGCCCCGCGCATCAGCAAACGTTCGTGGCGGCTTGAGCGCTCATCAAGCTCACCGGTGAGTGCAGTTTCCTGCAACTTGGTCACCAGGGAACGGAGCGGCATGGAGCAGGCCTCGGCAATCCATGATCTTCGCAATAAGGTGCCTGCAGCTGCGTTTCACCGGTCGATGCCGCGCTACCGCTGCCCCTCCTGCTGTTGCGGCCCGGCCTTGGTGTTGCTTCCACCCAAGGGGGTTGTTCCGCTCTGCTCCAGCTGCGCGACACCGTTGCAGCATCAGCCCCTGGTCCGGCCCATTCCGCTGCTGGTGTTGCTGACTGTGGGCGGCGTGCTGGTTGCTTCCTCGATCCCCATCCTGTTCACCCCCGAACCAGCCCCCAGCTCAAGGCGCGAAAAACTGGCCTAAGGCGGGGTTTTCGGTTCAATACGTCGGTATTGGTGCCTTCATGACCCTCGGCCGTTTTCTGATTTTCTTCGTGATCGGGCTTGTGCTCGCCCTCACCATTCCCCAGTTGACCTGGTTGCTTTGGCCCCTGGCAGCTTCAGCGCTTTTTGTTGTTGTTCAACTGATCCGCTCCTGAATTCCGGTGCGTTTAATGCCGAACCGGCACTTAAGACAACCAGCAGGCATCCACTGAAAAGGTGAGCACGTCGTGGGCATCACGATGGTCTCCCGACGTAATGGCAACACAGGCCAGCTGACCATCGTCAAAACAAGTTTTCGACTTGAGCACAAATTTGGCGGCGTCACTGTGGGACCAGACCGCTAGACCCTGCTGTTGGGCTTCGTCGTTGTAGATGTCCCAGAGCTCTGAGAAACGTTCTGCCTCTGGACCCTGCAGAAATTCATTGAGGGCTTCATCAGCACCAACTTCACGGAAGCGATCCAGAAACGACCGCATCAAGGGATCATCGATCACGTTGCTGGTGGCGATGGCACCAGTGATGCCGCGAACTGAGGTACGAACTACCCGGTTGGGTTCGGTACGTGCATCAATGATGACGACGGGGCATTGGAGATCCCAAGTGCTGCGATTTCTGAGTTCACGGCCCGCTTCGGACATGTCATCCCGAAGCTCATTGATCAGCTGCCGTACAACAAGGGTGGGGTTATCCATGACTGACCATATCGCAAGTGCAGCTGGTGGATTTGGCAGGTTAAAGATTCAAAACGTTGACATATCAGGTGACATTCAGGCCAAAAACGCTCGCAAGGAGCATCCGCCTCAGCTGGTTATCGATTCCTCGTGGTTTGGTCAATCACCTTGGTCTAAAACGCGCTTACGGGATTGCAGGCCTCAAGTAATTTATCTGCACTGAAAAGCATGATGTACAATTCTTCTAGCGGAAGCGAAGTCCATCACAACGGCAATATCTTCAAAGACATCAAGCCAGAAATCTGATTATTTGGCTAAAGCTGCGGAGTACTACTCACGAGCCAAGCAATTAATCGAAGTCGATCAAGACTGGCAGGCCTCGGGCTCCATGATCCTCAAAGCGCTTGCCGAGGAGAGGAAGTCTGAAAATACTGGTCTTCAGGTGATGAATGTGATCAAGTACCAAAAGCCCAAAACCAAGCTGGAGTTCAACTTCCGCAGTTGATCTAGCAGCTCAGCAACCCTTCACTTCTGAGCTCTGATCTCGTTGTAGCCCCATAGGGGCCATTCCCCCCTTCAGGAAAGAAGCGGAGGGAACGACCGGGCTGCGCAGAGTGTGTAGACGATTCACCCTGCTGCAATCGGCATGGACGCCGTATCAGTCCCTGCCGCAAACCCGTTGTAGGCCACTAGCCCCGACCATTCCTGAGTGTTAGTGCTTATTTGGCCTGGCTGAGCGTCTGCTCCTCCAGCAGCATGTTGAACTGCAGCAGCTGTTCATCACCGAGTTGTTGACGACTGGTCGCCCCCAGTCGTTGTTGGAGAAAAGTCCTGGCTTGATCGGAGCTCCAGCCCAGTTGCTTCAACATTGCATCTCCTTGTTGAAGCAGATCACCACGACGGATGGGTGCTGGTGCGGTGGACGCGTCGTCGTTGGCTTGGATCATCTTCAACTGACGCAGATAGGCCACCAGATCGGCATAGCGCGTGAGCTTGTGGCGGCTGCCGAGCCCGAAGGCCCGGGTCAAATACTCCTGCTCCTGCTCTCGAGACCAACCAATGCGTCTGATTTCCATATCGATGGCGGTCAGCTCATCACTCCAGTCGTCAGGATCCGTTGGTGTTTCAGAGGGGGCATTGTCAGCAGGGATGACGGGGACCTGATGGGTGGCAGGGGGGTGTGGAGCAGATGAGGGCTGGGTCTGCTCAATTTTTCTCGGCCGCTCCACGGGCACCTGCTTCGGATTTGGCTCATCCACCTGGGGGGCTTCAGGGAGAGCTGAATTCACGGGCTGTTGTGGCCCCTCAGTGGACCCCAGCCTGGAGTTCAGGCGTCGCAACGCTCTCTCCTCAGCCTCTTCAGCAGTGGCGGCTTCACCGAGGGCGCTGCCCTGCAGAGAACCGTCGAGCCAGGCCTCGACCCGCACGATGCATCTAAGGGTGTCGACGTGACACAGCTCGGCCCGGATCTGCATCGCAATGGAACAGCGCTTGCACTTTCTAGGCTGCCGCGATGGACATCACTTCGCTTCCCTCACTGTCGGATTTCTTCGAAGGTGCCGATCAATGGGGTGAGGTTTTGGCCCTGCTGCCTGTTCTTGTACTGCTGGAGCTGATCCTGTCGGCTGACAATGCCGTGGCCCTCGCGGCCATCGCCCGCAGCAGCCGCCAACCGGAGCGGGAAGGCCTTGCCCTCAACCTGGGCATTGGCATTGCACTGGTCTTGCGGATCGCCTTGATCGTTGTGGCCCAGTGGGTGTTGCAAAACGCCTGGGTGCAACTCCTCGCTGCGGCCTATCTGGTTTGGCTGGTGGTTGATCACTTCAACAACCGATCAGGCGATGATGCCGAGTCCAGCGAAAGACATGAATCCAACGGTCTGTCTCGCCCGTTTCTGAACACGGTTTTGCTGCTGGCTTTCACAGATCTGGCCTTCTCCATCGATAGCGTCGCCGCAGCCGTGGCCATCAGTGATCAGATTGTGTTGATCAGCACAGGTGCCTTCATCGGCATCGTGGCACTGCGTTTTACATCCGCCCTGTTTATCCGCTGGCTTGATCTTTATCCACGGCTTGAAACGGCTGGGTTTCTCGCCGTTGCTTTCGTGGCGCTGCGCTTGATTGTTCACGTTGTCGTGCCCAGCCTCAATCAACCTGATTGGCTCACCTTGGTGGTGGTGCTGTTGCTGTTTGCCTGGGGAATGTCGATCCGCAGCAAGGAACTTGATCAGGACGAAGGCCATGCTTGTTGAACTTCGCCTTATCAGTGGAGACCGTTTGCTCCATCGCGTTGATCTTGAGGATCCGCCACAACCAGGGCGATGGCTTGTTGTGAAAGAGCAATCCTTCCTCGTGATGCAACGTCGTCACCGTTACGCCCTTCGCAACGGTCGCTATGTGATGGCCTCAGTGGCCCTGTTGGTGAAACCCCAGACACGTCCCGCCGATGCAACACCCTGGAAACATGGCTGGGTGATCGGTGATCCCAATTGCCGTTTCAATGCCCGTAGTCCTTTGCTCCGCTGTGCTGTGTGGCCGGAAGGCCCCTGCGAGAACTGCAGCCACCGTGAACTTCGCTGATTGATGAAACCGGACTGGCTCACTGGGCGACTCTGTGCTGGCCATGGCGTCGCCTCCGGAACAAGCAACGATTCACCCTATCCGGATGGCACGATTCGAATGCAATTCCCCGTGTTCCAGTCCTTAGGGCTGGACCTTTCGGGCTGTTACTTCGGCACGCTAAATCTCGACTTTGCCCCCCTCGAGGTTTCACTTTCAAATCCAGATCACCTGTTTGAAAAGGTGCGATGGACCGACCTCCACCCCCCCGAAACGTTCTCGTTCTGGAGTGTTCAGATCAAGACGCCCCAAAGTGAGGTTGTGAACGGCTGGATTTATTACCCCCACCCCGAGACAAAGTTGCGCCATTGGCAACCGCCGACAACGTTGGAATTGCTTGCACCGCGATTATGCGGAGTGGAAACAGGCGGCACCATCTATCTTTGTGATCAAGGCCAACGGATCAAACTCATCGATACGGTTCGCTTGCGCGCAAGGTTGCTGGAATTTCTCAAATTCAGAGTTCTGGCCTCGCAGCAAACATTTTTTGAAGCCGACACCCTGTTGAAGCGCCAACAATGGCTCTCGACGATGTTCCCGGAAGCTCTTCAGCTCTCCGAGCACGATCTCGATCGGGTTTGGTCTCAAGCGCGGATGTTGTACACGGAATCCTGAATCAACCTTCGCCCAATCGATCTCCGGGAGTGGCGTTGAGTTGCTGCAACAGAACGGGGGCTGTGCTGCGTGCTTTCCCTTCCAGCTGTGCCTCCCGGATCAGAAGTGGGCAGCCTGAACTGCTCACCACAAGCCCCAGATCTTCGATCACTTCAAGGATCGTCCCTGGGGGATGCCCGCCGGTGGGCCATTGGCCCACGAGGTTGCGTCCCTCAGGACTGAGTTGATCCTGCAGGCGCTCGATCAACGGCTCCGTGCGCAACACCTTCAGGCGTTTGCCCTGCCACTGGGTGAACGCTCCGGGATGAAGCCCCATCACCTTGCGATGAATGCTGAGAGCAGGGGCAGACCAATCCAATTGGAAATCCTGCTTCTCCAGCATGCGGGCATAGGTCGACCCCTCGGCCTGAACCCGCACGTTGAGCCTTGCCAATCTCTCGTCTTCTGGACCCGGTCCCGCCGCTTCAATCAGTGGCATCGCCTGAACCATCAGCTCTGCAGTGAGAGCACTGAGCCGTTCAGCCAAGGCGATGGAAGGTTCCAGCAGCTGGATCGGGGTGCGTTGCTCGAGCAGAACCGGACCAGTATCGAGCCCTTCTTCCATGGCCATGATCCCCACACCCGTTTCCTGATCCCCTTCGAGCAGGGACCACTGGATGGGACCAGCACCACGCCAACGCGGTAGTAGTGACCCGTGGCCGTTCCAGCAGCCCAGGGGAGGCTGCTCCAACACATCCTTGGGAAGGATCTGTCCGAAGGCCACGACCACAGAGGCATCAGCACCGAGTGCAGCGAGCTTGGCTTTGCAATCGTCATCCCGTCGGATCCGATCAGGGGTAAACACAGGAAGACCGAGTTCTTCCGCCCTCGCCTTGACCGGTGATGGAACCAGCTGTTTGCCTCGACCCCGCCGACGATCCGGTTGCGTGACGACCCCAACGATGGTGTGGCCCGCATCATGCAGTGCATTAAGGGTTGGCACCGCATAGACCGGTGTCCCCCAGAACAGAATCTTCAACGTCAGGCTTCGCCGGTGATGGAGAGTCCATCCACCCAAACATGAGGGGAAACGCCTCGGTGGGTGATTTCAGAATCAGCTTCCAGATGAGCAATGCCGTTGAGAACAGAGCGGATGTCACCGGCAACCGTTGCTGCTTCAACGGAAACCCGTTCGCCGTTGTTCACCAACCATCCATCGAAGGGCAAGGAGAAGGATCCCTGGGTGGCTTTCACACCGGCGTGAAGCGCTGACAGATCCTCAATCAGCACGAAGGGGCCTGACTCGGTGCGGTGGTTGAGGCTGTTACCGCTGCTCACCTGCGAGTTGGAACCAACCACGAACCAGTCTGGACCCACCGAAACCTTGGCGCCAAGTCCAGCGTGGCCGGTGGGTTGAACACCGAAGGCTCGGGCCGTGGCTTCCGAGTGAAGGAAATTCCGCAGGGTTCCGCCCTCAATCAAGGAGAGACGTCGGGTTGGTGTTCCCTCTCCATCGAAGGCTGCCGCACTGATGTGTCCGGGGTGGAGGCCGTCATCGTGGAGATTGAAGAAGGGAACCGCCACATCGGATCCAATCGAATCCCGCTGGCTCAAGCTCACCCCATCGAGCACCGAACGAGCATTGAACATGCTGCTGAAGGCACCAAGCAGTGAGAGAAAGGCCTCGGGGGTGAAGCAAACCCGGTAGATCCCGGTTTCGATCGGTCGATAATCCAGATGGCTGACGGTGCGATCAACAGCCTCGCTGATGCAGCCTTGAACATCCAGTTCGCTGCTGCCAAGACCCAAACGAACAGCTCCTCCACTGCGGGGCTTACGACCTGTTTCCTCCGCCCTCGCGTAGAGATACAGGCTGGCTTGGGTGCGCTCCATCTGGCGCAGTGCTCCCTCACTGTTGAGATAGAGGCTCTGGGATAGGGATTCCGCCAGTCCGTTGTAGGGGACGGTCTGGATCGCAGGGTGACGACACAACAGATCGGCTTCCGCATCTCGAAGGGTGTCCAGCAGGGGGAGGATTCCTTGGCGTGGTTGAAGCGGGCGATCGAGCTCGGGGAGTGGAGCTGTGGCCAGGGGGGAGAACTCAGGGATGTCCTCGGGATTGCCAAAACGGCTGGCCGTATGGGCTCCCACCAGGGCTTGTTCCAAGCCGCTATCGGAGAGGTCGGTGGTGCTGGTGATGCCTACCAGGCCATCGCTGTTCCAAACCCGGACGGTGATGGAGCTCCGCTGCGAAGCCTTGAGTTGTTTGGCTTCACCACGATCCACCTGAACGGAGCAATCGTCACTGCAGGCGGCACCAAGATCCCAACGACGAATGCCTTCGCGCGAGGCGAGGGTCTGAAGGCGATCCCTGAGATCCGTGGCGTTAAGGCTGTTGTTGCTGCTCATCATCAACGGCCCCCCACCGTGATCGAATCAACTTTGATGTGGGGTTGGCCCACGGTGACGAACACACTTCCACTCACGGATCCGCAGAACCCGGCAGCCAGTTCCAGATCGTTGGCGCACATCGAAATGCGTGGCATCACCTCCTTGGCATCACCGATCAACGTCGCCCCTTTCACCGGTTTGGTGAGTTTGCCGTTCTCAATCAGATACCCCTCTTCAACGGAGAAATTGAACTGACCTGTCGGGCCGACGCTTCCGCCACCCATGGCCTTGCAGTACAGGCCTTGATCGACGGATTCAATCAACTGCTCAGGGGTATGCGGACCGCCGTCGATGAAGGTGTTTCGCATCCGGCTCGCAGCTGCAAAGGCATGGCTCTGACGCCGGCCGCTTCCGGTGCGTTTGTGGCCCGTGCGCAGTTCACCGGCCCGGTCACTGATGAAGCGTTGGAGCACCCCGTCTTTGATCAGCACGGTGCGCTCAGGTTCCATCCCTTCGTCATCCATCGAGATTGAACCGAAGGATCCACCACTCAGCCCTTCATCGATTGCGGTGACTGCAGGGTGAGCGATCAGTTCACCAACCCGGTCTGCGAAGGGCGTGGTGCCCCGTTCAATCTGGGTTGTTTCGAGCAGGTGGCCGCAGGCCTCGTGGAAAATCACGCCACCGAACCGGTTGGCGAGAACAGCCGGCATCTGTCCGGCATCCACGTAGTCGGCCCGCAACATCGTTCCAGCGCTGTTGCACACTTCAGCTGCACTGGCTTCGGCATCCCAGTCCCGAAGATCGTCCGGACGATCGGAACTGCCATAACGGCGACCAATGCTAGATCGGTGATCGCCGTCGGCGGCAAGAACGGAGAGACCGGTCGACTGATGCAGGCGGATGTCGCGCGCAAAAGTGCCATCGGATGCAGCCACCAGCACTTCCTGCCAGTCGCGGGCGTAACTGCCACGGCGCACCTGCAGGTGCTGACCAAGACGATTGAGATGGTCTGTGCCTTTGAGCAGGCACTGGCTGGCCTGATCCAGGGAGGGGCAGCGTTCCAGCCAGTCAGCTTTGTTCAAGCCGTGGTCGGTCAGCTGCTTCAACCCTTCAAAAGCTGAAGGGGACGTGAGCTGTTGCGCCTCGAGCCCGAGCATGGCGAGGGCCTGATCGAGGGCGCGCTGGAGGCCGGCTTCGCTGAGATCGTTGGTGCTAACGAAGCCATCACGGCTATCACGGAACACCCTGAGGCCAGCTCCACGGGCGAACGACGGATTCACACTCGTGATCCGATCCTGTTCGGCAAGCAAACCGATGTGGTCGGTGCGCTCAAGAAACACCTCCACCAGGTCGGCTCCTGCGGAGCTGCCACGGTGCAGCAAGGACTCCAAGAGCCCTTGCCACTGATTCGAAAAGGCGTTGGTCAAGAAATCTCCTCGATTGGGCCGGGGGAGTCCCCTCAGCGCACAGCTGGCTGGAAACGATCGCTGTCGATCGCTGGCATCAGGAACAGCTTGGCCATCTCGGCACCGTTTCCGATCCAGAAGGGCAGCTTGCGAAGCACTTTCAGAGGAGCGATGGCATCGCTTGCATCAGCCTTTTCCAATGCGGCGTTGTTGGCCACCAGCCGTTCGAGGCGTGTCCAGAACTTGTCGTTGTTCACATCAAGAACAACGGGGAAAACGCGCGCAGACGTTTCGTTGGTCTTCTCGATCACCATCTTGTCGTAGGTGCGAGCATCCAATCCGAGAGCCTCGTAGAACTCTTTGCGTGCCACGTCGCGCACGTACATGGTGGCGAACACCGCCAACAGGAAGAAGCGGCACCAGAGTTTGGCGATGGGGCCACGAACCGTGTCCGGTTGGGCCTTCATCAGGGCATCAAAGAAATCACCATGTCGGTTTTCGTCCTGACACCAGTTCTCAAAGAAGTTGAAGATCGGGAAGATCTTGCTGTCGGGGTTCTTTTCGAGGTGGCGGTAAATGGCGATGTACCGCCAGTAGCCGATCTTTTCAGACAGATAGGTGGCGTAGAAGATGAATTTCGGCTTGAAGAACGTGTAGTCCTTGTTCGCGGTCAAGAAGCCGAGATCCAGCTGCATGCCGAAATCACTCATCGACTTGTTGAGGAAGCCGGCGTGGCGAGCTTCATCCCGAGCCATGTGAGCAAAGCACTCGGCCAGAAGAGGGTTCTTCGCCTTAATGCGGCGGCTCAGTTCCTTGTAGAGCAGGAATCCTGAAAATTCCGATGTGCAGCTCTGCTCAAGGAATTCGATGAACACCTTGCGGGTTTCAGGATCCAGCTTGTCCGCAGCACCCTCGAACTCCTCGTTACGAACGAAGTGGTGGCGGTTGTAATCCTTCCTGAACTCTTCACAGATGGCTTCAAGTTCAGCCTCATTGGGCTGAAGGTCCATTGCCGCCATCGCTTCGAAATCGGTGGTGTAGAAGCGAGGGGTCAGGATTGTGTCCTTGACAGGATCCTTGATGGCTACAGCGCTGCCTTCGGCCACGGCGGTGGGAGGGACCATCAGTTGCGTTTCACGATCCTGCCAATGTAGGCGTGTCAGCCCAACCCCCGAGGCCAATACGGGCGGTTAGTTACCTCCCAGCCACTTTTGGCCGTTGAGCCGTTGCAAGAGACGGGAAACGAGAAGGGCCAAAGACATCCGCTTCTCATCGATCAGAAAGCTCTCCAGCAGCGTTGGCTCGCTGCCGGCATCAGCCAGGGCAATCACTTTGGCGCTGTTGATGTCGGCCTTGGAGAAGCAGACCCAGAAGCGGCGCCCCCCTGGAAGCTCACCAACCACCATTGGACATTCACCACCGACAACGGGACGCTGCCCATCCACGCGCTCGAGCCGATCAGCGGTGATGTCACGTTCGGCCAACTGTTTGGCGACGGCCGGCAAAAACAGTGTGTCGATGAATTCAGGGAAGGGCTTGTCCTCCGGCTTGGGCGGCTTCGCTTTCGGCGCCGCTTTGGCAGGGGCCTCTTGACCTGAAGACTGCTTCTCGACTGGGGTTTCGCTCACCGAACCAGCATTGCTGGCGCAACTGTAAGCAGCTTGGTGCACTGCTCACCAGTTCGCCTCCGGATCATCTCCCCAATCACTGAACTCCTGAGAAGGAGAGCCCACAGCTGAAGTGCCTGATGAAGCGTCTGACTGCGGGGGGACTGACGAAGGGCGTTGAATCACGCGGTAGGCCACAGACACCGTTGGAGCCGGTTCTCTCACATCTCGTTCGGGGCCTGGGGTTGTGCTGGATCTGGGTGTCGGTTCGTCGGCGGTGTAGCTCCTCTCCTCAAACTCCGGTTGAACAGGGGATCGCCTCTGGCGACTCAAAGGACGCTCCACTGGGGAGACCAAAACCGCTGCGACAGCGGCTCCGGCCGCACCACCAACACCAGCCAGCGCTGTCCACGCCCCAACGGGGAGCGGAGGTGTTGTCCAAACCAGCAGACGGATCCGGATCTTGTCTCCGACATTGGTGGCCGAAAGAACCAGCAACGCCAGCAGTGGCGCCAGGCAGGGAATCAGCAGCAACCGCTGAAACAGACTCATTCCAGGGGGCCCTGCCAGCGCTTCAGGGGTGCAAGGTCCTCCTCCAGGCCGTCGAACAGGCGCACCACCAGAAAGTCCACCATCTCCTCCAAGGAATCGGGCCGTGTATACCAGGCCGGAATGGGAGCGGCAATGGTGGCTCCAGCTTCAGCGAGGCCGGTGAGGTTGCGGAGGTGAATCAGGTTGAAAGGCATCTCCCGGGGAGCAATCACCAGGGGCCGACGCTCCTTGAGATGCACATCCGCACAACGTTCGATCAGATCTGCGGCGATACCGGCATGGATCCGCCCGACGGTTCCCATGCTGCAGGGAACGATGACCATCGCCCGGGTTCTGTAGCTGCCACTGGCAATGCAGGCAGCCTGATCATTCCAGCGATGACAGGTGAGCTCGCCACTCTCCACCGACAGCCTCTCTCGCCAGAACGCACGTTGTTTCAGGGAGTCAACAGGGATCGTCAGGCCCTGTTCCGCACGAAACACCTCATGGGCACCATGGCTGAGCACAAGATGCACCGAGCGGCCGCGCTGAAGCAGCAGCTGTAGGGCACGCTCGGCCAGGGGTTGAGCGGATGCACCGGTGACTGCCAGAACGTAGGGATGCATCACTCAGCGCTCGCTGAGGGCAACGGGCAGCGGCTCCGAGGATTCAGGCGCTGAGGATTCAGGTTCCGTGGAGCCATTGGAACCCTGGCTGATGACCTCAAGGTCGATCTGGTTGCGCAGAACATCCACATTGATCACGCGCACCTGTACGGCGTCGCCGAGTTGATAGGTCTGACGGTTCTTGCGCCCGACCAAGCGATTCTGGCGTGATCTGTATTCGTACCAGTCATCGTTGAGGGAGCTCACATGAACCAGCCCTTCAACGCGACTTTCACCAACTTCCACGAAAAAGCCATAGCTCTGCACACCACTGATGCGCCCTTCCACCTGTTCGCCGATCAGGGGTTGGGCTGAACGGGCCTGGATCATCGAAAGCAGATCCTTTTCCAGTTCCAACACCTGACGCCGTCGCGTGTTGAGCCGCTGCACGGTGCGCTCGTTCACCAATCCGTTCAACTTCTCGTCCTGGGATGCGGTGAACAGGGGCCACGTGAGATCAGCACCAGCACCCTTGAGGCCAAGCTTCAGACGGGTCTTGTGACGGACGGTTGGACGATCCTTGGCATCGGTCAGCAGCGCAACGATCACCTGTTGATTCACCAGGTGGGCGTAGTGCTGGGTGGCACAGGTCCACGGGGTCAGTGAGCTGTTCCGGCTTGACGCAGCAACCTCGTCCCCATCGGAATCTGCTGCAGCAGGGGGGGCCTCTGTGGATGCCACAAGGGTGAGAGGTGGCAGGGCGTGACTGAGTTGTTGTTCCAGCACCCGGCGCTGACTGCTGTCTTTGAACACCTGAACCAGCTCCGAAGCTGATGGACAGCCGTCGTCATCCAGTTCAAGGGGAAGATCCAGGGCAATGGCTGTCTTTGCCACATCGGTGAGCACGCTGCCATCGGGTTCATCCGCCTCAACAGTGATGCCCGGCAGTTGGAGCTCGAGTCGTTGTGCGGTCCACGCACGGTCGGCGGCCCTCAACAGAGGCTGAAGGAACGCATGGGGGTCGACCGGGTTGAACGCATCAACCCAGCGATGCCGCAACCCGGAGGGATCTGCGCTGCAGAGGTCACCAAGGGCCTCCAGCTGCGGAGGGCAGAGATCGAGCTGCACAACCCCGTTGGCACGCTCCTGCTCCAACAACAGCGTGCTGCAGAAGCGCAGGGTCTCCAGCTGACCGAGTTGGTCTTTGATCGGCTTGAGGGCGGTCGGGACGCTGCGCGCCTTGGGTTTGCGTTCCGCCAGGGCGACCAACTGATCGGCGCTCACCTCGGCGACGGGGCGCACCGTGCTGAGCATGAACTCCCAGTCGCTCACCTCACCGTTGGCAGAGATGTCGAGCCGAACGCTGATGGCATCAGCCTCGGACCCGGCCGAGAAGCTGGTGGCCTTGTGGAGGGCTGGAGTGAGAAGAGGTTGCCAGACTTCACCGAGGCAAAGGGCTTCACCGCGGTCGCGCAGGCAGGCATCGAGGCTGTTGCCCAGACCGATCCGCTCGCCCACGCTGGGCGCATGGACCCAGAGGCGACAACCGCCGTCCCTGGCTTCAACGTGCACGGCAGGTAACCCCGGTGCATCGTCCTGACTCCATCCTTTGAGCAGCAGCGACGGTTGTGCGGTGAGATCGACCCGTCCTTTGGAAGCAGGGGTTTTGCCAGAGCTCCTGGGTGCCGTTGGACGGACCTGGAGACCAACCTTGGTCAGCAGCAGGTCCCGGTCGGCTGCTGGTCCGCCATTGAGCGGGAGAGATCGCACAACGTGGCCGGCCGCAGGATGCTGAGCCACGGGATAGCGATCGATGCGCACCTCGACAACGCTGGAGACCTCATCACCGGGCAGATGCTTGGAATCCTCTGCTGGCAGCTCAATGCCGGCAAGCACTCTGTCGTCCAAGGGGGAGGCCAGCAGCTGGTCGCTCTGCTGCTCCACCTGAGCCAGGAGAGATTGCGTGGCCCGTTCCAGGATGCATTGCACACCTCCTTCAGGAGAGCGGCGGCGTCCGCCCTCCCGCGTTACCCGCACCAGCACACGATCGCCATTCCAGGCGTGGTTCAGCTGATGGTCACGGATGTAGATGTCCTCGCCGCCGTCATCGCGAATGGCGAAGCAGAAGCCTTTGCTGCTGCAACGCAGGCGAGCATCAATAAGATCACTCTCCTGAGGCCGTGTGAGACCACCCTCACTGGTCTTTTCGATCACACCGATTTTCATCAGTGATGAAACGGCAAGCTCAAGCGCCGCTTTATCCGTCTTGTTGCTGAGCTTGAGGATCTTGGCCAGTTGGTCGGGCTCAGAGGAGTGCTCCGTTGAGAGCTGATCCAGCAGATCGGCAACCGTAAATTTCATCGTGGCGTGCGCAGAAACCGACCATCAGGGCCGGGAGAGAGGGAAGGGGTGGTCGACGCTCTTCAGCAGGCCGTGCAGAGTCAGCCCTTCAAAGATCACTTTAGGACTCAGAAGTTTGATCCCCGTCCGAGTTGGCTTCGCCATCACGGACGAGAGGAACCAGCAAGCGGCCACCGATCAAGAGGAAACCAACGGAAGCCAGCAGTTGAAGCAGATCGCTGGGAATCACGGTTGCAACGGAACCACCGGCGAAGGCCCCCAGCAAACTGGCCAGAACCAACGCCGATGATGAGCCGAGAAACACGGCCAGGGGGCGATTGGACGTGCCACTGATGGCAACGGTGGCCAGTTGGGTCTTGTCACCGAGTTCGGCAAGGAAAACGGTCAAGAACGTGGAGATCAGAAGGGGAAAATCCATCGTCAGCTCGCTGCATTGAGCCAAAGGGAGCTGGCGGCCTGAAGACCGAGCCAGATGCCGAGCGCCACCATCAGCACCCCAGCCATCAGTTCAAGACGGTCGGGCGGAAGGTTTTTGGCCAACCATTGACCGACGAGAACGCCCACAAGGCTGGATGAAATCAATGCCAGCGCGGCACCGATGAACACCAGAACAGGAGAGCCGGACTGGGCCGAGAGCAACAGCGTTGCCAACTGGGTTTTGTCGCCCAGTTCAGCCACAAACACTGTGGTGAAGGTGCTGAACAACACGGCAGCAAAGCTGCGCGACTCAGGGCTTGTTTGCTCACTCGTCAACAGAACCTCCCGCGGTCTGAGCGCGCTTGAACCTACGCATCACGCCACTGCGGCCGCCATAGGTGCTGCGGATCTGTTGTTGGCAACAGGTGATGGCGAAGGCATCGAACTGATTATCGGGAATGTCAAAAAGACGGCCCAGACCACTGACACGACAGAAATCAGGTCGCTCCTCATAAACCGTGCAGCGCTGACTGCCCGTGTCGTAGTGGATGCACCAGCCGTCAGGGCCAACCATGGCCAGATAGGTGCGTTGTTGCTCTTCGTTCAAGGCCGCTAGGGCATCAGCCCGTTCCTCCGGAGCGAGTCGGCAACAGGCTCCACAGTGTTTGATGCAGGACCATTGCGGCGTCTCTCGGCTCATGATTGAAGCTGTGACAAGCCATCACAGAGATCAGAACCAATCCGTCGCACTTGGGACAGAGCCCCGTAGCCTGGGAGGCGTAACGATTTTGGACAGCGCTGCATCGCCATGGGCTTTGACATTCACCTGATCGCCAACTTTGCCGCCCTGGCGATGATCACCATTGCCGGTCCCGCTGTCATCTTCATCCTCTTCTACCGCCGCGGCGCACTCTGATCTCCTCGTCTTAAGGACGTAGCCCCAACCCAAGGCAGGCTTCCTCGATCAACTGAATCACCCGCTGATCCCTCGCCAGATCGTTGTCGCTGGTGAGGGATTGTTCTTGTTGAATGCTCGCCTGAAGCGTCTCACCCTCGCCATTGGTGAGCTTCAGCCCTGAGGTTTCCGTCAACTGGGCGGTGTACTGCCGTGTGCCGCGGTCGATCAACACCAACTCCGTATGGGCACGGATGGCTTTGAGCTCAAGCTGCAGACGCTGTTCACCCTGCCAACGGTTGATCGAAATGCTGTAAGCCACGTCAGAGCATGCGGGAACAGGCGCCGCTGGATCCCATCGCCAGGCGATGGCGCGACGCTCACTTTCACCCTGGCGCAGCGTCAGGGCCAGATGTCCTCCTTTGAGATCGCGCCGATCCTCAACGCTCACCCCCCGTGACCAGAACAGGGGTTTGGGATGACCGATGCCGAAGGGCGCCAGGGATTGCAGGTGGCGCCAAAGATCCCAGTTCACGTCCTTCAACTGCAGCAGAGCGTCAGGTTGCACGGGACGCCCCTGGGCCTGGGTCACCAACCAGCCATCGGCTTCGGCGCAGAGGCGCTCATGCAGGGCATGCACGAATTCCGCTTTAACGGTGAACCCCCCGGCAGCGGGATGGCCTCCAAAGCGGGTGAGTAGATCGCGGCAATTGGAGAGAGCACGATCCACCGCGAAACCGATGGGTCCCCGTACCGAAGCCCGCAGACTTCCATCTCCATCTCCGGCCAGAAGAGCGGTGGGGCGGTGGTAGCGCTCCATCAGCCGCGCAGCAACAATGCCAATCACCCCGTGGTGCCAGTGGCTTTGCGCCAACAGCAGGAATGAGGGGAGAGCGTCACTGGACTCCGCTTCCACCAGCGCCACGGCCTCCGCTTCAATTGCGTCGCAGAGATCCCGTCGCTGGCGGTTGTAATCATCACAACGGCGTGCGAGGGCCATCGCTGAATCGGGATCTTCAGCCGTGAGCAGATCCACCACAAGTCTCGGTTCCCCAAGGCGGCCCACTGCATTGATGCGCGGTGCAAGCTGAAACCCGATGTCTTCTGCCGTCAGCGGACGTTCCCCGAGACCCGCCAGGCGCTGAAGCGCTTGGACGCCCTTGCACTCGGAGCGATGCAGATGGTTCAGCCCCTCCAGCAACCAACTGCGGTTGGCCCCCACCAGAGGAGCCATATCGGCCACCGTGCCGATGCAAAACAGATCCCGGGCCACGCGGATGGCTTCTGGTTTGTTCAGAACATCGGCAACGGCATGGGCCAGCACATAGGCCAGCCCCACACCGGCGAGTCCGCGGTAAGGCGAGCCCTCCGGGGTGGTGGCCGGATGAATGAGCGCAGTCATGGGCGGCCGTTGCGCCGGGATCGTGTGGTGATCGGTCACGATCACCTGCATCGACAAACTTGCGGCCAGTTCGAGGGCTTCCCTCGCGGCAACACCGTTATCAACTGTGACCAGCAATCGCACGCCATCGTCGTAGAGCCGCTGCACCATGGCGGGATTGAGGCCATATCCCTCCTCCATCCGCGAGGGGATAGCGGGTTCCGGCTCAGCACCCAACGGGGCCAACGCCCGAAGTAACAACGCAGTGCTGGTCATCCCATCGGCGTCGTAATCACCACATATGGCGACGCGTTCACGGGAACGGCAGGCCGCTACCAAGCGCGTACAGCCCTGCTCGAGATCGGGGAAATGATCACGTGTGGGCGGTAGATCACCAGGGGAGAGAAAGCTCTCGGCCTCGGATATTGAGCTGAATCCCCTGCGCCGCAGCACACAGCGCAGCGACAGCGGCAGATCAAGCCCTTGCAATGGCGATGGTTCCACCACGGCTGGAAGGGACCAGGACCAATGCAGCGGAACAGCCGGCAAGGGAACGCAACAGGCGGTGATGTCCCAGCATTGTGCCGTTGCTGCTCCTAAAGGTGAACAGGCTTTCAGCGGTCTTCTGGGATGTGGATGGCACCTTGGCCGACACGGAAATGGACGGTCATCGACCGGCCTTCAACCTGGCCTTCCAGGAACTGGATCTTCCCTTTGTTTGGGATGAAGAGCTCTACAACAGGCTGCTGGCGATTCCTGGCGGGCTGCGCAGGGTGAAACTCCACGCTGAAACATGTGGGGTGCATCTCAGCCAGAACCAACTGGACCAGGTGCGTGATCGCAAACGCGTCCATTACCTGGAACGGGTCCGCCAAGGGCATGTGCGTCTCCGTCCCGGAGTGAAGAGGCTTTTGCAGGAGTTGAACAGGGCCGGCGTGCAGCAGTGGATCGTCACCTCCAGCGGATCGGCCTCGGTGATGGCTCTGCTGGAACAGATCCAACAGCAAATCCCCAGCTTCGATGGGGTGGTGACATCGGATGACGTTGCTTCGGGAAAGCCAGCACCGGACGGCTACCGACTCGCTCTCGAATGCAGTGGGGCCAGCAGTGCTGATGGCCTTGCCATCGAAGATTCTGCGGCAGGTCTTTCGGCGGCAAGAGCCGCAGGTCTGCGTTGTCTGCTGACCCCTTCCCCCTGGGATGTCGATGCTCTGCGTGAGTCCGGAGGCGAGGCTGCTGCGGTGTTGAATCACCTGGGGGACCCTGGACAGCCAGCAACCGTGCTTTCCGGTACCTCTTGCCAGGAGGGGGCAGTAACGCTGAAGTATCTGGAGTCCCTGCTGTCGGTGCCGGATCGATGAGCTCAATCCAGCGCACACGTCTGGCGGGGCTTCAGAACGCGTGGGGCGCTGGGATCCGGCGGTCCTGGTCTGGCCCCTGGTGGCGCCGCAGCGCTTCGTTGTTGCTGCTGCTGCTCGGATTTTTCATTGGCAGCAACCTTCCGGTCTACATCCTGGATGCTGTTGAACTCAGGACGTACACAGCGTTCTATGCCCTCATCGCCTGTGAATTGATGGTTCTTGGGCGCCGTCGTCTTCCCTGGCTGGACAACCTCCGGCTTGGATTCGTTTACGCCGTTGTTCTGGAGGCGTTCAAAGTTGGATCCTGAGGGCCAACGCGTCATCCCCAGCAAGGATCAGCAGCGGTTGCTGCAGCATCTCGAGTTGGGCGACCTTCCGAGTTGGTCTGCACTGCAGCGCAACTCTGGGTGGCATCGGGTCGCCATCGATCACTGGCATCCTCTGGCGACACCGGATTGGCTGTGGTCTGTTGGTCTGCCGCTTCTGAACCTGGGCCAGCAATGGCAGGGACAACGCCGACTGCTCGGATTCAGTGCTTTGCCGGGTTGCGGGAAAACCACCCTGGGGCAGTGGATTGAAGCTGCCGCACGGGCACTTCACCTCTCGATCCAGGTGGTTTCTCTCGATGACTTTTATTTCGAGGCTGAACGGCTTGATGCGGCGATGCAGGGCAACCCCTGGGGTGTGCCTCGCGCGCTTCCTGGCAGCCATGACCTGGAGCTCCTGCAGGAGTGCCTTCAGACATGGCGACAGGGTGAGAACGTTCTGATGCCCCGCTTCGACAAAGCCAAACGCCATGGCCGAGGAGATCGAAGCGGTTGGCGCCGCTGCGATGCCGACTTGCTGATTTTTGAGGGTTGGTTTGTGGGCTGCAGCCCAAATGCCGACGCAACTGCGGATGAGCCCCATCTCGAGAGCCCCCTAACGGCGCAGGAGTTGGAGTGGCGCCTGAAGCTGCAACCCGTGCTCGCCCACTACGAACCCACCTGGAGGTGTTTCGATCAACTCTGGCAACTGCGAGCAACCGACTTCAACGCGCCTTGGCGATGGAAGCGCCAACAGGAAGCCACCCTTGAAGCGGAACGCGGTGCGTCGCTTTCGAATGCCGACTTGGATCGTTTTATCCGCATGATTCTCTGCTCGCTGCCATCGAGCAGTTTTCACACCATGCGAGCGGATGTTGTTGTGGAGGTGGATCCGGATCGAACTCTGCGGCGGATCCACCTCCCGAGTACGACTCAGGATTCGCCGTCTTCGGACTCACTCACCGGGTAAACAAAACCCTGGGCGCGGCCACTCAGCACAGACTTGCCGATGGACATGGCGCGCTGTGCGGCAACGGCTGCCTTGGCCTTCCAGGTGGCGCTGCGCTGGTTGCGCTTGGCCTTGGATGTTTTCTTCTTCGGGACGGCCATTGCGCCTGGTGAATTTCCAAACCGAGATTGTCTCGTTTGGAACCCCCTTGCGTCAAATCGCTAGGCTCCGTGCAGCGCAGTGAAGACGTGGCACCAGGTTCGGACGACTCCAGTGGTTCCGCGGCCCCTCAGAAGGCTCAACCTTCTTCGATTCAGGGTTTTTGGACGAGGCAGGACACGGTGAGTTACTCCACCCTGCTGAGAGATATCGATGCGAAAGAGATCAAACAGTTGGATTTTGTGCCCGGTCGTCGGGAGGTAAGAGTCCAATACAACGATGGCCGACGGGTCACCGTTCCTGTTTTCGCCAACGACAACCAAATTCTTCGGGCCGCTGAAAGCTCCGGCACGCCCCTGACGGTTGTTGACATCCGCCGCGAACAAGCAGGACGCGAACTGGCGGGAACCCTGATGTTGGTTCTGCTGGTGGTAGTCGGCTTGTCGTTTCTGTTGAAGCGTTCAGCTCAAATGGCGAACAGAGCTCTTGGGTTTGGGCGTAGTCAACCTCGGTTGAAACCCCAGGAAGACCTTCAGCTTCGTTTTGAGGATGTTGCCGGCATCAACGATGCACGGCTGGAACTTGAGGAGGTGGTCACCTTTCTCAAGCAGCCCGAGGCCTTCATCCGCCTGGGCGCCAAGATTCCGCGGGGAGTGCTGCTGGTCGGCCCCCCTGGAACCGGGAAAACGCTTCTTGCCAAGGCGATTGCAGGCGAGGCGGGCGTGCCGTTCTTCTCCATCGCGGCCTCTGAGTTTGTTGAGCTGTTCGTGGGTGTTGGTGCGAGCAGGGTTCGCGATCTGTTCCGCCAAGCCAAGGAAAAGTCCCCCTGCATCGTTTTCATTGACGAAATCGACGCTGTGGGTCGCCAGCGGGGTGCTGGTATCGGTGGCGGCAACGATGAACGGGAGCAGACCCTCAACCAACTCCTGACGGAGATGGACGGCTTTGAGGAGAACTCCGGTGTGATTCTGCTGGCGGCCACAAACCGTGCCGACGTGCTCGACACCGCACTGTTGCGTCCAGGACGCTTCGACCGGCGCATTGATGTGGGCCTTCCCGATCGCCGAGGTCGCGAGGCAATACTCGCCGTTCATGCGAGAACTCGCCCCCTCGACGACGCGGTCTCACTATCGGATTGGGCGAGCCGCACGCCGGGTTTTTCCGGGGCTGACCTCGCCAATCTTCTCAACGAAGCGGCCATCCTCACGGCCCGCCAGAACATGCTCCGTATCGGTCAGTTCCAGCTGGAGGGGGCCTTGGAACGGATCACCATGGGGCTGTGCAATCGTCCCTTGCAGGACAGCGCCAAAAAACGGCTAATCGCCTATCACGAGGTGGGTCATGCCCTGGTGGCCAGTCTTCTTCCAGCGGCCAACGCGGTGGACAAGGTCACGATTCTTCCCCGGGGAGGGGCCGGTGGTTATACCCGCTTCATGCCTGACGAGGAGGTGCTTGATTCCGGGTTGATCACCCGCTCCTCCTGCCTCGCTGATCTGGTGGTGGCCCTGGGGGGACGAGCAGCTGAGCAAGTGGTTTTCGGGTCCCTCGAGATCACCCAGGGAGCCAGTGGAGATCTCCAGATGGTGGCGCAACTCGCACGGGAGATGGTGACGCGCTTTGGCTTTTCCAGCCTCGGACCGATGGCCCTCGAGGGTCCGGGTACGGAGGTTTTTCTGGGGCGCGATTGGTTCAACCAACGGCCGGGATACGCCGAATCCACTGGCCAGGCCATTGACGCTCAAATCCGCCAGCTCGCCAAGAGTGCTCTGGCGCAGGCCATCGCCCTGCTGGAGCCCCGCCGTGAGTTGATGGATCAACTGGTGGACGTTTTGATTGCCGAGGAAACGATCAACGGTGATCGATTCAGAGACATCGCTGGCCTCCCATGAGACGCCTCCTCCTTCTGCTGCCGCTGGTTGTTGTTGCAGCCCGGATGCAGATCGAGTGGCTCTGGTTCGATCAGTTCGCCTGGAGCAACGTTCTCCTCAAGCGCTGGCTTCTGCAGCTTCTCTTCGCGGGTGTGGCTGTGCTGCCGCTGCTGGCAGCCCAGGCCTGGTCAAGGCAATTCAGGCAACACAGCTCGAGTTCATCCAAGGCGATGAGCCTGACCGGATGGTCCTTTGGATTCACGCTGTTGATCAGTGGTGGTGCTGTGCTGATCAGTGCCTTGCTCACGCTGGATCTGTTGGCATTGGCCATCCACGATCCGTTTCAGCTTGGGGAATGGCAGCCAGTTGCGGGGCTCCAGCACCGCATCAGCTCAGCTGCAGGACTCGTTCAGGCAGGGGCGATAGGGCTTGCGATGGCCTGGCCGCGGTTGAGGCTGTGGTTGGCACGGATCATGTCGGGTTCGCTGGTGGCTGTCGTCAGCCGGGCGTGGGGCATCTGGTCGCTGGCGCTATGGATTCCCGATGAATCCACGAGAGACCCCTTGCTGGGAGCGGATCTGAGCTTCGGCTTGGGTCGTTTTGCCGGATTGCATCTGGCCCTGGACCTGCTGCTCTTGGCTGCCGCGTTCACCCTTGCCTTTGAGCTCTGGCGGGTGCTGGCGAGCTCAAAATCGATTTCTGACTGGGCCAGTCCAGTCTTCTCTGCTCGACAGATCAAATTGTTCAGGTTGCTTTCGGCGCTTCTGCTGGTCGGAGTGGCGGGGCAGGTGTGGTTATCGAGGCATCAGCTGCTGTGGACCCAACACGGCCTTGTGGCAGGGGCGGGCTGGCTCCAGGCCCACATGACCCTTCCGTTGCGCGGCTTCGCAACACTGCTACTGGTGCTGATCGCATGTGCACTGCTTGTCCCGTGCCGGCGACGCCTCCGTCAGGGCCTTGTACTGGTGTTGGTGTCTCTTGTTGTGTTGGAAACGGTGGCAACTCCGTTAACGCGCTGGCTGGTGGTGCGGCCAAGGGAATTTGCACTGCAAGAGCGCTATCTGAACAATGCCATTGAGGCCACGCAATGGGGCTTCCAGTTGGATCAAATCAAGAGTCAGGTCGTCGACCCGACAAGGTTCAGCGCCGCTGATCGCGAGCAAGGTGTTAGCACCCTCGAAAATGTTCGTCTCTGGGACAGCAGCCCTCTGCTGGAAGCCAACCGGCAACTGCAGCAACTGAGGGTGTACTACCGCTTTTCCAATGCAGCTGTTGATCGCTACCCGCTGAATGAAAACAGCGATTCATCGCAGCAAGTGATCCTCTCGGCCCGCGAATTGGATCAATCCGCTTTACCGCGTCAATCCAAAACCTGGCAGAACCGTCACTTCATCTTCACTCACGGCTATGGATTCACCGTCAGTCCGGTGAATGACAGAAGCAGTGATGGCCTTCCCTCGTATTTCATTAAAGGTCTTGGCCCAGAAACAGTCATTGCGGGAAATCCTGGACTGGGTATTGAACGATCGGAGGTGCAGAAGGCTATCCCCGTTGGTGATGCAGCGATCTATTACGGGATGCTTCCTTCGCCCTATGCAATCGCTCCAACGCAGATTGAAGAATTCGACTACCCCGAAGGCGATATCAATGTTATGACGCACTATCAGGGTTCTGGCGGAGTACCGATTGGATCCTGGCTTCAACGATTCGCAGCTGCTGTTTATCTGCGTGACCCTCGACTGCTGATCACCACAACGATCAATACTGATTCCAAACTTTTGATCCGGCGTGATGTGCGCAGTCGGGTTCAGGCCATCGCTCCCTTCATTGATTTTCGTGGTGAGCCCTACCTGATTTCCATTCCAAACCCTGAGCAAGACAGCTCCAACACCAACAAGGCAACTTCAGAACAACGCAGCCAACATCAGTATTGGGTTGTCGAGGGTTACACCCACAGTTCAACCCTGCCCTACAGCGCAGCGGTATCAGCAGATGATCCCGATCGCTATTTAAGAAACTCAGTGAAGGCTATCGTTGATGCTTATAACGGCAGCATTCGGTTTTTCATCTCGGAGCCTGAGGATCCAATCGTGATGGCCTGGGCTCACGCTTTTCCAGGCTTAATGGAGCCGATGGAGGCAATGCCAAAGCCTTTTCTTGATCACCGCAGAGTTCCTGAGGACTTCTTCAATGCCCAGGTCAATCAATTGAAGCGGTACCACGTTTCGAATCCCAGGATTTTCTACAACGGTGATGATGTTTGGCAGGTGCCAAGCGAGATCTACGGCGGCCGCAAAGTTGATGTTGCTCCATATCACATCACGGCTCAGCTTCAAAGCAACGACAATTCTGAATTTCTGCTGCTCCAACCCCTGACCCCCTTATCAAGGCCAAATCTCACCGCGTGGTTAGTGGCTCGTAACGATGGCGATCACTACGGTGAATTGAAACTGATCGACTTTCCCAAAGACAAATACATCCCCGGCCCGGAGCAGGTTCAGGCTCTGATTCATCAGGATCCAGATGTGAGCGAGCAGTTCGGTCTATGGGATCAGGAAGATCTGGAACTCCTGCAGGGAAATCTTCTTGTGCTTCCCGTGGGCTCCGGACTTCTCTATGTGGAACCGGTGTATCTGCGCACCAAGAAGGTGGGGCTGCCTTCTCTGGCCAGGATTGTTGTAAGTGACGGCCGATTGGTTGCCATGGACCGCGACCTCAATCTTGCTTTGGATCAACTCATGAAAAAAGCCCCACCCGTTTGACGGGCAGGGCGAAACGAATTGACCGTTCGGGTTGATCGAACGATCAGCCGATGGCGGAGAAGTACTCCTTGGAACCCTTAGGGTCGGGCTTCATGGTCTTTTCACCAGGAGTCCAGTTGGCAGGGCAAACCTCGTCGGGGTTGGACTGCACGTACTGGAAGGCCTGCAGAACGCGAAGGGTTTCATCAACGTTCCGTCCAACAGGCAGGTTGTTGATGGTGGCGTGCATGATCACACCGTCGGGGTCGATGATGAAGAGACCACGCAGGGCAACACCCTCAGCCTCGTCGAGAACGTTGTAGGCCGTGGAGATTTCCTTCTTCAGGTCGGCAACGAGGGGATAGTTGATATCGCCCAGGCCACCCTGATTGCGAGGGGTCTGGATCCAGGCCAGGTGGCTGAACTGGCTGTCCACGGAAACGCCGAGAACCTCGGTGTTCTTGCTGGAGAAATCGGCGTAGCGGTCGCTGAAGGCCGTGATCTCAGTAGGACAAACGAAGGTGAAATCCAGCGGATAGAAGAACAGCACCACGTATTTGCCCCGGTACTGGGACAGGGTGACTTCCTTGAACTCCTGGTCCACCACAGCGGTGGCTGTGAAATCAGGGGCCTGCTGGCCCACACGCAAGCAACCGGTGTCGGTCATGTTCGAGAGGTGAATGAGTGAGCTGAAGGCCGCAAACGACTTAACACGTAGTCGATTCGACTTCCAGTTTCAGGATTGAACCTATCACGACCCTAGCCATCCGTCGCCATAAACTCAGTTAATGACTGACCAACTCACGAGCTGGGATCCTGCGCTCCTGCGCAAGTTCAGTTCCACCGGACATTTCCGTTTGTTGAACCAGCTGAAGGGCGATCTGCGCAAGAAACCCCTGGATCGAGACCGGCGCACTGGTCAGCTGAAGACTCTTGGCGGGAATCGCGGCGCAACCCGACGTTCAACGGCAACGCGGAGCATCGAGCCGGCCCCAGCTCCAGCTCCAACACCTGTTGTTGAGACGGCAGCCCCACTCACCAAGGACGATCAACCGAAATCCTTCCGCGATCGCCTCAATGCCATCGACATGCGCTGAGGCCGAACCCCTGAGATGTATGATGGGCACTGGCCTGAAGGGCCTGCGTCAGAGTAGCTCAGCTGGTTAGAGCACAGGATTCATAACCCTGAGGTCGGGAGTTCAAGTCTCCCCTCTGACATTCATTGATTCATGCTGTTAATCAGCTCGTTCGAACCCTTGTTGGGTTCGGGCATGCCTGATTCAGGCCTTGCGTGCCGGTAGTTTCACCAGGGGATTGAGAGCAGCGCCACCGGCCCGACGGATTTCAAAGTGAAGGTGAGGTCCGGTGCTACGTCCGGTGCTTCCCATCAGTGAAATGCGAGACCCACGGGGAACAATCTGTCCTTTTTTGACCAAAAGACGGCTGTTGTGCGCATAACGCGTGAATTCGCCATCACTGTGGGCGATTTCAACCAGATAGCCGTAGGCGCCTCTCCAGCCGGAAAATGAAACGATCCCATCACGGGCCGCAACAACGGGCGTGCCAGTGTTGTTGGCGATATCAATGCCTTTGTGCATGCGTCCCCAGCGCCACCCATAACCAGAGGTGAAAACCCCCTTGGTGGGCCACTGGTAACCAACAATCGGCGGCTTGAGGCTGTCGGGCTGATCGGCTGAAGACGACAGGGGGCGCTCAGGCCATGCAGCACCTCCACTGCTGAGGGGGCGTACAGCCAGGAGTGACTGACCGGAAGTGGCTTCAGCGATCTGCAGTTCCTGGCCAATCGTCAAAGCAGTGAGCTGAAGGCCTGGATTCCAACTCAACAGCTGCTGTTGCGTCACGCCGTGGCGTTTGAGGAATGACGCCAGAGAATCTCCGGTCTTGATTTTGGCCGTTGCGCGAAGCGGAGGTGGGGCAACCAACGGAATCGTCTCACGTTCACTGGAGCGGTTGAGTGACGACAACGTCACGGCAACAACCCGTGCAGAGTCCGGCAGGGAAAGCCAACTCTCTTTTTCAAAAACGTGGGAGCTTGGCACGTTGTTCAACGAGGCCAGCTGCTCACGATCAAGCTTTAACAGCTCGGCATAACGCCGCAGGGACGTGGCACGAACAACTTGGAACCAGACCTGACTGCTGGAATCGACTTTGCTGACAACAGCAACGGGATTATTCGGGGAGAGAGCTGGCAGAGGGGGCAGCTCGGCAAGATCAAAAGTGGTGTTATCGGCAATCCCGGGCAGAGAACTCCACAGACCCAGGGACAGAACAGGGGTTACAGCAGCTGCCAGAGCAAGCGTTGCGCGCATGAAACCACTAAGACGCGTTGAAGGTAACGAGCCGAACATCCCCGCGCAAGGGGGTTTGGAGCAGTGGTGGGATCACCACAACCGCAACTGTTGTCCAGCCACGTAGGTCACCAGGGCGCAGGCCACGGAAAGATTGAGGCTGCGAACACCTCCCTGGCCTGCGTCATCAGCAGCTCCAGGCATGGGGATCGTGAGGATGCTGTCGCAGGCTTCGCGAACCGGTTCCGGTAGCCCCGTATCTTCCCGGCCGAAGAGCAGAACATCTCCCCGTTGAAACGTGAACGAAGAGAGCGATGAACCACCACGACGACTGCAGCCGATCAACCTCTGCTCAGGACGAAGCTCAGCTTGAAACTCGGCAAAGTTCGAAAAGATGGAAAGCTGAACGTGGGGCCAGTAATCAAGTCCAGCACGACGAACGCTCCGATCATCCACCTTGAAGCCGAGGGGTTCAATCAGGGTCAACGGCACCCTGAAGGCCGCCGAGGTGCGGGCGATGTTGCCGGTGTTCGGAGGGATCTGAGGTTCGAACAGGGCAATCCGCAGGGGGGCGATCTCAGTCATGGCACCACCTGGCCAAGGGCATGAAGATCAAGTGCACGACCCTGGAGAACGAGCCAGGCAGCGTCAGCAACTGGGTCAAGTGCCTGCGCGAGGGTTCCAAGACGATCACGGAACAAGCCTCCGATGCGTGTTGGGGGAACGACGCCCCAGCCTGTCTCTTCGATCACCAGAACAAATGTGCAGTGCGATGCCCTGATCGAGGCGATCAGCTGTTCACAGAGGTGATCCCACTCCTGAGCAGTGAGGTCCAGGTGGTGGGCAACAAAGCCACCGAGGGCATCAATCAGAACAGATTGCCCAGGAGCCAGGCCGTTGATCACGCTCACCAGCTCTGCCCCACATTCAGAAACGCTCCAATGGTCGGGCCGACGCTGCCGGTGGGCCTCCAAACGCTTTTGCCAATCACGATCATCCGGCCGGGCGGCCGCCGTGGCGATGTAGGTGACAACGGGGTGGTGTTTCAACAGGTGCTCAGCCCAGCGGCTCTTGCCACTGCGGGTTGGCCCACTCACCAGGATCAGCCGGCTGTTCTGGCCGGCAACGAGGGGCTCCACTGTGGGGGAGGGGTCAACCACTGCCATTCATTCCCTTCAGAGTCGCGACGGAAGACGGAGACACACGGTTGAGGTACCTGAAAATCCAATACTTGAAGATCGTCGCCAACACCACCGGGAATGTCGCGATGAAGAGGTTGACGAAACTTTGGCTGGAGGGAAGACCGAAATGCTCGGCAATCCCTTCCAGCAAGACCTGCCAACCTTCCGGGCTGTGGTATCCGACGAAGATGTCGGTGAACAGGATGATGGCGAAGGCCTTGGCGGAATCACTCAGCCCGTAAACCGCCTCATCAACAAATCCACGCAGAACACGCAGTTCATCACGGCTCAGAAAACACACCGCGGCGAAAGCGATCAGGCCCGCCAGATCCGCAAACACATTCTTGATCGCCTTGAGACTGTCCTCATCGGCATCGTGCTTGAGCTCAGTCGCCTTTTCGGTGAGCTTGTCGCGCAGCGCACCATCATCAAGGGGCTGCACGCCCTTGAGGAAGGCATCGAATTCCAGTTCTTGCTTGTAGAGCCGAAGTTTTTCAGCCGCCTTCTCTTCCAGCTGAGGCTTGGGGTAGCTCAGGAAAGGGAGTTCGGGGGAAAACTGATTGACCGCAGGCGAGATCAGATAGGTACCAGCAATCTGCTGAACAAGAAGAGGAACCAGAACGAGCAGAAGCAGAACCCTCAGGGAAATCAGCGTGCTGTCCCGCCGGCGTCGATACCCCGCCACGACGCTGTCTTCCGTTGAGGGATCCAACTGGAGGCGAATGCTGTCGAAGACACCCAGAAGCGATCGGGGGAGGGCATCCGGTGAGCGGCTGATCGACGGCAAACTGCTGGATCGTCGCGATCCATAGCGGCTCACGACGGATTCAATCAGTTGAAGTTGACGCAACTCCTGGGAATCCAGTTGGCCCCGTTGTTTCGAGAGAGTTGCTGCTGAATTGCGGCAGATGGCCAGCGCGGTTTTGAAGCGGCGAAGAATCGTGGTCTGAACAGAACGCGGCACGGAAAGCTTGAGCTCCGGCCGAATCTGCCGGTCGCCGTAGTACTCCAACTCCAGGCTTTGGATGAGCAGAGCCGCCTCGTAGCCACGTTCAAGATCACTGGAGAGCTCGATCGCTTGGCTGTTGCTGAACAGGTTGATCCAGTTACGGCGGCTCATTGCAGTCGGCTGATCGCAGTCGGGTCATCAGCGCGAGAACACCCACCAAGTGGCCATAGGAATGATGGTTCCAAGCACCAACAGGATGATCACCCACTTGGTGGCATCGCTTTCGGCGGTTTCCGCCTTGGTGGGAATGTTGGTGGGCAGGGTGACCCGTTCGATCTCCTTCGGAGGGCCTGGATCCTCGCCACCCGAGAGAACGGTTGAAAGTCGGGTGAGTCCATCAACGGATGCCTGGCGATAACGATCGCCCTCCCTCAGGGGCACAGTCATCGTTGTACGGGCGGTGCTCTTCAGCAGGCTGGGAGGAAGCTGTGCCTCAAGCTCCTGATTGGCCACCACAGCGGAACGCTTGTTCGAGGCTTCGATCAACATCAGCAGCAAGGGATTGCCGCTGGGTGAGCTCCACGTCTCGAGGAGTTCCTCACCGAAGCTGTTCAAGGTGATGCCGTAATCCAAACGCCGCAGCGTGATCAGGCGGGCATCGACCCGTTGATCTTCAAAGCTGCGTAATTTCGTTTCCAATTCACCACGGCTGGCGCGGCTGAACACATCGGCATCGTCGATCACCAATGCATCCGGCAGGCTTTCACCCAGGGCACCAGGTGAGATCGCCAGGCTGGCTGGGGCCCAGAAGAGAAGACAGACCCCGAAACTGAGCAGGCTGGCCAACAGGCGTCGGGCGGAACGGGGCATCCCTTCAAGCGTCATGACTGCCTCAGTCTGCCGTTAGCTGTCCAGCATGTCGCGGTTCAAAGCTGCAATTGCCTCAACAACCATGCGGGCTTCGTTGTCGGGCAGAGTCATCTGACGGGTGAGCTGTTCGAGGAGATCGGTTTCCTCCACTGTGATCTTGCGGTCGGCATGCACCAGATGCGCTGCCACAGCCAGGGCGGACTGCTGCTGAATTCGATTGAGCTGAGGCAAGGCGGACGTGATCAAGCCCTGAACGCCCTGCTCCCGCAACAGCAACAGCAGGCGGTCAAACAATTCACCCATGGCAGCTTCAGAGCTGTCGCTGTACAGCGATCGGTTCTCCAGCTGACGGCGCAGGGCATGGGCCTCATCCCGCCCCAGCCTTCCATCACAGGCAACAGCGGCAAGGGCAACAGCAGCAAAAGCCTCGGGAGTCGTCATGGCAGAGACGCACATGTCCGTATTTGAGCAGGATGATTGCGTTCTGACAGCACCCTCTGTTGATGCCAGGTCCCGCCCGAGCTGTTCTGATCTGTGCGCTTCTGTTACTGGGTCTGACCGTGACCAATGCAGGGGTAGCGCAGACCGTGACACCGGACTTTCAACGGGCCGAAGTTCTGGCGGGGATGGCAGCGGTGGGCCTGATGCTGGTGGCTGTGCTGTGGACACGGGCGAACCCCAAGTCAGCAGAGAAAGTTCCGTTGCAGGGGGAACAGGGACTTTTGATGGCGGATCAGTTCAGCGAAAACCAACAACAGGAGCTGGCCTGGGGCAGCCACATGCTGTTGACGGCGACGCCAGCGGCATCCGTGCTCGTGTTCTGGCGCCATCAGGTTGTGCTGCGTCGGGGCCTGATCAATCAGGAGGCTTTCGAACCAGGAGCGATCACCCAACGGGCCATGGAGCGTGAGCAAACCATCTCCTTGGTCAACACAACGCTCTTTCCAGGCCGAGCGGAATTCGACGCGATGCTGCCATCACTTCCCGCCATCGTTGTTTGCCCGATGGGGAAGGAGGGGGCTGTGATCGTGGGGGGATGGTCGCCCCGTTGTTTCACCCGCTCCGATGAGCGATGGATTGAGGGCTGGACCCAGCGGCTCAGAACGACACTTGCGGCCGGCGAGGCTTCTCCTGTGCAGCCGGACTCAGCTTGATCGTCGATTCAACCCTCGCTCCGGCTTGGCCGAAGCGGATCGCACCGTCGTCGGAAATCTTGGCCTCCATGCGCGAAGCCCGCGTGATCTGCTCCGGTTCGGTCCGCTGCAGAACCACATCGCCATCAGCGACAACCCGTTCACTCCGCCAGTTCCAAGCGCAGCGTTGGGCCGTCAATGTTTCCAACGTCTGCTCAACGCGACATGAGTTGGAAATGATCACGGTGCCAGTGCGCTGATCAAGCTTGAACCCCCTCCCCTGCACCTTGCTGTTTTTCAACTCAGCCTGAATGGGTTGATCGGATTCAAGTTGCTCCGCCGAAAACAGCCAACGCGTCCGGCCGGCAGTGATCCGACCGCGGTCGCTTTCCAGCACCAGCGTGACCGGTTGTTGTAGGTCGAGGTAACCCTGGCGGGTGTTGCCATCCAGTCCTGAAGCACTGAGCGTGCGGCCATCGCTGCGGATGGCCTGCACCGGTCCAGGCGCCTGGAACAAACCACTCTTCAGATTCCAGGTTCCATGTCCACCCCGCACCACTGTTGAAGCAGCATTGGTGCCATCAACACGGTTCAGCTGGGTTGGGCCCTTGAACTCCAGCACCTCGGTGTCCTGCTGGAACACCAGCTCGCGTGAGCGGATTTGCGCCTTGCCATCATTGGCCTTGGGCCGTTGATTGATCACCATTCGCGACTGCGATGGCGTCCAAATCAGATTGTCTCCCTCAATCGTCAGCCCCCGTTGGTTCAACTGCCGCAGCTGCACCGATCCTTCAAGAACGACGAGCTCTCCATCCCGCAACATCGTGGCGAGATCGGCGGTGATCCTGTAGTGAGGTTGATCATTCCGATAGAGAACGCCCTCGGGACGTCGTGCACGGATGGTTCGACTGCTCAGGTCGTAACGCGCCTCGGGGCTGGTGAGATCCCAGCCACGATTGCCATCGTCGGCCCGGTGGCTCAAATCCAGCGACCGGAAGACAAAGGACGGCGTTGGTTCAAGCGCAATCGGTCGCCGCGTTGTGCACCCGGTGAGCCATGCACTCGCCACAAGGGCTGCTGCCAGACCACAACGTGACAAGCGACCCAGCATGCTTTGTTCAGAGCGGTTCATCCAGTTCCAACCGCTGCATCACCGGTGTTGGCTTCGGCAGCGCGGAACCGCTGCACAGCCTGCCCCAATTCAGCTGTTTCGACCAGTTGTCTGGATCCAAGCGTTCCCCAAGTTGAGACAGGATCCGCTCGCTGAGGTCGGGCAAGAGCGGGGCAAGCAGGAGTCCAACGATGCGGGTGGTTTCCAGCACAGCAAACAAATCCTCGGCCACGCTCTGCTCTTGACCGGGCTCCTTCATGCGACTCCAGGGAGCCGTGTCATTGAGATGACCGTTCGCGGCAATGGCCAACTGAAGGATCGACTCGGACGCGGTCTTGAACGCGAGCTGCGGCATCGCCTCCATCACCGTGCTGACGGTTTCCGCAGCCTTGAGGGCCAGGGGATGGTCAGCACTTGAGGCTGCTCCTGCCGGGGGAACGCCGTCATCGAACCATTTGCGCGCCATCGACGAGGTGCGATTCAGCAGGTTGCCGATGGTGTTGGCCAGATCGTTGTTGACCAGATCAACAAAGCGTTGCTGTTGGAAATCGCCGTCGTCTCCGAATTGGATGTCGCGCAGGAGGTACCAACGAACGGCATCACTGCCGCATCGCTCCAGCAACAGTTCGGGGTCCAGCACATTGCCGAGGGATTTGCCCATCTTCTGGCCCTCACGGGTGAGGAAGCCATGGCCGAAAACCTTTTGCGGCACCGGCAGTCCTGCAGACATGCACATGGCAGGCCAGAACACAGCGTGGAAGCGAAGGATGTCCTTGCCGATCACGTGCACGGAGGCGGGCCAACCGCAGGAGGCGAGCCGATCGAGCGATACCGCTTCTCCATCATCAAGAAGTGCTGTGAGATAACCCACCAGGGCATCAAACCAGACGTAGAAGGTGTGGCCTGGATGGTCGGGTACCGGAAGTCCCCAGGACACATTCACCCGCGAAATGGAGAAGTCGCGCAGACCTTGAGCGACGAAGTTGCGCACTTCCTGTCGTCGGCTGGCTGGGGCGATGAAGTCATCGCGCGCCACCAACTCCTCTATGGCGGATTGATAGCGGGAGAGCCGAAAGAACAGGTTCTCCTCATCGCGCCACTCGAGAGGCTTGCGATGGATCGAACAGGAGGGCGACTCCGCTTCGGCCGGATCATCCTTGTATTCCTCGCAATCGACGCAGTACCAGCCGGTCTGCTTGCCGACAACGATGTCGCCGGATGCCTTGACCCGTTCGTAGAACTGTTCCACCAATTCCAGGTGGCGCGGGTTGGTGGTGCGCACAAAGCGATCGTCAGAAATCCCCCACTGATTCCAGAGATCGCGGTACCGGCTGCTGACTTTGTCGCAGTGGTCCTGGGGGCTCAGCTGCTGACGTTCTGCCGTGCGCTGAATCTTCTGGCCGTGCTCATCAACACCGGTCACGAAGGTCACCTTCTCCAGCTGCAGCCGCTCAAAGCGAGCCAAGGCATCACAGGCCAGGGTCGTGTAAGTGCTGCCCAGATGGGGACGATCGTTGACGTAATAGAGCGGAGTCGTAAGGGTGTAAGGCATCAGAAAAGTTCGAACTCCGCTGCACCGCAGCGACGACAGACTCTAACGAGCATGCCCATCTCGCTCCACGCCAAACAGCCCTCCTCATGACGCACCGCGACGTGGTGGTCTGGGGTGGTGGCTGCGGCGGCGTTGCTGCTGCACTGCAGAGCGCAAGATCAGGAGCAGACACGACACTGTTCACCCCCGGCCCCTGGCTGGGGGGCATGGTGAGTTCAGCAGGAGTCTGTGCCCCGGATGGCCATGAACTCACCTGTTGGCAAACCGGAATCTGGGGCGCCTTTCTGCGGCAGTTGGAGTTGGAGGAGCCGAGCGGGCTCGACCACAACTGGGTGAGTTGTTTCGGATATAGGCCGCAAACAGCCGAACGGATCCTGCAACGCTGGGTGGCGGCTGAGCCCAGGCTGGACTGGCGTCCCCACTGCAGGCTGGAACAGGTTCACGGCCAGGAGAGTCGCCTCCAGTCTGTGGAGATCCACAGCGCCAATGGCGTCGAAAGCTTTTCCGCCGACATGTTTGTGGATGGCAGCGATCTGGGTGACCTGCTTGCCCTGTCGTCCGCCCCCTACCGCTGG
The DNA here is from genome assembly GCF_900474045.1 of Synechococcus sp. N19. NCBI lineage: Bacteria > Bacillati > Cyanobacteriota > Cyanophyceae > Synechococcales > Synechococcaceae > Synechococcus > Synechococcus sp. N19. Next base: position 207,321 of record NZ_UCNR01000015.1, read on the forward strand.
GGGTGGGAAGCCAAGGAGATCTGGGATGAACCCAGCGCCCCCGAGCAGTCCCGGCTTGAGAGCGACGCATTCTTTCAAGAGCAAGCGATTCAGTCACCCACCTGGGTGGTGATGGGCCAATTGCATGGGGAACTCGCTCCGCGCCAAGCCGCAGCGATCCCGCGGATTCCGTTCGATCGGAGCACCGCCAGCTTCGGCCTCGAGAAAACCATCACCTATGGCCGTCTGCCCAGCGGCCTGGTCATGCTCAATTGGCCCCTTGAGGGCAACGACTGGCACCACAGCCTCGATCGAGCCCTCAGTGCTGATGGCGAGGTTCGTGCGGAGCTGGCCCAGGAGATGCAACGGCACAGCAAGGATTTCCTGGCGGCCCTGGAGGAATGCAGCGGTGGTTGGATCACTGCCGGTAACGCCTTCCCGGGAGCCGATCCCAGCCTGGCGTTGATGCCGTACTGGCGAGAAAGCCGGCGGCTGATGGGTCGCACAACGGTCACGGAACGCGACCTCTTGCCGATATCCAAACAAGCCTTGCGGGGACCGCTCCCCATCGATGCCCAGGGACGCTGCACCAGCATCGCTGTGGGCACCTATGCCAATGACCATCACTACCCCGGCGACGACTGGCCCCTCGCCCCGAAAAGTATTCGTTGGGGAGGACGTTGGAGCGGTACGCCCTTCTGCATCCCCTTCGATGCCCTGATCACAGACTCAATCCCCAACCTTGTGATGGCCGAGAAAGGCTTCAGCGTCAGCCACATGGCCAATGGGGCCACGCGCCTGCAGCCTTTGATCCTCAATCTGGGCCAGGTGGCGGGTCTGGCGGCGGCTATGGCGGTTCGTCAGGGCTGTAACCCTGCTGATCTGCAAGTTGAGGCCATCCAGTCAGCCCTGATCCACGAGCCGCAGGCCCCTGCAGCAGTTCTCCCGATCTGGGACTGGCCGCTCTGGCATCCGCACTGGGTTAAGGCACAGGAGCAGGGCTTGGCTCAGGCTGAACACCTGGACGCCATGGGTCGCCTTTCAGGCCCAAGGGCCAGCATGCTGCTTCCCCCTGGCGTGAACCAGGCGCCAAATCAGCCCCATGAGGTTGGCCTCAGTGGCGTGCTCACCGGCAACCTCCATGAGGGCTACCACTTGGAAACCGCTGAGAGGATCTGGCCTCTGATCACCCTGGAACCGGCAATCCATCGCTGGCTATCCAACGAGGATCATTCGGGCCGAACCCTGAACCTCCGCGGCATTAAGAATCCCTGGGGGCCCTGGGTGCGGATCACTGGGGTTCTGGATCAAGCCAACTGAAGCTGCAGCTCACCGCGTACCGGGTCAGCCCGCCCCACCCTGAGTTCAAGAGCATCACCAGGAGCAGGGTCTGCTGCAGACACACAACCGACGAGATCCATGGCCAGCTCGCTCACATGAACCAGGGCCAAGCGATCATGCGGGCGCAGCCAGCGCAGGAACACGGCCGACCAAACGGTGTTCTGATGCTCGGCGAACCACACCTGCTGCCAGTGGCGCTGATCCTCACGGCTGATCTGAATGGATTGGCGCAATGGATCATCGAGGTCATCGATCACTTCCCGCAGACGCTCTTCATCCATCGGTGCCAGCGCCGAGAGCTGGGCAATGATCTGCCGGTGGGCGACGAGATCGGCGTAGCGTCGGATGGGTGACGTCGCCTGCACATAGGCCTCAAGCCCGAGGCTGAAATGGGGCATGGCTCGCGTGCCCTGCACGCCTCGGCTCAAGCAGCGCTTGATCGCCGCATCACGGGCTGGTCCCTCGGGGATTCGATCGAGTTCATCGCTGGAGGGCAGCTCCGCCGCAGGCTGACTGCGGAAGGGCAACGGCAGGCTGTGCTCTTGCCCAAAGCCGGCCACAACAGCTCCCATCAGCAGCATCGCTTCACTCACCATCAGACGGGAGGGTGAAGGGTCAATCACCTGCAGCGTCAAGGCTCCATCGCTGCGGCGGAAGCGTCCTTCAGGCCGGTCAAACATCACGGCTCCTTTGGAACGGCGCCAGCGCATGCGCAACATCAGAAGTCCCGAGAGATCCGAGAGGGCTTCATCCCCTGGGGGTGCCAACTCGATCAGCTCATCACCATCGGTGTAGCTGAGGCCGTAGCGGGGTCGGATCCAGCTGCGCGCAATCCGTTGCTCCGCCACAGCACCATCCTCATCGAGGCGAACGGCCACACTGAGGGCTGCACAGCGCTGTCCAGCCCGAAGACTGAGGGGACCGGCCGCCAGCTCCAGAGGCAGCATGGGCATCACACCCTCCGCCAGATACAAACTGGTGGCTCGACGTCTGGCTTCCTGATCAAGGGGGGAGTCAATGTCGATCAGACGGCTGGGATCAGCGATGTGGATCCAGATCCAATCGACGCCATCACGACGCTCCAGCGAGAGCGCGTCATCAATTTCTCTAGTGCCCGCATCGTCCAGGCTGTAGGTGGCCAGGTGAGTGAGGTCGATGCGTTGCTCATCCCCAGGTCGCTCTTCATTCGAAAGAGCAACAAGACGATTCGCTTCCTCCACCAGATCAGAGGGAAAACAGCGGGACCAGACGCTGCCCCTCAGGCCAATGGGCTCATTGGGATCGAGCAGCCCACGCACGATCAACCACTGCCGAAGATCGGCGGCATCTGATCCAATCGCCAACGCTGCCGACCACTGCTGGAGATCCAGGTCGGAACCCACCGCAGCGGGATTGTCTTTCAGCAACTGAATCCAGTGGCTGAAGCGCTCGTCCCAAACCGGGTCCAGCTCCAGGCGTTCATCGTCGCTGAGGCCACGCTCTGCCCGCAGCAATGCGAGCTGCCGTTGTTCATGTTGTTGCGCCTGCCGCTCAGCTCGGCGTTGGCGCCGCAGGCTGGCCCTCTCTTCGCGGGAGAGTGGCTGGATCAAACGGTCACGACGCCAGCGGAACAACTGTTGGTTTCCATGCAGCCAGGCCCACAGCGCTGCCAGACCAGCGAGGTTGAGCGGGGTCAACACCAACTCGCCCAGTTCGCAGAGGCTCAGCCGAGCCAATCCCCCCGGTTGATCCGTTTCCAACAGCTGCCAGGCCTCCACAACAGCCCGCGCTGATGGAGCGCTGTCCTGCACCTGCTCAGGGGCAGGTAGTTCACTGCCATTGAACAGATGCTCGGGATCGATGGCAATCAGATCGCGCAGGGGCAGGCCCTGGTCACGACGTTGACCACCAAAAGAAAGAACCGCCTTGCTGCCCTTGATGGACAGAAGACGGCCGAAGAGAGGAGAACCCTTGAGAACAACCGCGACGGTGTCTCCGGGTTGGATTGAATTGTTCAACGCCCGAGGATCAACCTTCGGGGTTCACAAACGGCAGAAGAGCAACGATGCGGGCACGCTTAACGGCGTTGGTGAGATCGCGCTGCTGCTTGGCGGTGAGGCCGGTGAGGCGACGGGGAAGAATCTTGCCGCGTTCGGTGATGAACTTCTTGAGAAGATCCACATCCTTGTAATCGATGGGATCACCGGGCTTGATCGGCGAAAGACGCTTCTTGAAGAAGGAGCTGGACATGACTCAGGAACGGATGGAGGAAAGACGGACCTGCAAGGTCACTTGATCTCCTTATGGAGCGTGGACTTGTTGCAGTGGGGACAGAACTTTTTGATCTCCAGCCGTTCGGTGGTGTTCCGGCGGTTCTTTTCCGTCGTGTAGCGAGACACGCCGGGTGAACGCTTGGCGGGATTGGACCGGCATTCGGTGCACTCGAGAGTGATCACGATCCGGACGCCCTTGTTCTTGGCCATAAAGGACGTTGCGCCGCAGGTGCGAAGCGAATTGACAAACATCGAGCTTACCCCCTGACCCGACAGGTTCAGAGCAGCTCCCCCAGAGGGGACTTCCTAAGATCGCGCGCTGTCTGGCTTAGATCCGATGCGGGTATCCATCTCCTGGCTGAAGCAGCTGGTCCAGGTGAATGAGTCCGTGGACGATCTCTCCGAGCGCCTCTCGATGGCGGGCTTCGAGGTGGACGACGTTGATGACCTCAGCGCTAGGGCCCAGGGCGTGGTGGTTGGCCACGTGCTGGAACGGGCGAAGCACCCCAACGCCGACAAGCTCAGCGTCTGCAGGGTGGATGTGGGAGCTCAGGACCCCATCCAGATCGTGTGTGGAGCCAGCAACGTGCGTGCCGGGATCCACGTTCCGGTGGCCATGGTCGGAGCCACCCTCCCCGCCGTTGGCTTGACGATCAAAGCCGGTGAATTGCGGGGTGTGGCCAGCAACGGAATGATCTGCTCCCTGACGGAGCTGGGCCTGACGGAGCAGTCCGACGGCATCGCCATCCTGGATGAGCTTGGGGAGTCGCTACCGGCCAACGGGACGCCCGTGGCGCCTCTGCTGGGACTCGACGACACCGTTCTGGAGCTGGCCATCACCGCTAATCGCCCCGACGGCCTCTCGATGGTGGGTATTGCCCGCGAGGTGGCGGCCCTGACCGGTGGCAGTTTGAGCCTGCCCGAGCTGGATCTGGATCCCAGCACCACTTCGCTTAACGCAGAACTGGATGGCTGCTTCTACTCGATCACCAGGATCGAGGGTGTGGACGGCTCCAAGCCCTCACCCACCTGGTTGCAGCAGCGCCTTGAGCGTGGTGGCGTGAACAGCGTCAATGCGGTGGTTGACGTCACCAATCTGGTGATGCTGGAGCAGGGGCAGCCCCTCCACGCCTTTGATGCCGATGCGCTTGAACAACTGACCGGGCAACCGGTGGACGCCAAGAGTTTTGCCGTCCGTTCCGCTCGCGATGGGGAAATTTTCGTGGGTCTGGATGACCAGAAGCGCACCCTCGACAGCCGTGTGCAGGTCGTCACCTGCCATGACCGGCCTGTCGCCGTCGCTGGTGTGATGGGGAGTCTCGAGAGTGGGGTGACTGCCGGTACGCGGAACATCTGGCTCGAATCCGCTCTGTTTGCTCCGCCGCGGGTCCGTCAGTCGGCCCGGGCCCTGGGTTTGCGCACGGATGCCAGCAGCCGTTTCGAAAAAGGGTTGCCTGTGGAAATGACCCTGCCCTGTTCGGCCCGTGCTTTGGCCTTATTGAGTCAGGAGTTTTCCTGCTCTGAGAGCGGCCGCTGGGTGGGCGGTAACGGTCCAGCAGAAGCGGAACCGGTGCTGTTGAGGCGCAGTGCCCTGCATCAACTGCTTGGCCCCCTCGATGCTGCCGATGGCCCGGAGGATCTCGATGACACCAGCATCGAAAACTGCCTGACAGCCCTCGGTTGCCAGCTCTCAGCCCATGAGCAGGGATGGCAGGTGATTGCACCGCCCTCAAGACGACAAGACCTTCAGCGTGAAGTTGATCTGATCGAGGAGGTGGCTCGTCTTGTGGGCTTCGATCGGTTTGAGGCTCACCTGCCGGATCCGCTGGAGCCCGGTGCCCTCACCCCGCGCCAGCAGGCGGAACGGCGCCTGCGGCAGCTGTTCTGTTCAACAGGGTTGCAGGAGGTCACCACCCTGTCTCTCGTCCCGGCTTCGGAGCAGGAACAGCGCATCGCCATCAGCAATCCGTTGTTGGCCGATACAAGCCATCTGCGCACGAACCTCTGGGAGGAGCACCTGCAGATCTGTGTTCGCAATCTGAAGGCATCACAGCGCGGTTGCTCTGTTTTCGAGATCGGCAACACCTACAGCGGTTCACCGGAAGCCGTCAGCCAGACCGCCATTCTTGGTGGCGTGATCTGCGGAGATCGACGCCTCTCTACCTGGGCCACCAGCGGCAAGCCGCAGGCGCCCGACTATTTCCAGGCCCGTGGCGTTCTCACCCGGGTGATGGAGGCCTTGCAGCTGGAGCTGTCTGACCGTCGCCTGACGGACGACGCACGACTGCATCCGGGTCGTGCCGCCACCCTGGTGTTGGAAGGACGCCCCTTGGGTTGTTTCGGTCAGCTTCATCCAGCCATGGCTGAGGAGCTGGATCTCCCAGAAGCCACCTACTTGTTTGAACTGGATCTGACACGACTGGTGGATGCTGCAACCCGCAGCAACCGTTGGACGCCGGCCTTCAAGCCCTACCCAACCGTGCCGTTCAGCGAGCGGGATCTTGCCGTCATCGTCGACCGATCCAGTGCAGCTGCTGATCTGATCCAAGCCATCCGCAAGGCGGGCAAACCCCTTCTGGAGCAGGTGGAACTTGTGGATCGCTTTGAGGGCGAACAGCTGGGCGACAACAAAGTGAGCCAGGCATTCCGTCTGCGCTACCGCGGCAAGAACGAGACCCTCACAGACGACAAAATTCAGCCTGTTCACGACAAGGTGCGTGCCGCTTTGAGCAAGCAGTTTCAGGCTGAGCTCAGGAGCTGACTCGTTTCAGCAGCGCCAACGATTCGAGGTGCGTTGTCTGGGGGAAGAAGTCCACGGGCTGGAGCCTCTCCAGCTCGTAGGGGCCTGATGGGGCGAGCAGTGCTTTGAGATCCCGAGCTTGCGTGGCGGGGTCACAGCTGAGGTAAGCCAGCACGGCAGGTGGCCGCTCAAGGATGCTGGCCACCACGCGTCGATCGAGCCCCCGGCGCGGGGGATCCAACACCAGCGCCTGACAGTCGTCCAGCTGAGCAGCGAGAAGGTCGGCCACATCGCCGGCATCAAAGGCACAGCGGGAGGAAAGGCCGTTGTGCATGGCATTCAGCCGGGCCTGCTCCACCGAGTCGGGGTTGAGTTCCAGACCATGAACATCAAAACCGGCCTTGGCCAGGGGCAGGGCAATGGTTCCGACTCCGCAATAGGTGTCGACCACCCGTGCGCCGGCGAACTGAGTCAAAAGCCAGTCTGTGAGGCGCTGAACGATCCGTTCCGCCTGCGGCGTATTCACCTGAACAAAGGTGGTGCTGCTGAGGGCGAGCTTGATGCCGCAGAACTGTTCCTCAATGGTGGGAACACCGGCGAGACAATGGGTGGTGCGACCGAGCACCAGGTTGTTGGCCTTGGGTTGAAGGTTGAGGCAGACCCCTTTCACCGCGGGCCAACGCTCCAGCCAGCTCTGTGCGAGGGCCTCAAGGCCTCGAAGCTGAGCATGGCTGCTGATCAGCGTGATCAACACGTCTCCTGTGGCGCTGGCCAGACGAAGCCCGAGGTGGCGGAGCCCCTGGGCTTCGTGCAGGTCATGGTCGGCCGGCCACCCCCCTGCATCCAGGTCCTGCTTGAGAGGCTCCACCAACGCGTCCAGGCGTGGATCGAGCACCGGGCAGTGATTCAGGTTGACGATCTTGTGGGTCTTCGGTCGGAAGTAGCCGGCCTTCAAGCGTCCGTTCTGGTCTCGCTTCAGAGGGATCAAGGCCCTGTTGCGGTAACCGAAGCAGCGTTCCGCATCAACAAGCGTGGGCTCAGGGGCAACGTCAATTCCCCCGATGCGCTGCAAGGTCTGTTGAATCTGCTGGGCTTTCCAACGGGTTTGGGCGGGGTCATCCAGGCGTTGCAAGGTGCAACCACCGCAGTCATCGGCAAGGATGCAGGGAGGGCGGCGCCGATCTGCGGAGAACGTGATCTGATCCACCCGACGGCTCAACCAGCGCGACTTCTGGCGTTGCTGCAGCTGGACCGTGGCGCGTTCCCCTGGCAAGAGATCAGGAACGACGATCACCCAGTTGTTCCAACGGGCCAGACCATTGCCGTCGCGATCCAGGTCAACAGCCGCGAGCTCGATTGTGAGCCCGGGTCGCGGTTCACTGCTGTTTGGGCTGTCGACTTTGGTCATGCTCTCGATTCCCTGCCATTGCAATGGCGTAACACCCGGGCGGTGATGGGTCAGGTGAACGGGTCGAGACCACTAAACTCCACGAAGCCTGCCCAGTTCCATGAGCGTTGTCCGGGATCTCATCCTCCAGGCCGATGACGATCTGCGGTATCCCACCAGCGGAGAACTCCGCACCATGGTGGATTTCCTCGACCAAGGCGCCATGCGCGTTTCTGTGGTCAAGGTTCTGACCGAGAACGAAAAAAAGATCGTCGACGAATCCGCCAAGCAATTGTTTGGTCGCAAACCTGAGTACGTCGCCCCTGGCGGCAATGCCTACGGTCAGCGCCAGCGGGCCCAGTGCCTTCGCGACTACAGCTGGTACCTCCGCCTGATCACCTACGGAGTTCTGGCCGGCAGCACCGAAATGATCCAGGAGATCGGCCTGGTGGGTGCTCGCGAGATGTACAACAGCCTCGGTGTTCCGATGCCCGGAATGGTTGAAGCCATGAAGTGCATGAAGGAAGCGTCCCTGTCGTTGTTGTCGGAACAGCAGGTGAAGCTCACGTCTCCTTATTTCGACTTCTTGATTCAGGGCATGCAGACGTCCACCTGATTCAACGTTGAACGTTTTCAAAAGAGCCGGGCCCTCGAGCCCGGTTTTTTATTGTCAGGTTGTCTTGATTAAGACCGTCTTTTAGACCTGTAATGAGCCCCAGACGAGACTCAAGAGACAATGATCTTCTTTTTATTTTCCGCCAATCATCTGTTGAAGTCGTGCCAGGCATCCTCTCGATGATTCGATCGGCCGCTCGAGGTCGTCAGGCCTCTGCCTAGTCCATAGGTCGACATTATTGAGCGGCCCTGGCCGAGGCCTCGCGATGTCAACTCGTCCCGGATGAGACATCAATCAAGACCCATATCAAGTCTATCCTGAGCTGCTTAATACACATCTCCTGCTTCAAGATGATCGAGAGGCGCGTGATTGAAGCTGTGGAGCGATCCCCGCATCAGCAGCCGGACACTGGTCCGGATTCGAGGCTTCCAGGCCCAAAAAGTGAGCCCTTATTGCGTACCTGTGTCTATTGCAGGTACGCAATGATGAAAACCCACTCTTTCAAACGGTTTTGCCGGTCACAGGCTGCCTCTGGACTGGCCGTGGACTACAGGTAAAGCTATCAAGACAATGGTTTTTGCAGAAGGAAGGGCGCTGCGACAATCTCGGCTGCGCAGCAAATAAAAACCACCATTTTTTGAATCTTGAGGATTAGCGCGCATTGCAGGCAAGACTCTTATTGGGTCCTGAAATGTGTCGCAATCAAGACCTGAGATTCTGTTTATCAAACTGCGAACGGATGATCGGATAGAACCATGGCGGCGCGATGGATTGCACGTCGGTTTGAACGCCTGATCTGGAAATTCCGGCTGATCAGCATCGTTCCGGTGGTACTGAGCCTGCTCGGAAGCGTTGGCTGCTTCGTAATTGGAGCGGTTGAGGTCTTCAACGCTTTCCTTGTGATCATGCGCCTTCCCTTCACGACCAAGAGCGTTGCGGCCAAAACCATCGCCCAGATGGTGGGAGGGGTTGATTACTTCGTAATCGGCATCGCACTGCTGATCTTTGGCTATGGCATCTACGAACTGGTGATTTCAGACCTTGATCCAAGCCTGGAGGGTAGCGAGGAGCAGCACACCAACATTCTCTCGGTGAACAGCCTCCAAAGCCTGAAGACCAAACTGTCCAATGTGATTGTTGTGGGGCTGATTGTTGCGGCGTTCAAAAAGACCATTGGCTTCGAGGTGAACGACGCCACTGATCTATTGGCGCTGTGTGGTTCCGTGGCCATGTTGGCCCTCAGTGCTTGGTTGATTGTTCGAAGCCACGGAGCCAGTCATGATTGACAACGCAACCATCTCGGGCAAGACGCAAATCTGGACTTGCCTAGCGTCTCAGTCGCGACAAGCGGTCAACGGTTTCTGTACAGCTCACGCAGCAGCCGATAGGCCTCATTGAGTCGGCGCATCGCATCGGTGGAACCACCCGCATCAGGATGTTCTTCGAGCGCCCGTTGCTTGTAAGCCTCCCGGATGGAGCTGAGAGTGACCGAAGTCCCTGCTTGGGTTGATAAACCCAACAGCTTGAGAGCCCCATGCACCGTCATGGTCGACTCAAGGGTTTCAAAGGAGGTGACCTGTCTGCTGCGTCGGAAACGGTTCACAAAGCGGCGGATCAGGGTCGGCATGCGTTCCGCCAACGAAGACGTGGCAAAGGGGTCCTCAAGAGCACCAGCCACGACCATCACCCGACCCAGCGATGGGTCGCTTGACTCCCAGCTGGCACAGAGCGTCTCAACGGCTGCATTCGCAGCCGACCAGGTGAATGGACGCCCATCACTGGCATCGGTGCTGGACCAGACATCTCGGGCCAGCCAGGTCATGGCCGCTTCAATCACTGTTGGGCCCGGTGGTTGGCCATAGAGAGACCTCCAGTGTTCTTCTGCGGCAGCACTGGCCTCTCTTAGATCGGCGAGGTCCACCGTTGAGACAAGGGGGTCGTTCTGAGGGGAATCGCATTGCTGCGGAGAGCGAAGCGTCGCTTTCAGCTGACTGGTGCGCTTGCTGACGAACCCCGGCAGGTCGATGCCAGAGGAGCCACCCCCCGAGGGAAGCCCAGTGGCTAAGGGTGGAGCGTCTTCACCCCCTTGCCGTTGGTTCCCCGTTGAGATCAGAACGAGACTGGTGACCTCATCGGGCCCAGTGGCGACCTCTGGTTCAGCATCGTCCTTGAGAGGATCGACCTCAGGATCCGATGCTGCATCCCCAGGGTCGAGCAGATCCTGGAGGAGCATTTCGAGCACCCGGCCCCGGGAACGGGCTCCGTATTCACCCTTGAGCTGGTCAATCAACGCGACCATGGGCTCTGACATCTCCACAGAGATGCGTTGACGTTTTGAGTCCTCGCCGCTCAAAAGTTCAATCCACCTTTGGGCAGGTTATCGACCCTGAAGCTGGAGCAACCACTGCTGCTGAGATCGAATCACATCGCCGTAACCGGATCGGGTGACAGGCACCACAGCAGGAATCACAGGAGCCGGCCTCGCAGCTGCAGGGTTCACAACAACAGGCTTGGCTTCAGGCGGAGGAGGAGCGGTCTTCGGCACCACCATGCGGGATTTACTGCCCGCGATTTTGACCTGGGCATCTCGCTGTTGTTGCTTGCGGCGATGAAGCATGGCCAACTGCTGAACGGGAACCACACTGAGGAGATGGCCTGGGGTGGCATCAGCTGGATAAACCAAGCTCACCTTCACCGCCTTGCGCGTGCCAGGCACCAGGTTGAGATCAGCCAGAGCCAGGCTCTCCCCTGAGCGCATGCCCACGTGAACCTCTTGCAGGGTTCGATCCTGAACAATCTGCAGCGATCCACGGAAGGCTGTGAACGTCTTCTTGCCCGACACGACTGGGTGACTCAGTACAAGTTGATAGGGCCCTGCACCAGCAACATTGAGGGTCACGTCGTAGCGAACCCCATAGGTGCCAACGTTGTTCACAGCGGAATCAATCATCCGTGTGGTCAACGGATTGACCTGAACATCGCCCGTGCCGAAGTGATGCCGCTTCGTGCTGGTCAGGGGAACGTGCAGTGGCCCCTGATTGAGGTTATGGCTGATCTCAGCCTTGTAGGCATCGCCCAGGGCAACGCCGGCCACCCGGGAGAAAACACGACCCAGCTGGATCTCGCGAATCCGGTTGAGATAAATTCTTCCCGGTGCCAGTCGCCCCGACTGCAGCACTGCGAAGAGATCGGCATCCTGTGCGGATTGCTCGGCGGCAACGACAGCCATCGTGAAAGGACCGTTGCTGCGTCCTCTCAGCAGCCCGTTGGCAATGCCACGGGCAGGGAGCACCGTACGCACCACAACCCTCTTCCCTCCTGCCGGAATCACGACTTGTTCGGGTAATTTCCGGTCCAGTTCACCGCGCAGCAGTTGAACGGCGGTGGCATCGCCAGGTCCTGTGTTCCAAGGACGCTTCCCAAGAGGTTTGACCCCCATCAAACGATTCGGGTGATAAGGCGCTTCAAAACTGTTTTTGACGGAGCCTCGATCGAAATTGAGCGTGATCGGGCTTGATCCGGGATTCGTCGCGATCAGAGCCAGGGTCATCAAGCCCCTGGATCGACGGCCCCCCAACTTGGCTTGGTCTTTGGGGTAGTACTTGTGATGCATATGAACGCCGAACTCACCGTTGAAGGTGTGGGCGGCATTGCGAAGCGGCTGGTTCGACTCGGCAGCGATTGCTGAGCCCGCAGCCGTGTTCACCAGGATTCCCGGCCCGGTGACGATTTCCGGTTGATTGGAATGAAGAACCGGAACGTTGTTGAAGGTGCCGTTGAGAGGTCGTGCCTTTTGGCCTGCCATGAGCGCGACGTAGGCCTCAGCGTTGCGCTGAGAAACGCACTCAAAACCCGCAAGTGAGACGCAGGTCAAGACCAAGATCGGGATTCGCCTGAGACTCATGCGGCTTGCTGTTGTGGTGTTCGGAGCAACGTCGACACCACGATGTGGATGCTCTCAATTCACAACGTAGTTCCACCTTCTGAGACAGCCAACAGATTGATGAGTCACACCGTGCCTGAAAATCGGTCAGCATGCGCTCAGCGTCGACGCTGAAATGCTTCCTCCGTTCTGCTGTAGCCCCAGCACCGATCACACAAGCCTGCGTCGCCAGCATCAGGAACGGAAGTTGTCGATGCTGCGGTTCTGGCGTGATGGTGCTGAACGGCAGTTGTCGGCCCTGAATGCCGCCATTAAAACTCTTCAGGAACAGATGGATCGCGATGCTCAGGCGTCCGGCTGAGCGGCGTTCAACTGCTTAGCGATGGTGTTGAGGCCGCGTTTCACGCGCCTCTGAACTGTCATTGCTGAAACCCCAAGCAGACGCGCTGTCTGCCTCAGACTCATTCCATCGATGACGACCATCTGCAGGGCACATTGGTCGTCGTTCCCAAGGTTGCGGAAGAGCTTGTTCACCCTGCTCCAGGCCTCCGAACGTTCGACCAGATCCATTGCTTGCGCCGTGTCGTCGAGAAGGTCGTCGTTGAATTCCACCCAGTGCTGCTTGCTGCGGTAGTGGTCAACCACGAGGGCATCGGCGGGGCTCAAAGCAGAGCTCTCCGAACTGCGCACCATCTGCATGGCTCTTTCTTCAACGGCCCTGGGGAGTCGTATCAATCCGACCCTGTCGCGAAGGAAGTGGAGAATGGCTCCACGAATGTGCGGCTTGGCGAAGCTTGGAAAGGGAGCTCCCCGCTGGGCGTCGTAGCGGTTGTAGGCCTTGATCAGGCCAAGACATCCCACTTGCAGGAGATCGTCGCTTTCTAGGCCTGTCTGTTGGGCGTAATGACGGGCAATGGGCCGAACCAGATGCAGGTTGTCCTGAATTTGACGGTTCCGACGCTTGAGGCAGGTCTTGTCCAATTGATGGTTGTGAGTTGCATCTCCAGCCTTGGCAGAGAGAAGCAAGCCACAGCATCTGTGCCACCACTGAACTTTTCAGTCCTGCGTGTCGACAACAGCTTGAAGCAGGGCCTCCGGTCCTGAACGCTGAATCCATGGACGATCGGAGGCTTCGGTGCTCAACAACGATCCGGCGAAGCCGAGGGCGTTGACACTGAAACCGCGAATCCCCTCCCTTCTGCGGCGAACCATGGCCATCCACTGACGTGTGAGCAACAGGTTGTAAGCCCCTCGCGGGCAGGCATCGGTGCTGGGGTGCCCCAGACCGAGGTCTCCAGCCAGGGCGAGATACAACGCTTGAAGCATTTCACCCGTCAGGGTTGAACTGATCGCTGCGACCCGTGCACTGCGCAACAGAGGATCCTGAGCAGACGTGGTTGTGCCAGCAGCACAGCAACGGAACCAATCGTCCCGAGCACAGATCCGCTCCCCTTCTGAGCGCGGTAACAACTGCAGATGTCGATGGGGCTGACTTGCTCCGGCATCAGGCCCGCTGTTGAAGAACCACAGTCCCGTCGTCGTGGCATCAATCCTGGCGAGGGAGCGCCAATCCTCCAAGGACAACCAACCGGTCTGGGGTTGCCAGTCCTGGGTGATGAGCAACATGTGGGAGATCTGAACGGGATATTTGTTCAGGATCACGACATGGGATTCACCGATCCGGTCAACCTCCAGACGTTGGTCCCAGGGAAGAAACGGATTCGGCTTTGGGCCCGATGCTCGAAGGTGTTTTGGTGTGGCGCTGAGGAGATGGCGCAACTCAAAGCGACAGCCGCTTTCCCCGACCAGGTGGCTCAATGAGGTGTCGAGCGGAACAAGGGCTCCGGATGCGGTCGCTGCAACCGTGACCTCCATCGCTTTTCGAAGCAGTTCACTGGTCATGCAATGTCAACCGTGCCAGCGAGGCCCCTGCGTAATACCTGCCGAGAATGGCATTGAAGGGAAGTCCCTGATGGGCAAGTTGCTGTGCCCCTGATTGACTCATGCTGGCGCCGAGATGGCCATGGGCTTCAGCACTCACCTGCGCATTTGACGCATAAAGGCTTTCCACAATGCCACCGCTGTAACTCAGGATGATCCCGCGGATTTCCCGTGTTGCTGAACGACTGGCCGGGGTGGTGCTTTGCTCTCCTGCAAAAACCTGCCAACGGGTTGTATACCCCCGGTGATACGCCGTCGTTGCCGGTCGAGCGAGATGGGCCATCGCATAGGAGCGGGCTGCAACGGCTTGCGCCTTGAGGGCTTCCCCATGCCAACTGCTGGGCATTTCGGCGCCAACCACTGAGGCCCCGTAGGTCTCCAGATCTAGCGAAACCACCGGGAACCAATCAGCTTGGCCTTTCACCAGTGATACATCGCCTTGATAATGCTGCTGGTTGATCTGAACAGGTCCACCGGAGCAATGAATCTCATGCTGAGGTGAGGAAGCGATCCTCTTCATCAGCTCTTGGGCAGGGATCACATCGCCGTGCTGGTGACGACAGAGCACGTTGGGTCCGGGTCGGAAGGCGGTGATAGGGCTCTGGCTGACCAAACCGACGCGGATCTCCAGGGGCACATGGTCAGCACCAGGCGGCACCTTTGGAACCACGCTCGAACCAACGGTTGAATCGTGATCGAACAGATCAGCCAAGCTTGATCTGAGCTGATCAGGCCGCTGTGAGAGCGGCCGAGCCAACCAGCCGATCAAAGCCGCCATGAAAAGACTTCCGATCGCGGCCGGGAGCCAGAAATGACAGCGCATCGGCACCAGAACTGCTGTCAGAGCCACCAGCCGATGATGCCTGATTTCCGCTAGACGGTCTCCTCTTCGCAGCAAGTTCACATGGTCGAAGAAGCTCCGACCACTTGGGCTGGCTTGGCTCTGGTGGTTGGCCCCGGCGGCATCGGAGCGGCGGTGGCAGCAGAACTGAAGCGCACCTGCCCTGATCTGAAGGTGCTGACCGCTGGACGTCATGGACCTCCGGCGTCCTCACTGCAACTGGACCTCCAAAACGACAGTGATCTGGATGGTCTGAGCTCAAGCCTGCGAGCCCAGGGGCTCCCCCTGCGTTTGGTGTTCAACTGCAGCGGCCGTCTGCATGGTCCTGGGCTTCAACCGGAAAAACGTCTTCAACAGATCGATCGTTCTCAGTTGGAGGAGCAATTCGGCATCAACGCCATGGCACCGATCCTGCTGGCAAAAGCGATCGAGCCCTTGCTGCAGCGGGATCAACCCTTTCATTTCGCCAGCCTCAGTGCTCGCGTGGGAAGCATCGGCGACAACCGCACTGGGGGCTGGTACGGCTACAGGGCGGCCAAGGCGGCTCAGAACCAGCTGCTGCGCTGCCTGAGCATTGAATGGGCCCGCCGCTGGCCATTGGCCACCGTGAGCCTGTTGCATCCCGGTACGACCGACACAGCCCTGTCTCGTCCGTTCCAGAGCTTCGTGGCACCAGACAAACTTTTCACTCCAGAACGGGCTGCGCGTCAGTTGGTTGAGGTGTTGCTGCAACAGACCCCGGAACAATCAGGAGCCTTTCTCGCCTGGGACAGTCAGTCGATCGATTGGTGAGCGTGCTGCTTCAGCTGCTCGAGGCTGACAACCGTCAGGGCTGTGTCTTCCGTGGCCTCCAGGCGCACCATCGGTGCGACGCCATCGTCGTAGGCCTGTTTCCAGCGCGGTGCACAGACGCACCAGTGGTCCCCTGGTTTCAAGCCCGGGAACTGAAACGCGGGCATCGGTGTGCTCAGGTCATTGCCCTGGGCCTTGCTGTAACTGAGAAATTGCTCGGTCATCACGCAGCAGATGCTGTGCTGGCCGAGATCCGATGGATCGGTTTGGCAGAGACCATTGCGATACCAACCCGTCATCGGTTCACAACTGCAACTCTCCAGTGGGTCGCCAAGAACGTTCCTGGCCGGCGGAAATTCGGGGCTGCTGCTGGACATCTGAGCGCTCGTTTGAGGGGGAGTCTGCCCAAGGACTGGCACATTTTGACTTCAGACGGTTGACGAACCCCTGGGGGAGCGGGTTAAAGGTCATTCAGTCATGTCCACTCGATGGATTGGGAGTTCACTGAAGACGCTGCTTTTCTGGCGCTCTGCGATGCGTTTCGCGAGAGCGGTGAAAGCTCGGCGATCGAGTTCCTTGCCAATGGAGAGGGAGCCTTTCATTTCCAGGACTTGGCCCAGAACGCCGCTGGCGAAGGCCTTGATCTGAGCGAGTCCAGTGCCCTGGAATCGTTCCAGCAAGAGGTGATCGACACGATGGAGAAGCTCTGCCAGGACTGAGCCAGGCAGAGGGTGCTTCTCCGTCAGCAGGAGATCATCCGTAGAAGAAAGCGATCTCCTTGTCCTTCAGACCGTCCCATCCGGCCTCAAGGAGCCTTTGATTGAGCGTTTCCTGGTCGAAATGCTTGGCTCCGGTCTTGACCACCCTGTTGCGCATCGATTTCAGAACACCACTGCGGGCGCGCTGACTTTCCAGATCCATCACCTGGTTGTAAAGGGCGAGCATCGCTTCAGGGATTGGACTTCCATCAAGATCCACACCAGCTTTGATGGCGGCATCAACACCATCCGGTCCGGCAATGGCCATGGTGAACACAAACAGGGCGCCTCAGGCTATGGGACGCCCCTCAGGGCTCAGGCGCTGAAGTAACGGGCCTGCGAGTGCAGCGCCACCAATGCTGTGGTGCTCTGCTCCGGTTCGAGCTGGTCACTGGCGTCCATGCTCAAGCCGATCCGCTCAGCTCCGAGCCAGTCCAGCTGCTGCCTGGAGTCGGCCACATTCGGGCAGGCGGGGTAGCCGAAGGAGTACCGGCTGCCGCGGTACCGCTGCGCCAGCACATCCCGCAGGGGCATCCCAACTGGATCTGCGAAACCGAGTTCCGAGCGAATCCGTGCATGCACCCACTCGGCCATCGCTTCGGCCATCTGAACCGCCAGGCCATGGAAGTACAGGTAATCGCTGTAGCGATCGCCCTTGAACAGCTCCTGCGCCACCACAGAGGCCTTCTGGCCCATGGTCACGGCCTGCATCGGCAGCACGTCGGTTGGGCGTCCCTCAGCGTCCAGATCGTTGAAGAAATCGGCAATGCAGTAGCGGTTGCCAGACCGTTGACGGGGAAGCTCAAAACACCCAAGTTCCTGCGTGCCGTCGGCATCGAAGACCCGCAGGCTGTTGCCATCGCGTCCCGCAGGGAAGTAGCCGTACACCGCCCGGGGGGTCAACAGTGACTCGTTGATGCAGCGCTGCATCCACTCCTGCAACACCGGCTCTGCCTTCTCCTGAAGCATCGCCTTGTAGTCGTCCCGACTCTGCTCCTTGGTTTTGCGGAGCATCCACTGGCCAGCGAAGAGGGCATTGCGGTCGAGGTAGTGGAAGACCTCGGCGATGTCGATGTCGGCCTCAGTGATCACCGCAGAGCCGAGGAAGGGCGGCACCGGTGCGGTTTCAGCGGGGACGGCGTCGGATCGATCTGAGCTCACCGGCGGCAGATCCGCAGCCGGAGCATCCGATGCGGAGGTGGATGTCTCCTCAGCGTTCTCGGAGGTTGTCGACTCTTCATCCAGGCCAACCCCCTGGGGAGCATCAGCCAGAAAGCCCTTGGTATTGGTCCAGTTGTCGCTGCGCTTCGCATCCATCAACGCATCCATGAAGCGCAGATCAGCGAAGGCATCACGGCCGTAGATCACCTTGCCGTCGTAAACCTCACGGCAGTCCTTCTGAACGAAGCGTGGGGTCAGTGCCGCACCGCCGAGGATCACAGGAACATCAATGCCCGCATCGTTGAAGGCCTGAAGGTTGTCCTTCATAAAGGCCGTGGACTTCACCAGCAGACCACTCATGGCGATGCAATCGGCCTGATGTTCACGTTGGGCCTCAACGATGGCTTCACAGCTCTGCTTGATGCCCAGATTGATCACCTCATAACCGTTGTTGGTGAGGATGATGTCCACCAGGTTCTTGCCGATGTCGTGGACATCGCCCTTCACCGTGGCGATCAGGAACTTGCCCTTGCTTGTGCTCTCGCCCTCGCTTTTCTCCATATGCGGCTCGAGGTGAGCCACGGCGGATTTCATCGTCTCGGCGCTTTGCAGCACGAAGGGGAGCTGCATCTGGCCACTGCCGAACAATTCACCCACCACCTTCATGCCATCCAGAAGGAAGGTGTTGATGATCTGCAGAGGGGGGTAGGTCTGCAACGCCTCATCCAGGGAGGGCTCCAGCCCGATGCGCTCACCATCAATGATGTGCTGCTTGAGCCGTTCCTCAATCGGCAGATCCGCCAGCGAGGGGCCTGAAGCACGGGCTTCCTTGGTGCTCACTCCATCAAACAGCTTGGTGAGTTCGGTGAGCGGGTCGTAGACGCAGATGCCGTCCTCGAAACGGCGGTTGTCATTGATCAGATCACGACACACCTTCTGGTGGTCGTCGTTGATCTTGATCAGCGGGAGGATCTTGGCGGGGCTGACGATGGCCGAATCCATGCCGGCTTCACAGCAATCGTGAAGGAAAACCGAATTGAGGGTGATCCGAGCCGCCGGTGACAGGCCGAAACTCACATTGCTGACCCCGAGCACCACGTGCACGCCGGGCAGGTTCTCCCGGATCATCCGAATGGCATCCACGGTGGCGCGACCATTCAGCCGGTCTTCCTCAATGCCAGTGGAGATGGGAAGGGCCAGGGGGTCGTAGAAGATCTCGTGGGCAGGGATGCCGGACTCGAGGGCATCGCGATAGGCCCGCTGGGCGATGGCGAACTTCTTCTCGGCCGTTCTGGCCATCCCGTCCTCATCGATCGTGCCGACCACCACAGCGGCGCCGTAGCGGCGGGCCAGCTCCAGAACCTTGAAGAAGCGCTCGTCACCGTCTTCGTAGTTGGTGGAGTTGAGAATGCATTTCCCCCCAGCCACCTTCAGGCCCGCCTCCATCTTCTGCCACTCGGTGGAATCGAGCATCAGGGGCAGGTTGACGTTGGTGACCAGACGGCTCACCAGCTCGTGCATGTCCCGTTCGCCATCGCGACCGACGTAGTCGACGTTCACGTCGAGCACGTGGGCGTTTTCCTTCACCTGGCCGCGGGCCACCGACACCAGCCCGTCCCAGTCTTCCTCCGCCAGCAGTTCGCGCACCTTGCGACTGCCACTGGCATTAAGCCGCTCACCAATGATCAGGAAAGAATTGTCCTGGTGGTAAGGGGTGACGCCATAGATCGATGAGGCTGCGGGCTCATAATTGAGGCTGGGGCGCACATCCTCCGCGCTGGCACGATCCCAGCGGGAGGGGCGTTCAGCCGGCTTGAGCTCCTGCGCCAGTTCCGCAAGGCTGCCGATGTGGGCGGGAGTGGTGCCGCAGCATCCACCGATCACCTGCACGCCAAGGTCTTCAACGAAGTGCATCAGCTGCATCTTCAGCTCCACCGGGGTGAGGCGGTAATGGGCCACCCCGCCAACGTTTTCCGGCAGTCCGGCGTTGGGAATGCAGCTGACGGTGAAGGGGGAATGCTCAGAGAGGTAGCGAATGTGCTCCTTCATCTGCTCCGGACCGGTGGCGCAGTTCAGGCCGAGGATGTCGATCGGAAATGGCTCAAGGATCGACACCACAGCGGCGATGTCCGTGCCGACGAGCATGGTGCCCGTGGTTTCCATCGTGACGGAGACCATCAGGGCCCGCCGCTCACCGGTGGCGGCAAAGGCCGCTTCGATGCCCTGGAGTGCTGCCTTGATCTGCAGCACGTCCTGACAGGTTTCGACGATGAACAGGTCGACGTTGCCAGCGATCAGTCCCTCAGCCTGCTCGCGGAACGAATCCCGCATCGTGTCGAAATCGATATGACCAAGGGTGGGCAGCTTGGTGGTGGGCCCCATGGAGCCCGCCACGAAACGTGGCTTCTCAGGGGTGCTGAATTCATCAGCCATTTCCCGGGCCAGCTCGGCTGCCCGCTGGTTCAGCTCAAAGGCCTTGTCTTCCAGGCCGTATTCCGCCAGCACAATCGATGCAGCGCCGAAGGTATCGGTTTCGATGACATCGCAGCCCACCTCGAGGAACTGGCGATGCACTGCCCTGACTGCATCCGGCTTGGTGACCACCAGGTTCTCGTTGCAACCCTCCAGGTCAGGACCACCGAAATCATCCGCCGAAAGCCCAAGCCCCTGAAGGCTGGTGCCAGTGGCACCGTCGAACACGAGCACAGGACGCTGTGGCCCATGCAGGTACTCGAGGAATGCAGAGGTGGTGGCTTGCCGATCTGCCTGCGTCACCACCATCGATGCACCTTCTTAGAAGCGCCGATCTTAAGAAAAGCTCAGGGCGAACTTCAGGCGGTTGATTTAGGAGATCGGAATACGGGTCACCCAGTGCTCATAGGCGGGATCCCGTCCTTCGGTGATCGCCACGAGCTTGGCCTTCAGGGCATCCATCACAGGACGCTTGGCGTTCAGCACCGTTGATTCGATCTGACGGATCGGCGTCACCTTGGCGGCCGTGCCGGAAAGGAACACTTCGTCGGCGATGAACAACTCGGTTTTGTCCACCGGACGTTCAATCACAGGGATGTCCATCGCTTTGGCCAGCTCAATCACGCTGGCGCGGGTGATGCCCTCAAGGATGTCCTGATCAACTCCAGGCGTGATCAGCTGGCCATCACGCACCAGAAACAGATTCATGCCGCTGGCTTCACTGATCTTGCCGCGACTGTTCAACAGCAAGGCTTCGTCGAAACCGCTCTGCACGGCTTCCGTCTTGGCCAGGGAACTGGTGATGTAGGCGCCGGAGATCTTGCCGCGCAGCGGTAGGGAGCGGTCCTCCTGGCGGGTCCAGCTGCTGATCCTGCAGCTCACCCCTTCCGGAGACAGGTAATCCCCCAGAGGGAGTCCGTAAATCAAGAAGTCGGTCTCAATGTTGTGCAGGCGCGGGGCGATGCCCAGATCGCTGGTGTACACAAAGGGCCGCAGATAGATCGGCTGATCAGGCTTGTTGGCCTGCAGCATTGCCGTCAGAGCCGAGAGGATCGTGTCCTCACTCAGATCCGTGAGCAGCAACCTGGCGCTCTGGCTGAGACGCCGGGCGTGCCGATCAGCACGGAACAACAGCATGGTGTTGCTGTTCTGGGGATCGGGAATGGCGCGCATGCCGCCGAAGGCACCGGTGCCGTAGTGCAGGGCATGGGTGGCAATGGAGATCCTGGCCTCCTCGAAGGGGACGCACTGGCCCTGGAACCAGGCATAGGGCAGGAACTGATGCATCACGGTGATGGATCCGATCGCTGAATCTTCTCACCACCGCGCACCACGACACGGAGAATGGGGTCATGCATCGCCTTGCCACCTGTCCGGGTCTGGACCCACCGGAAGATGTGGTGCTCGTGGAGCAGCCGGGCGCGGATGTGCTGTTCCTCACCAGCGCAGGCACAGACATCAGCTGCCTGGACGCAAGCCTGCCGAGCAACCCGGCCTGGAACGAGCGGATTCGGGCGTTGCCCCTGAGCTGTCTGGACCACCCAGCGCAGCTGGACCATTACCTCAACACCACCGCCCAGGCGGCGCACTTGATCGTGGTGCGCCTGCTCGGCAGCCGTGGGCACTGGAGCTACGGCCTGGAGCAACTGCAGCGCTGGTGCAGCGAAGAAAAGCAGCGACAACTGATCGTCCTTGCCGGAACGGCTGATCAAAGCAACGAGCTGCATGGGCTGGGCTCCTGCAGTTCTGAACTGGCCGATCAGCTGTCGGCACTGCTGCGGGAAGGGGGCATCGACAACATGGGGCGGTTCCTCGGAGCTATCGAGGCTCTGCTGGAGGGCACCCCTCCATCACCCGGCAATGTTGCGGTGGTGCCTTGCCCCGATCCGATGCCCTGGGATTGGCGCGACGAAGCCGGGGCTGCGGTGGGCATTGTTCTCTATCGGGCTCAGTTTCAAGCCGGAGACCTTGCCCTGGCGGATGCCCTCACGGCCGCACTACGAAAAGAGGGACTGCGGCCCTGTCTGCTCTGGGTCAGCAGCCTGAGAAACCCGGCGGTGCAGGCAGGCGTCCACGACCTGTTGAATCAGCAAAATGCTGAGCTGGTGATTGCGGGCACGTCATTTGCTTCGGTGCAGACCGAACAGGCCGGCCTTGGCAGCCCTCTCTGGGATCGTCTCGATCGACCGGTGTTGCAGCTGCTCAGCAGCAGCCGCAGCCGGGCCCACTGGCTGGAGAGCAGCCAGGGGCTGAATCCGATGGATCTGTCGTTGCAGGTGGTGATGCCGGAGCTGGATGCTCGAATCACCACGCGGCCCTGCGGTTTTCGTGACCATCTGCAGACCACCGGCCCCCTGGCAACGGCCATTCCCTGCCTGCAGCCGGATCCATCTGGACTCGCGTGGCTGGCAGAGCACAGCCGTCGCTGGGTGGAGCTGCGACAGACCCCCTGTGCCCAGAGGCGCATCGCGATGGTGCTGGCCAACTATCCCGTTCGCGACGGTCGTGTGGCCAATGGCGTGGGGCTTGATACGCCAGACAGCACGGCACGGATGCTCCGCTGGCTGGCTGACGCCGGCCATGACCTCGGTTCGGGAGCCTTGCCGGATTCAGGCGAT
Organism: Synechococcus sp. N19; assembly: GCF_900474045.1. Taxonomy (NCBI): domain Bacteria; kingdom Bacillati; phylum Cyanobacteriota; class Cyanophyceae; order Synechococcales; family Synechococcaceae; genus Synechococcus; species Synechococcus sp. N19. The sequence continues at coordinate 230,102 of NZ_UCNR01000015.1, forward strand.
GGCCTGATGCAACGGCTGTTGTCCGGTCGTACCAATGCACCGGAAGGACAGCACCGCCCAGCGCTGGATCATCTGCCCCTCACCACCTATCAGAAGTGGTGGGCCGGCGTTCCGGAATCGGCTCGACGCTTGATCGAATCCCGTTGGGGACCTCCAGAAGCCGCCTGCGATCTGGATCCAAACAAGGGGTTTGCCATTCATGGCCTGCGCTTCGGCCATGTGGTGGTGCTGATCCAGCCGGATCGCGGCTATGACGCCGATCAGATCGCCGATCTCCACTCACCGGATCTGCCGCCACCGCACCGGTATCTGGCTCAGTACCTCTGGCTGCGCTGCGTGCATCAGACCCAGGTGATGCTGCATGTGGGCAAGCACGGCAGTGCGGAATGGCTGCCGGGCAAGTCGGTGGGGCTGAGCGATGCCTGCGGCCCCGAGCTGGCCCTGGGACCGATCCCTCACCTCTATCCCTTCATCGTCAACGACCCGGGCGAAGGATCTCAGGCCAAGCGACGGGGTCATGCCGTGGTGCTGGACCACCTCACACCGCCCTTGGGGCGTGCTGGATTGCACGGACCACTGCAACGGTTGGAGGGCCTGCTTGATGAACTGGTGGAGGTGCGGCAGCTGGGCGGCCAGCGGGCCCGGGTGCTGGAACAGGCAGTGCATTCCAGCCTGCTGTCCCTCAACTGGCCTGGAATCCCTAGCCGAGAAGCCATACGCCGCCAACCGGAGCTGCTGGAGACATGTCTGGACCAGGCGGAGACCTATCTCTGCGAGCTCAAGGAATCGCAGATCCGCACCGGCTTGCATCGGTTTGGTGTGGCGCCATCGACAGAAGCCGCCGATGAGCTGCTGGTCGCCCTGGCCCGTCCCCCCCGGCAGGGGCAGCCCGGCTTGCTGCAGGCCATGGCCCTGCAGGCAGAACTGGGCTTTGATCCATGGCAGCAGGACGAAGGCGACAAGCTCTCGGAGGCGGATCAGACCCGCCTGAGGCTGCTGGGTGGCGCGAACTGCCGACGGGTGGGGGATGGTTGCGCCTGGCTGGAACAGCAGGCCCAGTTGTTGATCCGATGGATCATCCATGGGGAACAGGGGGACGGACTGGCGGAACCGTTCCGGACCTGGAGCCGAAAGGATCCCTGCCTGCAGAACCTGCACGACGACCTTTGGCCCCGCTTGAACGGTTGTGCCTCAGCTGAAAAAGAGGCCTTCCTGCGGGGCATTCAGGGGCAGCGCATCGCTGCGGGACCCTCAGGAGCACCGAGTCGTGGTCGCCCCGATGTGTTGCCCACCGGCCGCAATTTTTACTCCGTGGATCTGCGGGGATTGCCCACGGAAGCCGCCTGGGATCTGGGGCGACGCTCGGCGGAGCAGTTGCTGGATCTCCATCTGCTGGAGCAGGGGGAACCGCTGCGCCATCTGGCGTTATCGGTCTGGGGAACAGCAACGATGCGCAATGGCGGAGAAGATATCGCTCAGCTGTTGGCCCTGATCGGTGTTCGACCGGTTTGGGACGGCCCCACCCGAAGGTTGGTGGACCTGGAGGTGATTCCAGCCCGTTTGCTGGGTCGACCGCGGGTGGATGTGGTGCTGCGCATCTCCGGGCTATTTCGCGACGCCTTCCCCCAGTTGGTTGGCTGGGTGCATCAGGCCCAGTCGATGGTGGCGGCCCTCGATGAACCGGATGAACTGAATCCCCTGGCTGAGCTCACCCGTCAAGGCGGGCCCCAGGGCCGCATTTATGGGTCCGCCCCCGGTGCCTACGGAGCCGGTCTGCAAGCCCTGATCGACAGTGGCGCCTGGGACTCGCGAGCAGACCTGGGCCAGGCCTTTCTCAGTTGGAGCCAATGGTCGTACGACGGTGCCGCTGCCCCCAGCCTTGATCGTTCCGGTCTCGAGCAAGCCCTGGGCAGGGTGCAGGTGGTGCTCCACAACCAGGACAACCGCGAACACGACCTGCTCGATTCCGACGACTACTACCAGTTCCAGGGGGGCCTCAGTGCCGCAGTGGAAGAGGTGTCAGGAGCACGGCCGCAACTGTGGTTCGGAGACCATTCCCGCCCCGAACGGCCTCGCCTGCAACGGCTCGAAAAGGAACTCGACAAAGTGATGCGGAGCCGGATGCTCAACCCCCGCTGGATCGAGGGAATGATGCAGCACGGCTACAAGGGTGCCTTCGAGATGGGGGCCAGCCTTGACTACCTCTTTGCCTACGACGCCTCCACCGATCGCGTTCCCGATTGGTGTTACGGCGCGCTGTGTGAACAGTGGCTCAGCCAGCCGGAAATCCTCGACTTCCTCAAGGGGAGCAACCCCTGGGTGCTGAGGGACATGGCCGAACGGCTGCTGGAGGCCTCGAATCGAGGCCTTTGGACGTCAGCAACGAACGACCAGCTGCTTCACCTGCAACAGCTGGTGATCAGCAGTGAAGCCCAGATTGAACGGGGAAGCCCTATTTGTTGAGGTCGCGAACCATCTGACGGAACGGATCGATCGATCCAGGCTTGGAGGACGACGCAGCGGAACCCGCCTTGGCCACCGGTTCCTCCTTGGGGTTCAGCTCTTCCTTACGGCCGAGGGGAGCAGCTCCGGCGGGAGCAGGGGTGTTCACACCCGTGATGGCCGTGCCCTTGAGGCGCTTGCTCATCTCCTCGGTGCTCACCTGCTCAGCGAAGGTTTTCTTCACTGGCGTGGGAATGCCCGCGTTAAGGCTGATTGATTCCTCCTTCTTGACGACGCCACCGAGGCCTTCGCTGCGCTTCTCAAGCTTCTCGGTTTCGGCAGCCACCTCCATGATCTGCTCCTTTGTGCCAGGACTGTCGACGGTGCCGGGGAAGGTACGGCGAATCGTCTTCGACTCGCGCATGTAGTTCACATCCCCGAGAGAGGAGGAAGCGTCGGCATCAAGGAAGAACTCGGCCGGCTTCTCCTTTGCCGGCTTGCGCGGCTGAATCGTGGAGTCGGAATCTGCGGAATCCTTTTTCAGCAGACGATCCAAGAAGCCCATGTCGACCGGAACTGAGATGGAATGAACTTAGCGGCCGCAAAGGTCAATTCCATGGGTATCGGTGCCACACGTACGCAAAAGGCCAAGGTTGCTCAGCTGACGATCGATGGCCTCGCAGATCAAAGGGCTAGCGGACCAGGTTGGTTGCATCTCGTAGTCGTACCAGGCCTCACCACCATCGAAACCAAGCCGGGCCGCCTCATCGATCAGCACGTCATGGCCCAGGCGGTAACGGGCGGGATGGGCCAACACTGCCAATCCACCGGCTTCATGGATGGCTTTCACCACCACCTCAGCCCTTAGCGGTTCACCGACGACGGCATCTCCACGGTTGTAGGGCTGGAGCGCAGGGTGGTTGAGCTCGAAGCCAAGGGCGAGCACATGAACGAGGCACCCCTTCAGCAGTGCACTGATTTCCATGCCGCTCCACACCGTGGGGACCTCAACACCACAGGCTCGCTGCTGCTCCAGCCAGACCTGAATCTCCCCGTGGGCATGGCTGCTGTGGTGATCCGTCACCGCCAGGTGCTTGAGCCCCCGCTCGGTGGCCTGCTGGATGAGCTCGAGCGGTTCGAGGCTGCCGTCACTGCAGATGGTGTGGCAGTGGAAGTTGTGCGTGGTGGGACAGCTCGACGGTCCCACCTGTGCGAGCACGGCTTTGAGAGGGTGGGTCATCTCAACCCTCATCTCAGGCTTTGGCGGAGGCTTCGGCCCGCAGGCGGCGCCAACGGGCATAGAACTGAATCGACGCTGCCATGAACACCACCAGGGCGACGATGAACCAGCTCGCTGCGCTGGTGGGGAACTGCGTTTTGAACACCACCAGCATCACCACGATCACCAGCAGCAGCGTGGGCAGCTCATTCAGGGCACGCAGCTGCTTGCCTGACCAGGCACAGGTGCCGGCGTGGAGTTGGCCCATCAGCCGGTAACAAAACACGTGGTAAGCCAGCAGGGCCGCCACAAAACCGAGCTTGGCGTGCATCCAGCCCTGCTGAAGCCAGGAGGGCTGGGCCAGCAGCAACCCGATGGCCATCGATACCGCCACAGCCATTCCCGGCGTGGTGATGATGTTGGCGAGCCGTTTCTCCATCAAGGTGTACTGATCGCGGAACGGCTGCTGCAGTTCCGGGGCCAGTTCCTCCGTTTCAACGTGATAGATGAACAGGCGCACCAGATAGAAGAGGCCCGCAAACCACACCACGACCCCAACGATGTGCAGGGTCTTGAACCAGAGGTAGGCCTCGGGCGAAAACGTCATCAACACAACTGATCTGGGGCGACCTTACGCAGGGTTCAGGTGAGCGCGTCAAGAAAATCGCTAGCTCGACGCTGATGGGCCAACAGAACGTCGGGAGCCATGCGATCCAGGTTGCGGGCCATCATCGCTAGCCGGTATTGGCGCCGAAAGAAGTCTTGATGGCGATGGATGAACGTCCAGAACAGGCCATCCCAGGTGTCACACCACTCGCCTTTGCGGTAATCCGACATCTTGCGCACGTAGTTGGAGCCCGAGAGATAGGGCTTGGTGGTGAAGATGCCACCATCAGCGAACTGACTCATGCCATAGACGTTGGGAACCATCACCCAGTCGTAGGCATCCACAAACAGCTCCATGAACCAGGCGTAGATCCGGGTTGGATGAAATCCGCAGAGGAGCATCACATTGCCCAGGAGCATCAGGCGTTCGATGTGATGGCAATAGCCGGTCTCCAGGGCATGGCGGATGGCGTCATCAATCGGGGGCAGACCCGTGGATGCGGTGTAGAAGGCGGAGGGAATCGGCAGGTCGTCGAAGCCCCAGAAATTGCCGTTGCGCATCTCCACGCCATGGCGCCGGTACATCGCCGCCATGAACTCCCGCCAGCCGACGATCTGACGCAGAAATCCCTCCAATGAATTGAGGGGGATATCACCGGCCTCAGCCCGCTCCAGCGTTCGATCCAGCACCTGCTGCGGCGTGAGCAGACCGATGTTGAGCATCGGCGTGAGCACGCTGTGCCACATCACCTGGTGCTGGGTGCTGATCGCATCCTCGTAAGCCCCGAACTGACGCAGGCGTTGTTCGAGGAATTGATCCAGCCAACGGGCTGCATCGCCATGGGTGACGGGGTAATGGAACCCGTCCCAGCTGCCGATGCCAGTCACCCCCTCCCCGATGAGCTGCTGCCGGGCAGCCTCAACGAGAGACACCGAGCCACTCGAGCGTTCGGCCGGGGGCTCTGGAACCACGATTCCCTTGGGGAGCTTCTTGCGGTTGTCGGCATCGAAACTCCAGCGGCCACCAACAGGACCACCATCAGGATCGATCAGCAGATCCAGTCGCTTGCGCTGCATCTCGTAGAAGCGACCCATCAGGGGCTTCTTGCCGGAGGCGAAATGGTCCTCGATGACGGCCTCTGGAGTGAGCAGCATCGGGGTGGCGACGATCTCCAGACCGCAGCCGTGGCGGGAGGCGAAGGCAGAGATCCGTTGGCTCAGAACATCGTCCACCGGATCCGCCAGATGAAAGGCCCGGTAGCCCTGATCGAGCAGATCTCCGAGGATCTCAGCGGTGCTGGCCGCCTGCCCCTGGAGCACCCGCAACACGGTGAAGCCCTTGGCCTGAAGCATCTCTGCATAGGCATTCATCGAGGCCCGATGCAGGAGCAGGCGCTGCCGATGCACCTGGATGGGCCAGCGGGGATCAGTGCCGAACAGCAGCGGATCTTCGATCAGGGCCACGGCCCTTCCCGCCCGAAGCGCGGGATGGTGCTCAAACAGCTGATGGGGAAAAACGAGACTGAGATCCACCGTCAGCTGTCCTCTCCAGCAAGACGGCAGGCGCGTCGACCCAGGGCGGTGGCATAGGCGCGATCCACGGGTCCGGCCATGGGGCTCAACTGACCAGCCCGGCAATTCATCACCACTTTTTCGCGATGGCCCTGCTGATCGTTGAGCCGCAGCACCAGCTGCCAGTGGTTCTTGGCGCTGCGGGTGATGCCGTCAGCACACACAGGCCCCGTGCACAGCCCGGGAGACGCCCAGACCGGAGTGGCAAGAAGAAACACTCCTGCCAGAGCCATGCAGAGATGACGGATCATGCGGAGAGTTCCTGAGGCTGCTCTTCTAAAGCAGCCCTGGCATCAGCGTCGGTTCCATCGTCGGAAGGATGGAAGAAATCGTGGATGTCGCGGGCCAGAGCCGGGCCGACGCCAGGGGCCTTGGACAGGGTCTCAACCGACGCCAGCTGGATGGCATCAATCGAATGGAAGTGGGCCAAGAGATCCTTGACCCGCTTGGGCCCAACCCCAGGGATGTCAGAGAGACGTGAACGCTTCATCCGCTCACCACGCTGCTGGCGATGGAAGCTGACAGCGAAACGATGGGCTTCGTCGCGAAGGCGGCGAAGGAGAACAACCCCGAGCTGATCCGGTTCACTCTCCAGCGGCTGGCTTTCACCAGGAAGAAACACCTCCTCGCGCTGCTTGGCGAGAGAGCAGACGTTGAGATCTTCGTGCAGATCAAGCTCGCGCAAAGCCTCCATCACGGCAGAGAGCTGGCCCTTGCCGCCGTCGATCATCACCACATCGGGCCAGTCGTTGAGGCCGTCGGTCTGCAGAGCGCTGCCACCTTTGTGACGCAGGGCACCCACATCCATCCCTTCCGCCTTTGCCCGGGCCCAGCGCCGAAAACGACGGCGCATGATTTCCGCCATGGCCATGAAGTCGTCGCTGTGGCCAGCGCGGATGCTGCTGCTGCGGATCTTGTACTTGCGGTAGTGCTGCTTGGCGGGCAGCCCGTCGATGAACACCACCTGGGAGGCCACGGCATCGCTGCCCTGGATGTGACTGATGTCGTAGCCCTCGATCCGCCGCGGCGGGGTGGGCAACTCCAGCAGTTGCGCCAGATCCTCCGTGGCCAACGACTGCTTCTCCTGACCTTGCTTGGCGCGGAGCAACTCAAACTCCGCGTTGCGCTGCACCAGTTCAATCAGGTCGGCTTTCTGCTGGCGCTGCGGGCAGTGGATCTGCACCCGACGCTCGCGCTGTTCCGAGAGCCAATCCTCCATCAGTTTCTGCTGGGGCAGAGCGTGCTGCACCAACAACTCGGGGGGCACCTCAACGGAATCCACCTGGCTGTAGTGCTCTTCAATCACCCGTTGCAGGATCAACCCAGGTTCCAGACCTGAGGCGTCAGCTGTGTAGCCAAGACGTCCCACCAGCTTCCCGGCGCGCATCTGAAACAGCTGCACGGCCGCCAAACGTTCATCGAAGGCAAGGGCCAGCACATCGCGACTTACCGAGGAATCCGGCAGGCTCATCTTCTGATCAGCAGTGAGCTGATCCAGCCCCTGAAGTTGATCGCGAACCCGGGCCGCCGACTCGTAGTCCATTCGCTCGGCATACCGCTCCATCTGCTCCTGAAGCAGCTGCTGCAGTTCATCGCTGCGGCCCTGAAACACCATCGCCACCTTGCGCAGGGTGCGGTGATAGTCCTCCGAGCTGATTTTTTCCTGGCAGACCCCCGGACAGCGCCCGATGCTGTAGTTGAGGCAAGTGCGATCGGGGTACATCGGCCGGGGGCGTTGCCGCAGCGGGAACACCCGCTTCACCAGGAACAGGGTGCGGCGCAGCAGACCCACATCGACATAGGGCCCGTAAAAGCGATCCAGGGGGCTGCGGAAGCGACGGCGACGGGTGATGAAAATCCGCGGGTAGGCCTCACTCCAGGTGATGCAGAGGTAGGGGTATTTCTTGTCGTCCTTCAGCAGCACATTGAAGTGCGGCTGATGGTTTTTGATCAGGTTCGACTCGAGAACGAGGGCCTCAGCCTCGCTGTCGGTGACGATGAACTCAATCTCACAGACCTGGCGTGTCATCAGCCGGATCCGTGGCGACAGGTCATGCCGACTACGGAAATAGCTGCGCACGCGGCTCCGCAACGCCTTCGACTTACCGACGTAGAGGATCCGGTCGTCGCCGTCCCGCATCAGATAGCAACCCGGCTCAGCGGGGATCTCCTTGAGCCGGCGTTCAAGACGCTCGGGCTGCGTCAGCAGCGGTGCACCGGAGGCGGCATCCACCAGGCCCGCTCAGCCGCCGTAATTCCAGCCGGTGCTGGCCAGGTTCAGGGCCTCGCCATCGGCGATCAGGCGCGCCGTTTTCACTTCGCCCACAAAAACGGTGTGGTCACCATGCTTGATCGATCCCACGAGTTCGCACTCCACACCACCGACGGCATCGGTGAGCAGGGGAAGACCAAGTTCGCCCTCCTCGAAGGGTGCCGCTTCAAAGCGACCACCGAGCGCCTTCTGGGGCTTGAAGAACACGGCTGCCAGATCTTTCTGATCGGCCCGCAGCACGTTGAGAGAGAACTTGCCGGTGGCCTCGATGATGGCGTGACTGCTGCTGTCAGCCCGAACACCCATCACCACCAAGGGCGGTTCGAACGATCCCTGGGTCACCCAGCTGGCCGTGAATCCGTTGACCTCATCACCGTTGCGAACGCCGCAGATGAAGAGCCCATGGGGGATCTTGCGAAGCAGGACCTTCTTGGCGTTGGCGTCGAGGCTCATGGCACGGATGCGTTGATTGAAATCTAAACAGCGATCCACTGCATAGGATCCGCCCATCGCTGATTCCCGATGCGGGCGCTCTACCCCGGCAGTTTCGACCCTCTCACCAATGGCCATATGGACCTGATCGAGCGGGCGGTGAGCCTGTTTGGAGAGGTGGTTGTCGCGGTGCTCAGCAATCCGAGCAAACGACCCGCGTTCAGTGTCGAAGAGCGGATCGAACAGATCCGCACGGCGACACGCCACCTCTCCGGCGTTGAGGTGATCAGTTTCGATGGCCTCACCGTGAACTGTGCCGTCACCCATCGCGCCGACCTGATCCTGAGGGGCCTGCGAGCGATGAGTGACTTCGAATACGAACTGCAGATCGCCCACACCAACCGCTCCTTGGCAGACGATCTGGAAACTGTGTTCATGGCCACGACGGCCCGCCACAGCTTCCTCAGCAGCTCGGTGGTGAAGGAAGTGGCCCGCTTCGGTGGATCGATCGACCACATGGTTCCGCCAGAGGTGGCGAAGGACCTCAACAGGCTCTTTAATTCAACTTTCCATGCCAGCTGAGATGAACGACGTCCGGTTCTCCGTTCTCGATCAACTCGATCAGCTGGAGGAAGTTGTGCTGGAGGGCAGTCGGCTGCCCTTCACAGGCGGACGTCTGGTCAACGAAACGGATGCCGTCGAGCTGCTGGATGCCGTCCGCGATGAATTGCCGAAGGAGCTGGAACGGGCCGCCAAACTGCTGGATCGCCGGGACGAGTTCATCAATACCGCCCGCAGGAACGCCGAGGAGATCGTTGAACAGGCCCAGCGTCAGCGCGAGCAGCTGGTGAACAACGTTGCCATCCGCCAGGAAGCGGAACGGCAGGTGAATGAGATGCGTGAGCAAGCCCGCCAGCAGTGTGAGCAGTTGCTCCAAAAAACGCGCGAGCAGGGGGCGAAGTTGGAGCAGGAGATGCAAAGCAAACTGGCCCAGTTGGAACAGCAGTTCGCCTCACGCCGCCAGCAGCTGGAGCAGGAAGCACTGGAGCGTCGCCAGCAGCTGGATCAAGAAGCGATTGAGCTGAAGCGTCAACACGCTGAACGACTCGACGCCAGCCGCCAACAAGCGCAGCAGCAAATCCAACAGATCGAGGCCAACGCAGCGGAACTCAAGCGCCATCATGCTGAGCAGCACGAAGCCAATCGACAGCAGGCGCTGCAGGACCTGGAGACGATTCGCCGTGAAGCCCTACGTCTGCAGAAGGAAGGCCGGGATGAGGCCGAGCGAATTCACAACGACGCGCTGCAGTTCCGCCAGCAGACCCAACAGCAGTGCGAGTCGCTGATCCAACGCAGCCGCCAGGAAGCAGCCGGCGTTCAGGACGGGGCCAACCGTTACGCCGAGCAGACCCTGGGGGAGCTGGAGGTTCGCCTCAAGGAAATGGCCCAGGTGGTCATGGCCGGCCGTCAGGAGCTCTCCAAGATTCAGACGATCCGCTCTGCGGCCCCTGGCGCCAACGCTGGCGACGACAGCAAAACCGTTCCGTTCAGTCGGGCTCAGCGGGCAGCGTCACGGCTGCGATCCATGCGGGGCAACGGCTGATCCGCTGGCTGGCCAGCAGGATCTGGCCCATCACGGAGTTGGGTGCATAGGACCCGTTGGCAATCATGCTCACGTAACGCGGTCCATTAGCGGTTTCAAGAATGCCGGAGATCGAACGAACTCCTCTGAGGGTGCCGGTCTTTCCCCAGAAGCGACCCACAAGTGGTGTGCCCCAGAAGTAGTTGCGCAGCGTTCCCCTCTGGCCTGCAATCGCCATCGAGGCCTGGTAGTAAGCCGCCAGGGGGTGTTGCGCCATGCGCCACAGCAGCACAGACAGGGAACGGCTGGTGAGACGGTTGCCCCGTGAGAGTCCGCTGCCGTCCCGCAGCCGAAGTCCCGTCATCGGGATGCCCTGGGCTTGCAACCAGCGGGTGGTGGCGATGGACGCACGGTTCACATCCCAAACGTCCGCCGCTTCACGCATCAGCACCTCAGCGGTGAAATTGTGGCTCTCCGTGTTGGCCAGGCTGAGCAAGGCGTGCATCGGCGCGGAATCCTCGCTGTGCAGGACAACACTCGCTCGCCAGTTCCGCGCAAGGGCCGCCTCTCGGGTCCGCTGATCAACCATCTGCAGGCGGATCTGTCCCCCTTGCTGCTGCACGGTGGAGTTAAGGATCCGCTGCAGCCGTGCCGCTGGATCCATCACCGCCATGTGCAGGGCGTTGCTGGTGAGGGCAAGGCGGGTGATCGGTGCGCCGTAGGCGTAGGAGCGATCCGCAGGATCCCAATCGGCAGGCCACCAGAGTTGACGCGGTTCCTCCCGCACCATCAGCTGAACCGGCGCAGAGGCGGAGCTGGAGGTGCTGCTGGAGCCGCCCTGGCCGAGGGCCACCATGGCGAACTTTTGGATCTCGGCAATGCTGAGGTCGGGATCGCCCTCCCCCACGATCTCCAGTGATCCATCGGGATGACGCAACAGCTGCGTCTTCAGACGGAAGTCGGGGCCGAGGCGATCCAGGGCAAAGGCCGTGCTGACCAGTTTCTGATTCGATGCAGGAATCCGGGGGATCCCCCCGTTGAGATCAGCCAGTAGCTGACCCCGTTGATCAACAACGCTGACGCTCCAAAGCCGCTCTTCCGTGCCCACCGCTGATTCCAGGGCCGTCTGCAGGGCCGGGCACAGTGCACCGCCGCTGAGCATGGCCTGGCCCTGACGCTGCACCACCGGAGGTGGTGCCAACAGTGGAGGCGCTGCCCTAACGGGCAACTGGGGCGCCAGCACCAGCAGGGAGACCAGGGCAGAGCGAATCACAGAGGCATCACTCCGCTCACGACACCGTTCAAGCGGTAGAAGCGACCCTCCAGCTCAACGGGCACACCCACCTTGAGCTTGGTGCCACCGATCACAACACCGGAGGGTTTGATCTCAGCCTGGGCCTCCATCACAAACCGGGCATGGCGGGGTAGAGCCGTGGCGGGGGCATCGGCGAGCACCACCGAACCATCGTGCTGCACCGCCGTCAGGGAATTGGTGACGTCATCCACCGACACCAGGCTCACCCGTCCGGCCGGTTGATTGCGAATCACGATATTGAGGGCTGCTTCCTCCCGAACTGAATTCAGCAGCTGCTCGGGATCAGCGCTGTACAGCTGCACCACATCAACGCTCACCTGCACAGGTTTCACAGCACCAGTGGCCTTGGCGACCGCATTCGAGAGCTTGGGGGACCAGACAACCCCGGCCAGAGCGGCCAAGGCGACGACTCCAGCCACGGCATCGATGGGTGAAAGGGATCGAAGCCTGTTGAGCACCATCGAAGGGGAGCCTGGGCTTGAACCTTAAGGAGGGTCTGAGCCTGCATCAAGCCAGAGGCGGCTCAATTGCGCAGACCATCAAGGAAGCGGTCGACACCGGACAGCTGCTGCTTGATGCTGTCGGGATCTTCACCGGCCAGAAGCGCTGCTGTGGTGTCGGGATCCGGACGTTCGGGGAGCACCTCCAGTTGCCGGTAACCATCGGGATCCTGGCGATAGAGACGCCAGTCATCAGGGAAGCAGCGCATCAACGCCCCTCCCTCCAGGGGCTGGAGCCAGTAGGCCTGCTGCCAGCTGGCCACGAAACCCTTTCGGCGCTCCCGGGCCACGCTGCCGATGCCGACGGCGGCGTCTTCGAGACGACCATTCAGCATCAGAACCACTCCTGCGTGGTTCTCACACAAGGCCTGGAACTCCTCGTAATCCGCAGGGGAGGGGTTCACCGCAAGCAGAAGGCGGGAGTCGGGAACATCGCTTTCCGCCCGTTTGAGCTGATTGAAATCAAGGATCACCTCCTTGAGGTCCTCCGCATCCCGCCGGGCCAGGGCGGCAGCACCGGCATCGGGCCAAACCATCAACAGATCCTGACCGGCAGCGATCAGTGCTCGGGCCAGCCGCACCGCCACCGGAAGCAGGCGAAGACCTTCAAAACGGAGACTTGCGGCCCAGCGTTGACCGTCGCCGGATCCAACGGCCGCCAGGGCGGCTTGCAACATGGCCTCCTCAGCGGCAAGCAGATCCGCGGGGAGGGCGAGACAGGAAGCATCGGATTTAGTCATCGCCAAAGCATGTCAGGAAAATGCCTCGAGCACGGATGCAAAACGGCCGGGAACGGCGTCGAGATCCTGATCCGACAACCAGGAGCCAAGGGTCAACCGCAGGCCCGACTGACGTTCAGGCCCGGGAATGCCCATGGCCGTGAGCACAGCACTGTCGGCACTGCTGCCACTGCTGCAGGCACTGCCGCTGCTGCAGGCCACCCCCGCCGCCGCCAGCCGTCGCACCAGATCGCGTCCGGGCAGCGGCTGTCCACCAATGGTTTTGGCCAACAACGCGATGTGATGGGGCAGACGCTGACCAGGAGAAGGGCCGCAGAGCTGAAGCTGGGGTAGCTCCAGCAGGCGTTCGAGCAGTTGATCCCGTTGACGACGGATCTGGGTTGAACTGCCCGGTGGAACGTGCTGGCTGACGGGGTCAAAGCTGGGAAGGGCCATCAGGGCTTCGGCCATGCCACCCACCAACGCAACAGGTTCGGTACCGGAGCGCAGGCCGTGCTCCTGTCCACCGCCGCCCTGGAGCGGTGAAAGGTCCACACCCGGGGCCCGAATCAACAGGCCCACGCCCCGGGGGCCACGGAACTTGTGGGCGGAGAGGGTCAGCAGATCAACGCCGAGCCGGTCGAAGGCGAAGCAACCCTGGGGCACAAGCTGGGTGGCATCGCTATGGATGAGGATGCCGCGCTCGCGGCAGGCCCGAGCGATCGTGCTGATGGGTTGCAGTGCACCCACCTCGCCCTGGGCTGCGATCAGGGAAACCAATCGGGTTGGAGCGGACAACAACCGATCGAGCTGATCGAGCCGCACAACGCCCTGGCCATCAACGGGCCATTCGGCAATGCTCCAGCCCAGGGCTTCGAGTTGGTGCGCTGCAGCGACCACCGCCGGATGCTCCACCGCAGAAATCACCAACCGTCCCGGGACAAGACCAGCGGCACTGCCGAGCAAGGCAAGGTGCACGGATTCCGTCGCCCCTGAGGTGACGATCAACTGGTCAGGATTGACAGCGAAGCGCTCGGCGATGCGCCAGCGGGCCCGCTCCAAAGCTTCCGCTGCTGCCAACCCAACCCCATGGAGGCTGCTGGGGTTCGCCCAGGCCGTCTGCTGCATCTTCTGCATCACCGCGATCACCGCCGGCAGGAGCGGTGTCGTGGCAGCAGCATCCAGATAGAGCTCAGGGCGTTCCACGCTCGAACCGTGCCTTGGTGCGCTGCTCCAGGGACTCACTGGCGAGATTGAGCATCGAGTCCAAGGAGGTGTTGCTCAGAAATTTCTGCACCTGCTCCAGGGCGGCCGCTTCGTCCTCTGGACTCGCTGCTGGCGTGTCATCTGTGGTGGCTGAGGGATTGGTCATGTCCTGGTTGATAGAAATGTCCTGGGGTTCCACAGCAAACAGTCCAGGCACCAACTCCGGCGTCAGCACCCCGTCAAACACCGCTTCGGCGGGTCCCGTCATCAGCACGGAACCGGTGCGATCACGCCACTCAATCATCAGCGGACCGCCGGGCAGCACCACCTCGGCGCAGTCATCGGCGAGCCCCAGCAGCACCGCCGCCACAAGGGTGGCGCAGGCACCGGTGCCGCAGGCCAATGTCGGGCCAGCACCTCGTTCCCAGACCCGGATCTCCAGCCGCTCACGGCTGTGCACCTGGAGGAAATGAACGTTGGTCTTGGCCGGGAAGGCCGGATGGACCTCCAGAGCAGCACCCCAGGCATCAAAGGGAATGCTGGCCAGGTCGTCGACGGGCACCACCACATGGGGATTGCCCATGCCAACGGCCGCCACCTTCAGTTGTTCTCCCTCCAGCAGCAGCACCCCCTGCGGCAGGCCGTCTTCGGGCATCAGGGTTGTGGGGATGCCCTCGGAGGTGAGGAAAGGGGGGCCCATGTCCACCCGCAACTGGCCATCGGCCATTAGTTCAGGGCGAATCATTCCCGCCAGGGTTTCGATGTCCCAGCGGCGGCCTGGGGCATCACCGTCGGTGTCGGCCAGGTAGCGGGCCAGGCAGCGAATGCCGTTGCCACACATTTCGGCCTCACTGCCATCGGCATTGAGAATCCGCATCCGCAGTTCTCCCTCCGCCTGAGGAGGCAGCGCCAGGATCAGGCCATCGCCACCAACGCCGAAGCGCCGATCACAGATGCGCCGCACCCAGGCGGGATCAGGATTGCTGATGGCATCGGGCAGTTGTCCCTGCCGGCCTTCAACGATCAGGAAGTCGTTGCCAAGTCCCTGATATTTACTGAACTGAAGCATTTGTTGATATAGCTGGGATTGGGGCGGTTTTGAGCGGTTGGTATCCGGCGCTTTTGGCCTTCAACAGATGGCGTGAATCGATTTCACGCATACCGGCTGTCGACTCGACCGCGCCGCTCAATCCGGTGGTGCATTCAGTTTAAAAAACCTTTGATACCAACCCTTCTGACCTTCCATACCAACTGATAGCTAAGAACGCAGCCAAGCACTGGTTCTGCAGCAGTTCCGGCAGGAGTGCTGCACGCAGTCTGTAGAACGCCCAAAGTGTTCGACGTCTGGTCGATAAATCAGCTGTCGTCGTCGCTCTTGTCTTCCGGCAACTCGGTGGATGCAGACGTCTTCTCCTTACTGCTGAAGATCACCTTTGCAATAACAAAGGCAATTGCAATGGCGCCCAGCAGAAAGCCAAGAAGCTCCATCGCTGATCAAGCTTCGATTTCAGCCTTCTCGTCAGCTTTATGAGGAACCTCGGTGGAGGTTTGCTCAGCTGTCTCGGCGTTGTGGTGACAGGCGTTGGCGCCGCCAACGAAAACCAGCACAGCCATGACCGCGGCGATCACCACCGCGGCACGGACGCGCAGGACGCCGTACGAAGCACTGATGTCAGCCGTGTTCAGGTGTTTCATGCCGGTGAAGCTAACGGCGTTTTGAACCAATAAGCGGGTCTTTTGATACAGGTCGGCTCAGACCCTTGAAACGGCCACCGTTATCGACGGATGAGAGATCGCTCTGAGAAGCCAAGAGACGTCTCGTCAGTAGTAGGCGATACCACTGAACAGACGTTCACGGAAGAATTTCCGGAAACTAAAACCTGTCCAAAAAGTCGCTGCAAAACCCGTCGCTAGCCCCCATATTTGGGATCCAGGCGGCAAACACGTATTACGTGGCACTGTCTAGGCAGCACCGGGAGAGCGACCTGGTGGCTGGCAGAAATAGCTCCCTTTGCATGAGCGATTGCCAGGGGGAGCTTTCTGCGCTCTTCAGATCTCTGAAAAGAGTTAGTGCATTTGCTACGAGCCCATGTATCGCAGCGAGCTTGTTCATGCGGATACCGCATCGCTCGGGGAGAACAGCGTTCTCCTCGCGGTTCCGTCGCCCCACATCTTTGATTCGGTGAAGGCTGTTGGAAGTCAGCTCCGCCGATAGAAGGGGCTGTTAGGCCGCCACTGGTTCGTGGATTCTGGGGACGATATGGGTCACCAGATCGGCCTTGATCCAACGGATCACACCGGAATCAACGTTTGCCACTTGAAAGAGGGTCGGGACCTTGGTGTTCCTTGCTCCACCTCCGACAAAAACAACATCACCCATCCACCAGTCACCGTTCTCTTCAACGATCACGGTCATCCCTGCTTTGACGTGCAGGAACAGTGGGTCGCGGTCAGGCCGTGCTGTGACGACCGAATGATCAACCGACATTCCACTTCTCTCGACGCGCCTCACTAGGTAAGCAGTAGTACAGGTGAACTGCAATGAGTAAAACCGACGATTGAGGTTCGGTTGACCCTCGCTAAAGCGAGCAGCTTTACCTGTCGCAACCCGCTTCGTTAAGCCACCCAAGGATATGTAACAAGCTGAACTTTTTGTCTCGGTTGAGCCAAACAGGACTCGATTTGCTGCCTATTCCTAAAGGGAGCAGGGATGCAGAGCATGAAAGCGACAAAACTCACCGCCGCCCCGCAGGGCTTTGAGTACTACAGGGTTTGCGACCAGGAAGGCGTCTGCCGCGTGGTCAGAGGCATGTGGGCAGCCAAGGAGCTCATAGAGGACAGGCCTGACCTGACCGCCACTAGGACAAAGCTCTACCCAGCGGATTGGAGTTAAAGCCCTGAATCCGAAGACATGACAGAGCAGCTCTGGAAGGAGTTGCACCACTTGGGCTGGCAGCAAATGGAACGTTGCTGGAGAGCTTCTGCCGAGCCCTAGAGCGAAGGGGTACCGGGGGAGGTTTGCGTCCGTGCCTATACGCAAAAGAGGTTCAGAAATTTCTGTCGGAATTCGAGCCTCAGATTCACTTCCTGGACTCCGCGCCTACTCCTGTACTAATACACTTGTACTAGCTTGAGGAATGTGTCGGTTGATCATGCAAGCGCCGTTGCAGCGCCCAAGTCGGATCCCGTTTTCCTGCACGTCAAACCAGGCATGACCGTGATCGTCACTGACACGGAAGGTGCCTGGCGGATGGCTGATGTCATCTGGCTCGATGGCGGTGCCAGAAACCCAAAGGTTCCAACGCTGTTCCAGGTGGCTGATGTCGACACCGGCGTCATCAACTGGATAAACGCCGACCTTGTAACGCACATCGTTCCAAGGGTCTGAACTCCTGCCATCCTTGGGGGATGGGAAAAAAATCCAACAACTCGCTCGTTCTCTGGCATAAGTCATTCATCAAACGGATCAGGCAGCGGTTTGGTCTGAGCAAGTACCAAATGCTTTGGCTCACCTTTGGCAAAGGTCTAGTGATTGGTTATGTCCTGGCGTTCCTGCTTCACAGCTGAATTCGCTGCCATCCTTGGCGCATGAGGAGAACCCCTAACAGCAAGGACTGGAGGATTCTCAAGACCGTGTTGCTTGCGGTTGCCTTCCCTCCAGCATTGCTTGTGTCGCTGTCCTTGATTGGCGTGATCGTCCAAGCACTCAGAAGCCTTCTCTATGACCTGAATTGGCTACCCGCTTGGACCTTTGGGGTGATCACCCTTCCGCTAATGCTTCTTGGGTTTGCATTGCCGGTCGTTGGGGTTGTTTGGCTCATGCTCAAGATCTGGAAGCGCAAGCCCCCTCGCATAACTGAGGGCAAGGGCTGAAACCGTTGCCATGCTTGGCGCATGACCAAGCCCTGGAAGATCGTCGGAGCTGATCGTGAGTGATTTCTTCTCTCATTGGCTTATCCCAATCGCAATGTGCTCTCTCGGTGGGTTGTGGATCGCCAAATGGAATGCCAGTCGGACTAATTCGTGGTGGGTTGTCTGGATCCAAGGAGCAACCCTGAGCCTTGCTTTAGCGGGATGGACAGCAATGACTCACTCCCAACCCGCATGCGTTGCTTACCACCCAGATCCAATGGTTGGAGGATGTGTTGAATACGAGAGCGAGGCTCCCTCTTATTCCGCCGAAACAGCCGCTCAAGGCGTCTTTTTCCGTACTGCTAGCGGCGGGACAATTGGGTTGATGTTCCTTGGGCTTGACCTTCGGAAAAGAGGGATCTCAATAAAGGACTATGAGGGTGACTAGTAGCTAACCACTGATCTAACGCTGACCTTCATATGAGATCAGGTCATCGGCGATTACGAAGTCGCTTCTTCAACCAAAAGAATGGTCCAGACATGGATTTGAGAACACCAGTGAAAGCAAAAGATGCCAAACACATAATTAGTGCAAGCAAGGCGTACTCTCTTGAGAGAAAAGACATAACCATCCAGCAACCTGGAAGGGAAATCATGAGCCAAAACATGACAGAAATAAGCCCCTTAATGCCAGCGTCTCGAAGCGAGAGGTACATGCACCCAGCAATCCATATCAGAGCGAGGAATCTTCCGATATCTATAAGACTGACATTGGTTCTTGCCGCGAGCACGAAGCAAAGAATGCTTCCGAAACCACTCCCCAGGTTCCAAAGAAGACTGGACTCCAAAGAGGTAACTTCTCCATCAGAGGACATGACACAGAAGCTGTTGACTAGTTTTTAGAGGTCCTTGACTGCAGCCGCCACCAACTTGTGTTCTTGAATGGCCGGCAAAGCTCACTCTGGCTGACGCTCAAGCAATCCCCATCATTGGAGCGAGCCACTCGGCATGAAGTGCTGCGAGCACTGACATGTCGAAGGCATGCACCGCTGGGTTGGTCTTGTCTGCCACCCAAAGCAGTCCAAAGGGTGCGTTGATCGCCAGCTGAAGCCGCCACCGCCAGGTGATGACCTTCCAAGCCTTTACAAGGATCGGGTTCTTGATCACGGCTGAGCTGGACCCAAGGTCCGTGGACCCTATCCAGCTATGCGCCCATATCGCTGATCAACCCATCTTTCTCTTCTGTCATCCCTGTGCTGATAGATGAGGCAGCAGGTCGATCCTTCGCCTCCGCACCGCCAAGGATGCAAGTGCCGCCAAGGACACCCAAAGACAGAGCCGCCGTCGCTCAGCGGACTCATCATCCGGCCAACTCAGAGCTCAAACGGAGAGCAGCTCCCAATACCCAGGCGCTGAGGACCACGACAAGCAAGACGTAGAGAGACCGAATAGACAGCGGATGCTTAGCAGTGTCCACCTCTGATAAAGGATCCAATGGTCCTTGTCGAGGTGACCCACTCATCGGTCACACCCAGGAACATCACTGATGCTCTTTGCTGCTCTTGCATCCGTTGTGATCGCCTCCTGCTACGACGGTGATACCTGCACCACCACAACAGGAGAACGGGTTCGACTGGCTTGCATCGACACCCCTGAACTAGTTGGCAAGAGAGCTGAGCCGGAGCCAGCCAAAGCTGCTCGAGACCACCTGACAAATCTTGTGGCGGGCAAGAAGGTTCGAATCCGACGGATCACCGAAGACCGCTACGGACGAACCGTGGCAGAGCTGTTCCTTCGACAGACGAACGTGCAGCAAGAGATGGTCGCCAGTGGTCACGCAGAGATCTACTGGAGATATGCCGATCAATGTCCGTGGACAGAAGGGCAGTAGTCGGCAGCGCGGATGAGACTTCTCATAAGCAAGCCACCCGAAGATTCCCGCAGATTCCATGGCTGAGGCAATGCGCCTTAATGCCGATGACTTTGTGCCCTCAAGGCACAAAAATATGGTC
>NZ_UCNR01000011.1:0-189897 GCF_900474045.1 Synechococcus sp. N19
GACCATATTTTTGTGCCTTGAGGGCACAAAGTCATCGGCATTAAGGCGCATTGCCCCTTTGATGGCATCTACGCGAATGTTGGGATGGCTTGCCGCAACGGGTTGATGCAAGCTTTGGGCACTGACGAGAAGCACTGGCTCCTGTTTTTCAGGGGAGGAGTCGGTACAGAGTCTTCGCTTGCCACAACATTGGTGTGCCTCATTTAGTTACTGCCACTGCCTCATCTGAACTGCACTGAACCCCCAGCAGGAGCGATGGTATCTGCGGAAGTTCAGTCGCATGGATCTTCCATCCAATGGAGGGGCAATTTCCATTGGACGCTGTGTGTGTCTACGCTTATCCAGTCCGGCGTTGACATAGCAAGTGACGGCCTGGCTCCTCTCCTCAACCAGGGGAGTCAGTTCAGCGTTTTCAGTCGTAAAAACATTTCAGCGAATCATTTGGACGCCGCTTTCGCCCCATTGGAACGGCACACGATGCCTGCCGAGGCGATAGTTTGACTGGAGCGCAGCACAGCCTCCATCCAATGGAGTGATGACCATTGGGCGCTGGTAACACCACTGAATCTCCTCTTTTTCCTCAGGGGGAGATTCAGATCAGCGTTATCTGACTGATGGTGAGCAACGTCTCCTAAACCTCAATGGCGTTATGTCGCAGCATCCGCTGCAGCTCAGTCCATGGTGATCTAGGAATCCGTCTCATTTGGTCGCTGCCATCGCTTCATCTGAAAGAGCGCAGCCCACGATAGAACTGATCGTGTCTTTGGAAGTTCCGTTGCTGGGCACTTCCATCCAATGGTTTCTCCAATGACCATTGGGCGCTGTCCAGAAAAGCTGACTTCCTTTCTTGGCGGACGGGGAGTCAGTTCAGCGTTAACTGAAGGGTGACTTGACCTCAGGAAAAACGACTGAGTTGCTGGAAGTAGTCACCGCGATTGTCGTCACGGCAGGGCTGGTTGGCGGAAACCTTCTGCTGTTCTCACCATTGCGGATAGACAACAGGATTAAAGCTCCAGCACCTCCAGCTCAACCTGAGAACGCGGCTGGTCCAGTATTTAGGTGAACAGCTATGGACGTTGACGCGGCTCATTTGATCACTGCCATCTCCTCTTAAGAACAAGCAATAGCCATAGACGGTGCGACTGTGACTTTGGAGGCCCACCTCCATCCAATGGCCCCTGCATGACCATTGGGCGCTGATAACACCACTGACTCCCTCTCTGACGATGCGGGGAGTCAGATCAGCGTTATTTCATAGGCAGCTGCAACTCGTCTAACTGCCAGAAGCAGTAGAGACCTACTTGAAAAGGTGTATGTCAATTGATCATGCAAGTGGCGCATCAACGCCCAAACCAGATCCGGTCTTTCTCCACGTCAAAGCGGGAATGGCGGTGATCATCAAGAACACTGACAAGACCTGGCGCGTGGCTGACGTCATTAACGTTATTGGCAGCGCCAAAAACCCGAAGATTCCAAAGTTTTTCCAGGTGATATATGTGGATAATCACGTCACCAACTGGGTCAATGCTGACCTCGTGACTCACATCGTTCCAAGGGTCTGAAGTGCCGGCATACACAGCGTATGAGCAAACTCCTGCACCTCGGAACGTTGACGCGAATCATTTGGACTCCGACATTGCCTCATCTGAAGAGAGACCACTCAACGAAAAAGTGATTATGTATTCGGAGTCCCCAAAACCTCCATCCAATGGCAAGCCGTGGTCATTGGGCGCTGACAAGAAAGCTGGCTTCTCTTCTGACCGGGAGAAGTCAGTTCAGCGTTATATAACTGGAGGCGGGCAGCACCTCAAGGTCTAAGACCTAAGAATCATTCCATAGCCAGATTTCACAACTCCGAGCAGCGCAGACACCCAAAGCGACATGAAATCGTAGTGATAATAATTAGTTATTCTTTATTGCCTTCTAACAACCATCTCTAGACAGTATTTAGAAACTCAGTCGACGTAGTCTACTCAAGGATCAATCACCACTAACCGAAGAACCCTTATGTCGTAGATTTATCGATAAAAATCTTCCCTCTTAAGCGGTGTTTTCCGCTCGTTATTCTTAACATAGAAGAACGCCGCTGCGGCAACGCACAAGAGCGGTAATGCAGTAAAAAGGAGAAGGGCAATAGCGGTGTAGTCTTGATGCATAGCAAGAGAAATTTGCTACATATTAATTTCTAAAATAAAGATCACTATGTCGAACTCTACCCTGCCTTGAACCAAAAGATATTGCACGCTGTCTGCCAATAGACAAGTGCATCTTAATCATATGCGAATAGCCAATCACGTACTTCATTGGGCACCAATAAACTTCCTGAAAATCACCAAAAACAAAAGACGAGGTATGCGCATTAGTAGCTTTGCAAGCGAGAAGGTATATATTTGGCAATATCTAGACTTATAGAACTAACTTTCCTTGGCTTTAAATCCTTCTCGAAAAGACTCCAAATCCTGCCTTGCTCTCAAATAGACTATGAGACGCTCACAACTTTGAGATTCCATCCAGTTCGCTTCAGAGGCAACAACCTTTGCATAAAGTGCACGCTCGGTTTTGGTTTCAAAGCGCACTACACCTTCTTCTAAGGGTGCATGGACGAAATAATCCCAATTAGGCTCAACCACCTTCAACAAAGCACTAAAAGTAATCTAAATATTGATGAAATCGAGTTCATCCAAAATTAACCAAAGAATGTGAGGCAATTGGTTAACCGGAGTAAAATATGGGCATAAGCAAGAAAGCGCACTGCATCAAGAAATTTCTCTGAATCTTCGGCTAAGTCGGCCCTAAGACTTCATAAGCGAGAATAATTTGTGCTGCATGCCACATCAATTGAAAATATTTATCACACCCAACATGAATACCTTCGGTCAAGATTCATAAGTCGTCCTTGGACGGGATCGACGGGCCAATGCACTCTCCTCTTTCGCTGGGCTAGCGAAAGAGGAGATGGCCCCTTGGCTACTTCGAAAAGTATCTTTTGAATCGATTTACACATACTTGTCTTGATTGGATCTATAAGGAATTACCCGTCCAAGGTCAGTGAAAGCCCCGACTAAGTCGGGGCTTTTGCGTGCTGAGTCATCGATCAAATGAGGAGCTTGTTCAGTATTTGCGCCTGTTGATGCCGTAACCGCGGTGGGAGTTGTATCCGGTGCCGGTCATGTGATCAAGCTGGCGGATGGCACTCACCACGGCGCCAGGGTTCTTCTGCTGCATCGCCTGCCCAGCCGCGGCCATCAGCGTTTGGATTGACCACGACAGCAGCTCCTGCCGGTCGATTCCGCTCTCATCGATGTCGTCCTTGATCTGCGTCCATGCTTTCTTCAGAAGCCTGTAGCCCTGCGCTCTGGAGACCCCCCACGCTTGTCTCGCAAAACTGAGACAAGCGGTATTGGGCTGCCCCTCCAGGATCATCCCTGGAGGTGTTCGACTCTCTCCAGTGTCTCTGTTGCGGTAGCTCGCGGCATAACCGATCAACTCGTGAAAGCCGCTGGTAAAGCGAACTTTTGGGCCGACTCAACGATAGGACTATTTGGAGCACCTTTTGGAGCACACCTAGATGAAAATCAAGAAAAGTGGCCTCCCTGCTCAGAACAGAAAGCCAATGCTGGTGGTTGCTTTGAAGGAATGGGCGATACTGGGATCGAACCAGTGACAATCTCCTTGTAAGGGAGGTGCTCTACCGCTGAGCTAATCGCCCCACCAGGCAGATTCTGCCCTAACGCGTCAGCTTGGGGGCGCACGAGAGCCCCGAAGACTTGGCAACGGGTCGCCGCCACGATCAGAGCATCTGGGTCATGAGTCTCCCGCTCGGCATCGCTGTGGGCTTGGTGCTGGGATGGGCTGCAGCCTTGATCGCAGCCGCCAGCTGCCTGGCTGGCGGTTTATGGCTGTCCCCAGACCTCGATACCCGCTCCAATGCGCTGCGGCGCTGGGGAGCCCTCGGCTTTCTCTGGTGGCCCTACCGCCTGCTGATTCCCCATCGCTCGCTCTGGTCCCATGGTCCGCTGCTGGGAACAACCGCGCGCCTGGCGGTGCTGCTCACCTGGTGCCTGATCGTGAGCATGGCGGTTCCAGCACTCTCACCAGCGGTGCTGCTGACGACGCTCCAGCAACTGATGCATCAGCACCCACGGGAGTTCATCGCTCTGCTTGTGGGCTTGGAGGGCAGTGCCTGGATCCACCTGATCCTCGATGGCGACCCCTGGCCCCAAGAATGGTCGAAGAAACGACAGCGATGAGAAGGTGGGCGTTGCCCCAGTGTTGCCCCGGCATGGCCAACGCTCCTTCTGACGCCATCCAGCGACTGATCGATGTTGTGGCCCAACTCAGGGATCCAATAGCGGGCTGTCCCTGGGATCTGGAGCAGACCCATGCCTCGCTGATGCCCTACGTGCTGGAAGAGGCCCATGAAGTGGCCGATGCGATCCGCCAGGGCAGCGATGCCGAGATGAAGGAAGAGCTGGGGGATCTGCTGCTGCAGGTGGTGCTGCATGCCCAGATCGCTCGGGAGCAGCAGCGCTTTGATTTGGATGCGATTGCCGACGGCATCAGCGACAAACTGATCCGCCGTCACCCCCATGTGTTCGGCGATGCCGTCGCCAGCACCAGTGACGAGGTGCGACGCAGCTGGGAGGCCATCAAGCTCCAGGAGCAGGCCGAGGCACTGGCGGGCTCCTCCAGCCCCCTCAGCGACCGGCTCAGAACCAAGGTGCGGGGCCTGCCGGCCCTGGCTGGAGCCATGACCATCTCCAAGAAAGCGGCCAAAGCCGGCTTCGAGTGGGATGACATGGCCGGCGTCTGGGAGAAGGTCCATGAGGAGCTGGACGAACTGAAGGAGGCGGTGGCCAACGGCGACAAAGGTCATGCCCAGGAGGAACTGGGGGATCTGCTGTTCACCCTGGTGAATGTGGCTCGTTGGTGCAGCATCGAACCCGAGGAGGGTCTCGCCGGCACGAATCAACGCTTCCTCGACCGCTTCTCCCGCGTTGAAGCTGCCCTGGAAGGGGATCTGCAGGGCCGCAGCATCAACGAATTGGAAGCCCTCTGGAAACAGGCCAAAGCGGCGATCCGAGCAGAAAACTCGCCCACCTCTGGATCCGATTAGTCGTCCAGGGAGGGACGACTGCGCCGTTGACGCTTGAGGTCACCACGCTTTTTCTTCGTGTCCAAGCGCCGCTTCACGGCACCACGACCCGGCCGGGTGGCCTTTCGGGCACGCGGTGCTGGCTGCAAGCCCTCCCGCAGCAACTCCCCCATGCGATGCAGAGCCTTCTGTCGGTTCTGCCATTGGGAGCGTTCTTCTGCGACCACAACCCGTAGGCAGCCCTCCACCAAACGGGGCTGGAAGTGCTCCAGCAATCGGGCGTGGCGAAATGGACCCAGACAGGAACAGTTCGCTAGATCCAGAAGCAATTCCACACGGGAATCGGTGGTGTTGACCCCCTGCCCGCCGGGGCCGGATGAGCGGCTAAACCGCCAGCGCAGCTCCCTGGACGGAATGGTCAACCGCTCGTTCACCACCAGGTCTTGCACCAGCCATCTCCTGGCTCAAGAACAACAGGATGCTCCCACCAGGTTGATGCTTCGAAGAGGGACCACCTACATCAACCCTCAGCCCTATCTGTAAAACGAAAGCCTTGATCTGATGAAAAAGGCTTTGGAGCTGCCCTCTTCCACAGCAGCTCCCCAACCAAACACATTCAACCTCCACATCTTGCGTTCGTCAATCCCAAGAGCACTACATCTGGTGTTTGGTAACAGGCCCCCCGGATCCTTAGCTGGAGAGATGCCCACCGCAGCCCATGAGCAGCTGGATTGACGAAGAGCACCGCGGCGTCCGCTATGGATTGAGGGGAGAAGTGCTGGTCGAGGAGACCAGTCCGTTCCAGCGGATCAGCGTGATTCGCAGTGAGCGCTACGGGCGGGGGCTGCTCCTGGATGGCTGCTGGATGACAGCGGAACAGCAGGAACGCCACTACCACGAGGCGTTGGTGCACCCAGCCCTATGCAGTGCCAGCTCGATCGAGCGGATCCTGGTGATTGGCGGCGGAGACGGCGGCACCGCGCGGGAATGCCTGCGGCACCCAGGTGTCCAGCGGCTGGACATGGTGGAGATTGACGGACGAGTGGTGGAACTCAGCCGGGAACACCTCCCCGACATCGGCGGATCCGCCTGGGCCGATCCGCGGTTCCAGCTCACAGTGGGCGATGGCATCGCCTGGGCCGCTGAGGCTGAGGACCAGAGCTATGACGTTGTCTTGGTGGATGGCTCTGATCCCGCCGGACCCGCCGAAGGCCTGTTCAACCGCGCCTTCTTTGAAAACTGCCGACGGATGCTGAAGCCCGGGGGCGTGTTCGGCACGCAGAGCGAATCTCCGGAAGCCTTCCGCGATGTCCACATCGCCATGGTGCGCCTATTACGCGAGGTGTTTGACCATGCCGACCCGCTCTATGGCTGGGTGCCGATGTACCCCAGCGGCTGGTGGAGCTGGACCTTCGCTGCGATGGCAACACCCCGCTACCGCACTCCAGACCCAGAGCGCAGCGAGGCCATCGCCGCAGGCTGCGAGATCTGGTCACCGCGCTGGCAGCGGGGGGCCATGGACGCCATCCCCGCCTTCGTCGAACGGGAACTGCAGCCATGACCGCACAACCGCCGAATGGGCTTTTCGACAGTTTGTTTGACAGCGACGGAACCATTTTCATGGGATCCCGCCGCAACCCTGCCGACTGCCGCGTTGGTCTATTTGGTGTGCCGTATGACGGCACCACCTCCTTTCGCCCTGGCACCCGCTTCGGCCCCGCCGCCATCCGAGAGGTGAGCGCTGGCCTGGAGACCTATTGCCCGCAACTCAACCTGGATCTGGAGGATCTCGACTTTGCCGATCTTGGTGCCGTTGAGATTCCCTTCGGCAACCCTGAGCCGGTTCTCACCAAGGTGAAGCAGGCGACCGAAGCCGTGCTCGGCCTGGGGCTCAGGCCTCTGATGCTGGGCGGGGAGCATTCGATCAGCTCCGGTGCCGTGGAGGCTGTGGCACAACGCCACCCCGACCTGGTGCTGGTGCAGCTGGATGCCCATGCCGACCTCAGGAACAGCTGGCTGGGGGCCCGCCACAGCCATGCCTGCGCCATGCGCCGCTGTTTAGAGGTTCTTCCCAGCCAGACGCTGTTTCAACTCGCGATCCGGAGTGGCACGCGGGAGGAATTCACCGAACTGCACGAGAGCGGCCGGCTGATGCCCAGCGTCGACGCCCTTCAACAGGCTCTCGCTCCCTTGCAGGGGAAACCCATCTATCTCACCGTCGATCTGGACTGGTTTGATCCCTCAGCTCTGCCGGGTACAGGCACCCCTGAACCTGGTGGCTACCACTGGTCTGATTTCGCCAGCCTGATCGCGGTGCTCAAGGAGCATCACCTGGTGGCGGCCGATGTGGTGGAACTGGCCCCACAACTCGACACCAGCGGCATCAGCGCCGTGCTGGCCGCCAAGGTGACCCGCAGCCTGCTGCTGCTCCTGGGTCGCGACTAATAGAAGTGACGGGCATCAGCCCGCTGCTGCCGCAGACGGCTGTGCTGTTTGCTGAGCAATTGCAGCACCAGCGTTGGGTGCCTGTGGATGAGTGCCAGAAAGTTGGTGCGGCTCAGGCGGAACAGCGAAACAGGAGTCACCGTTGTGGCATCACGGCTGTGGCACTCGATGCCATGCACCAGATCCTCGTAGAAAAACAATTCGCCGCTACCAAAGCGAATGCGGTTCAACGGACCACTGCTCAGTTCCATCCATCCCCGTTCAATCACATGGATGAACTGCACAGGTTCACCGGCACTGAAAACCGTTGCGCCGGTGGGAAGCGTCAGGTGATCCACCTCAGGCTGTTCCTGGATGAGCTCCAGAGGAGTCAGCGGAGCTGAGGCAGACAAGGCAACGACGTGATTGGGTGCAGTATCCCGTGATCATCCGGTGGAGGCCATCACGGAGATCAGAGTCGAGGACCAATCCGGCCTCAGCTCAAGGTGCGATCCAATTCCAGCTGGCACTCACCAACGCTGCTGCTCTGCAGAGCCGGAAGCTTGGGAGAACGGGGGGTCCAGTGGTGACAGACCATCAGATCCGCAATCTCGGCATGCACCTCCAACCGGCGCAGACGGCACCACCCCTTGGCACCTGCCGGCAGGGTGCAGTACTGACAACTGCGACAGCAGGAGCTGGTGGCCAAACAAGCGCCCCGGAAACGCGCTCAAGCTAGTGACGGTCTGCGAAACGGACCATCGACAGGGACAAAGTTCCGGGTTCCCTTCCGGATCGTGAAGCCCTCCATAAGAATGCGCATCTCATCGGCCGCCCCCATGTCCCTGCAGCGCACTCCCCTGTTCGAGTCCTGCCGCAGCGCCGGGGGCCGCATGGTGCCGTTTGCCGGCTGGGAGATGCCGGTTCAGTTCAGCGGCCTGATCCAGGAGCACAAGGCCGTTCGCGAACGGGTCGGCATGTTCGATATTTCCCACATGGGAGTGCTGCGCCTCGAAGGTGCCAATCCCAAGGATGCGCTGCAAAAGCTGATCCCCAGCGACCTGCACCGCATCGGTCCCGGCGAAGCCTGCTACACGGTTCTGCTGAACGAGCGCGGCGGCATTCGCGACGACCTCATCGTTTACGACTGCGGTGCCATTGATGCCGAACGGGGTGCGCTGGTGCTGGTGATCAATGCCGCCTGCGCCGACAGCGACACCGCCTGGATCCGTGAACAGATGGAGCCCGCTGGCCTGACGGTGACCGACATCAAAAAGGACGGTGTGCTGCTCGCTCTGCAGGGCCCTGAGGCCATGGGTTTGCTGCAGGAGCTGAGCGGCGAAGACCTCAGCGGCTTGCCCCGCTTCGGCCACCGGATGCTCAATCTCAAGGGCCTGAGCCAACCGGTGTTCAGTGCTCGCACGGGCTACACCGGCGAAGACGGTGCCGAGCTGCTGCTCAACGCCGACGACGGACAGAAGCTCTGGCAGCTTTTGCTCGATCGCGGTGTCACGCCCTGCGGCCTGGGGGCACGGGACACCTTGCGGCTGGAGGCCGCCATGCACCTATACAGCCAGGACATGAACGACACAACCAACCCCTTTGAGGCCGGGTTGGGTTGGCTCGTGCACCTGGAAATGCCCGTGGATTTTGTGGGCCGACAGGCGCTGGAGCAGGCGGCGGAATCCGGCCCGGCCAAACGCCTGGTGGGGCTCAAGCTGCAGGGTCGTGCCATCGCCCGCCACGACTATCCCGTGATGCACAACGGAGAGACGGTGGGCATCGTCACCAGCGGCACCTGGTCACCCACCTTGGAAGAAGCGATTGCCCTGGCCTACGTGCCGCCGTCCCTCGCCAAACTCGGCACCGAACTGAGCGTTGAGATCCGCGGCAAGGCCCAGCCGGCAACGGTCGTTCGCAAGCCCTTCTACAAACGCGCCTGAAGCTCACCGCTGCTGTGGGAAACTCGCTCTTCTCCAGTTGAGACATCCCATGCGCAGCAACGGTTGCGGCGACCTGCGCGAACAGAACATTGATCAGCAGGTGCAACTGTGCGGCTGGGTGGATCGACGCCGTGATCACGGCGGGGTGATTTTCATCGACCTGCGGGACCGCAGCGGCACGGTGCAGATCACGGTGGACCCGGATCTGGGCGCCGACGCCTTCGCCGTCGCCGAGCATCTGCGCAGCGAAACCGTGCTGCAGGTTGAAGGGAAAGTCCGGGCCCGGCCCGGCGACTCCCTGAACGACAAGCTGGCGACGGGAGCCGTGGAAGTGCTCGCCAGCGGCATCACCGTGCTGAACAGCGTGAAAGGCAACCTGCCCTTCCCCGTGTCGGTGCACGACGAGGAGAACACCCGCGAAGAACTGCGGCTGCGCCACCGCTATCTGGATCTGCGCCGCAAGCGCATGAACGACAACCTACGGCTGCGGGCCCAGACCATCCAGGCCGCCCGTCGCTTCCTGGAAGACGCCGGTTTCATCGAGGTGGAGACCCCGGTGCTGACCCGCTCCACGCCGGAAGGCGCCCGCGATTACGTGCTGCCCAGCCGGGTCTGCGGCGGCGAATGGTTCGCCCTGCCCCAGTCCCCCCAGTTGTTCAAGCAGCTGCTGATGGTGGGCGGCATCGAGCGGTACTACCAGGTGGCCCGCTGTTTCCGCGACGAAGACCTGCGGGCCGACCGCCAGCCGGAATTCACCCAGCTGGACATCGAGATGAGCTTCATGGATCAGGAGCAGATCCTGGCGCTGAACGAATCACTGATCTGCGCCATCTGGAAGGCCGTGAAGGGCATCGAACTGCCGCGGCCCTTCCCACGCATGACCTGGCATGACGCCATGGAGCGCTATGGCACCGACCGACCCGACACCCGCTACGGCATGGAGCTCACCAACGTGAGCGACATCGTGAAGGACATGGGCTTCAAGGTGTTCAGTGGCGCCGTGAAGTCCGGCGGCGCTGTGAAGTGCATCGCGGTGCCCGGCGGCAACGATGCGGTGAGCAACGTGCGGATCAAGCCGGGTGGCGATGTGTTCAGCGAGGCACAGAAAGCCGGTGCCGGTGGCCTGGCCTTCATCCGGGTGCGCGACGGCGGTGAGATCGACACGATCGGCGCCATCAAGGACAACCTCAGCGATGAGCAGAAGCAGGAGCTGCTCAGCCGCACCGGCGCGAAACCCGGCACCCTGCTGCTGTTCGGTGCCGGCGACACCGCCACGGTGAACAAGGCCCTCGACAGGGTGCGCCAGTACCTGGCCAAGGAGCTGGGCATGGTGAAGGCCGACCGGGACAACGACCAGTGGAACTTCCTCTGGGTGGTGGACTTCCCGATGTTCGAGTTCAACAGCGACGAGAACCGTTACGAGGCCCTGCACCACCCCTTCTGCGCGCCCAATGCGGAGGATCTCGGCAGCGATGCATCGAAGTGGGCCGAAAACCTGCCCGGAGCCCGGGCCCAGGCCTACGACCTTGTGCTCAATGGCCTTGAGCTCGGCGGCGGCTCCCTGCGCATCCATGACTCCGCCCTGCAGCGCCAGGTGTTGCAGACGGTTGGATTGCCTCTCGAGGAGGCCCAGGAGCAGTTCGGCTTCCTGATGGACGCTCTTGATGTGGGCGCACCGCCCCACGGCGGCCTGGCCTTCGGTGTGGACCGGATGGTGATGCTGCTGGCCGGAGAGGAGTCGATCCGCGACACCATTGCCTTCCCCAAGACCCAGCAGGCCCGCTGCCTGATGACCAGTGCCCCAGGGGGCGTTGCTGACAAGCAGCTAGAGGAACTGCACGTGGCCAGCACCTGGGTTGAGCCCGACCAGGAAGACTGAAGGCGGCTACTGGGCTGAGCAGATCCCGAAGGGAATCAGCGCATTTGTCGCACCGCGGCCAACGGCGAGGAACCCTGAAGTTGGACTTCACAAGGCCAGCTTTTGCCCAGCAAGCCCCGACGGACAGGGGGGACCCGTGAGCGCCGCAGCAGCGGCACAACGGATCTGCTGCGGCTTTATCTCCAGGACATCGGCCGGGTCGACCTGCTCACCAATGAGGAGGAGGTCACCCTGGCCCGCCTGGTGCAGCGCCGTGAAGCACTGCTGCTCCAGCAACGGGAGCTGGCTGAGAGCGATGCCGCCATCGGTGAACTGCACCGTCTCGAAGAACTGCAACGCCGGGAAGCCAACCAGCACAGCCACTGGCCAACCAAGCAGGAATGGGCCCGAGCGGCAGGACTGCCCTTGCCCGAGTTGCAGCAGCGGATTGACCTGGGCTATCAGGCCTGGGCCGAGCAGGCCCAGCTGGAGGCTAAGGATCTGAAGCTGGCCCTCCGCAACGGGCGGCGAGCCAAAGACCACATGATTCAGGCCAACTTGCGCCTGGTGGTGGCGGTGGCCAAGAAGTACCAGCAGCGGGGCATGGAAATCCTGGATCTGGTCCAGGAGGGAACGCTCGGGCTGGAGCGGGCCGTGGAAAAGTTCGATCCCACCCGTGGTTTCCGCTTCAGCACCTACGCCTACTGGTGGATCCGCCAGGGCATCACCCGGGCCATCGCCACCCAGAGCCGCACGATCCGTTTGCCCGTTCACGTCACCGAAAAACTGAACCGGATCAAACGGGTCCAGCAGGAGATTGCAAGCAACGAAGGACGCATTGCCTCGATCGCGGATCTGGCGCGCGAATTGGGCATCAGTGAAGACACCGTGCGCCAGACCCTGGCCCGGGTGCCCCGCTCAGTGTCTCTGGACACCCGTGTCGGCCGCGAACAGGACACCCAGCTTGGGGATCTGATCGAGGACGGCCATGCAACCCCGGAGCAGACCCTCACCCACGACGAACTCCACAACGATCTGGAGGATCTCCTGGATGAACTCACCAGTCGCGAGGCCGCTGTCCTGCGCCGGCGCTTCGGATTGGAGGACGACACGCCCCAGACCCTGGCCCAGATCGGGGAGGAGCTGAAACTCTCAAGGGAGCGCGTTCGTCAGATCGAAACCCGCGCCCTGCTGAAACTGCGGCAACCCCAACGACGCAGCAAAGTCCGGGATTACATCCAGGGCCTGGATTCCTAAAACACCGGTTCCCCCTGGAGCCCATGACCGACGCCAGCTAATTTGAAGAGTCGCCCGGCAGGTCATGGCCAAATTCGTCTTCATCACCGGTGGTGTGGTGTCCAGCATTGGCAAGGGAATCGTGGCGGCGAGCCTCGGCCGGTTGCTGAAGTCGCGGGGCTACAACGTTTCGATTCTCAAGCTGGATCCCTACCTGAATGTGGATCCCGGGACGATGAGCCCGTTCCAGCATGGTGAGGTCTTCGTCACCGAAGACGGCGCCGAAACCGATCTCGACCTGGGCCATTACGAGCGCTTCACCGACACGGCGATGTCACGCCTGAACAGCGTGACCACCGGCTCGATCTACCAATCGGTGATCAACAAGGAGCGCCGCGGCGACTACAACGGCGGCACCGTTCAGGTGATTCCCCACATCACCGGCGAGATCCGCGAGCGCATCCACCGGGTTGCCTCCAACAGCAATGCCGATGTGGTGATCACGGAGATCGGCGGCACCGTGGGTGATATCGAATCACTGCCCTTCATCGAAGCCATCCGTGAATTCCGGGAGGACGTGGGTCGCAACGACCTGGCCTACATCCACGTCACCCTGCTGCCCTTCATCGGCACCTCCGGCGAGCTCAAAACCAAGCCCACCCAACACTCAGTCAAGGAACTGCGTTCGATCGGCATCCAGCCGGATGTGCTCGTCTGCCGCAGTGATCGCGACATCAGCGACGATCTCAAGCGGAAAATCGGCGGCTTCTGCGGGGTGCCCACCCGCGCCGTGATTCCCTCTCTGGATGCCGACAGCATCTATGCCGTGCCGCTGATCCTTGAGCAGGAGGGTCTGTGCCGTGAAGTGCTGGACGTGCTGAACCTGACCGACCATGACAGCGACATGGCGGCATGGGAACAACTGGTCAACAAGCTGCGCAATCCCGGCCCGTCGGTGAAGGTTGCCCTGGTGGGCAAGTACGTGCAGCTGAACGACGCTTACCTCTCCGTCGTCGAAGCGCTGCAGCATGCCTGCATTGCCCAGGATGCCTCCCTCGACCTGCACTGGGTCTGCGCCGAACAGATTGAAGCCGACGGCGCCGATGCACTCCTGCGCGGAATGGACGCCGTCGTCGTGCCTGGTGGCTTCGGCAACCGTGGCGTCGATGGAAAGATTGCAGCGATTCGCTGGGCCCGGGAACAACGGGTGCCCTTCCTTGGGCTCTGTCTCGGGATGCAAACCGCTGTGATCGAGTGGGCTCGCAACCAGGCCGGCCTCACCGAGGCAACCAGTGCTGAATTAAACGAAAACACGCCCCATCCCGTGATTCACCTGCTGCCGGAACAGCAGGACGTGGTCGACCTGGGCGGCACGATGCGCCTGGGGGTTTACCCCTGCAGGATTGCGCCGGGAACCCTCGCCCAGAGGCTTTACGGGGACGAGGTGGTCTACGAACGCCACCGCCACCGCTACGAATTCAACAACTCCTATCGCAATCTTTTCCTGGAATCCGGATATGTGGTGAGCGGCACGTCCCCGGACGGACGCCTGGTGGAGTTGATCGAACTGAAAGGGCATCCGTTCTTCACCGCCTGCCAGTACCACCCCGAATTCCTCTCCCGGCCTGGACAACCCCATCCGTTGTTCCGGGGATTGATCGAAGCAGCCCAACAACGCCTTCCGGATTCACCGGCTCAGGCCCTGCGTCAACAGGGGGACATTGCGATCCCATGAACCGCGTCGATGGCTGACTCCCGGCGTCTCCCGGTGGTGGAAACATTCCATTCCCTGCAGGGAGAGGGCCACCATGCCGGACGCAGTGCATTTTTCATTCGGCTCGCCGGCTGCACCGTGGGCTGTCCGTGGTGCGACACCAAGCACTCATGGCCGGCCCAAGGGCACCCTGAGCAACCCATCAATGCCTTGGCTGATGCCGCCCAGATGGCAGCTGAAGCCGGAGCCAGCTTCGTTGTGATCACCGGTGGAGAACCGCTGCATCACGATCTGCAGCCCCTCACCCAGGCCCTCGATGCGCGATGCGGTCTCCCCCTGCATCTGGAAACCAGCGGGGTGGATCCACTCAGCGGACGCTTCGATTGGATCACCCTCTCGCCAAAACGCCACCGCCCCCCACGGCAAGAGCTTTTGCAGGCCTGCCATGAGCTGAAGGTTGTGGTGCATGGCCCGCAAGACATCAGCTTCGCTGCAGCCATGGCGTGCAAGTGCGAGGACGACACAGAGCGGCTGCTGCAACCGGGCTGGGAGAGCAGCATCGGAGAAGCCCTGGCTGTGGAGCATGTGCGTCAACACGCCCAATGGCGCCTCAGCCTGCAAAGCCACAAATGGCTTGGAATCCGCTGAAGGAGGCCGTTGAGGGCAGGGTCTGCTCCACTACGTTGAGGTTGAACAGAATTTGATCACCTGAGCCCATGACCTCAGTGGCCGTTCTGGGCACAGGCCTCCTTGGAACGGCGATCGCAACGCGATTGCTGGAGCAGGGTCTCAACGTCCACGTCTGGAATCGCGACCCCTCCCGCATCGTCTCCCTCGTGGAGAAGGGTGCAACAGCGATCGACGATCTGGGGCAAGCCGCGAAAAACAACAGCATCTTGATCACCGTTTTGCGTGACGGGGCAGCAACGGCATCCGTGATCGGCACGATTGGGGATCTGCAGAGCTCAACGGTGGTCCCGATGGGGACCATGGGAGTTGAGGAAAGTCGCAAGCTCGCCACACAGGTTGCGGACCAGGGAGGGCAGTATCTGGAAGCCCCGGTGCTCGGCAGCAAACCACAGGCGCTGAACGGATCGCTGCTGGTGATGGCCGGCGGCGAAGAGCAGGTCTTCGAAGAACAACGGCCACTCCTCTCTCATCTCTGCCAAGAGCCCCAGCTCGTAGGCCCCGTTGGCAGCGGCGCTGCCACCAAGCTGGCCCTCAATCAGTTGATCGCCAGCCTCACTCACAGCTTCTCCCTCTCCCTGCAACTGATTCAGCGGGCCGGCGTTCCTGTGGAAACGTTCATGGCCATCCTGCGGCCGTCTGCGCTCTACGCCCCCACCTTCGACAAGAAGCTGAAACGGATGCTGGATCACAGCTACGCCGATCCCAACTTCAGCACCGCCCTGCTACGCAAAGACCTGCGCCTGTTCCTGGAGGAAGCGACAACGGCTGGGCTCCAGGATCAGGGGTTGAGCGGTTTGCTGTCACTGCTTGAACAAGCCAAGGACACCGACCTTGATGAGCTGGACTACTGCGCCCTGCACGAACTCACGGTTCTGAGATGAGTCATCGCACTGCCATCGCGCTTCTCTCCGGCGGTTTGGATTCCGCAACCGCTGCGGCCCTTGCCCTTGAGCAGGGCGACCGCGTCATCGGCCTGTCCTTTGACTACGGCCAGCGCCATCGCCGCGAATTGGACGCCGCCGCTGCCGTTGCTGAGCAGCTTGGCTTGGCAGAGCATCACCGCATCAGCGTGAATCTGGCCAGCTGGGGGGGCTCAGCCCTCACCGACGCCAGCATCTCGATCCCCACCGATGGCGTGGAGGAAGGCCGTATTCCGCCCACCTACGTGCCAGGGCGCAACACCGTGTTCATCTCCATTGGCCTGAGCCTGGCTGAGGCTCGCGGAGCCGAGAGGTTGGTGCTGGGCGTGAATGCTGTCGATTACTCGGGGTATCCCGACTGCCGGCCCGACTACCTCAACGCCTTTCAGGGCCTGGCCGACCTGGCCAGCAAAGCCGGTCGAGAAGGCCATGGTGCCCAACTCTGGGCACCGCTTGTGCAGTGGAGCAAGGTGCGCATCGTTGAGGAAGCCCTTCGCCTGGGTGTTCCGATCGAAACAACCTGGAGTTGCTACAGCGGCGGCACGCACCCCTGCGGCGTTTGCGACAGCTGCCGCATCCGTAATGCAGCGCTCCGCGAGGCAGGCCGGCCTGACCTCTGCAGTTCAACAGCGGCATGATCCACCCCCAACGGCTTGAACTGCCCTGGCAGGAGCCCAAAGCGCTCGCGAACCAACTGGCCCATGCCTACGGCGAAGAAGGCCTGGTCTGGCTGGATGGCGACGGCAGCAACCTGGGCCGATGGGCCACCCTGGCGGTGGCACCCCAGGAGATCATCTGCTGCCGTGGCCTCCCTGGAGAGCCAGGAGCCCGCAATCCCTTCGAGGCACTACGGGGGCTTGCCCCAGGGCATTGGTGCGGCTGGCTGAACTATGAAGCCGCCGCCTGGGTGGAACCGGGAAACCCCTGGGCCAGCGATGGCATGGCCACGCTTTGGATCGCCCGCCACGATCCGGTGCTTCGCTTTGATCTGCAAAAGCGCAGGCTGTGGATCGAAGCCAGCAGCACGGCTGCTTTGGAACGCCTCACCCAACAGCTGGCCTCCAGCCCTGAGCAGCCCAAAGACGAGGCCCCATCAATCCCCTTAACGGCCTGGAGTCACCACACCACACCCGAGCAGTACGCCGCAGGAGTGCAGCGCATCCGTGAGCTGATCGCTGCAGGTGATCTCTTCCAAGCCAATCTCACGGCCTGTTGCAGCACAGCCTGGCCCCAGGGAGGCAGCGCCCTCGAGCTGTTTCTCACCCTGAGGCAGGCCTGTCCTGCCCCCTTTGCAGGGCTGATCATCAGCGACCAGAACGAGGCGTTGCTGTCATCGTCCCCGGAGCGTTTTCTGCAGGTGAGTGCTGATGGATCCGTACAAACCCGGCCGATCAAAGGCACCAGGCCGCGCCATGGCGACCCCGAACAGGATGCAAATCTCGCCGCGGAACTCGTGTGCAGCGACAAGGACCGGGCCGAGAACGTGATGATCGTCGACCTGCTGCGTAACGACCTCGGTCGTGCCTGCCAGCCGGGTTCGATTCAGGTTCCCCAACTGGTGGGGCTCGAAAGTTATGCCTCCGTGCATCACCTCACCTCAGTCGTGGAGGGACAACTTCAGGCTGGATTGAGCTGGGTCGATCTTCTGGAAGCCAGTTGGCCTGGGGGGTCGATCAGCGGGGCGCCGAAACTGCGGGCCTGCCAACGCCTGCATGAGCTCGAGCCCACCAGCCGAGGGCCTTACTGCGGATCACTGCTGCGGGTCGACTGGGACGGCAGCTTCGACAGCAACATCTTGATCCGATCCTTACTGCGCCAAGGCGACACCCTGCGAGCCCATGCCGGCTGCGGAATCGTCGCCGACTCGGATCCCCTTGGCGAAGCAGAGGAGTTGATGTGGAAACTGCAGCCCTTGCTGGAGGCGCTGACATGACCACCGCTGGCATGAGCACCGCTATCGCCTGGATCGAGGGTCAGTGGGGAACAACAGCAAACCTGCAGCTTCCCCTCGACGACCGCGCCCTGCTCCTGGCCGACGGCCTCTTTGAAACGGTGCTGATCCGCAACGGTGCGCCGCAACTCCTGGAGGAGCACCTGCAGCGCTGGAGCGACAGTGCAGCTCTGCTGGGCATGGACCAGCCACCGCAGCAAAACGCGCTGGAGCCTCTAATTGAAGACGCGATTCAACGCAGCCAGCTGAGCGAAGCCGATGGAGCCCTGCGGCTCAACTGGAGCCGGGGCAGCTCACCTCAGCGCGGAATCGGACTGCCGGCCCCAGGGCACCACCGCTTTTGGCTCACGCTCCAGGCCTGCACGCCAACATTTTCAGCCGTCACGACCATCACCAGTCGGCATGAGCGCCGCAACGCCTCCAGCCGCTTGAGCCGTTGCAAGACCTTTGCCTACGGGCAATCGATCCAGGCCCGCAGGGAAGCCCAGGAGCAAGGGGTCGACGACGCTCTGCTCTTGAACACGGCTGGAGCCCTGTGCTGCGGAACGGCGGCCAATCTGGTGGTCCGGCGTCGCGGGCAGTGGCTGACACCGCCCCTCAGCAGCGGCTGCCTCCCAGGGGTGATGCGGGGCCGTGCACTGGCCCAGGGCATCGCGGTGGAAACCGAGCTGGCGGCCACTTTCGATGCCGACGATCAAGCCGTTCTGATCAACAGCCTCAGCT
Organism: Synechococcus sp. N19; assembly: GCF_900474045.1. NCBI lineage: Bacteria > Bacillati > Cyanobacteriota > Cyanophyceae > Synechococcales > Synechococcaceae > Synechococcus > Synechococcus sp. N19. Next base: position 18,555 of record NZ_UCNR01000011.1, read on the forward strand.
GTCGACCGATCGCATCCCACAACGGTCAGCCCATGGCGGCAACCACTGCTGCAGTGGAGCTCTGGCAATCCTTGCTGGATTGAGCCAGGGGCCAGTGATGGCCTAGACCTGAAGAATCCGGCGCACAGCCTCATCCCAACCGTTGGCATGGGGGGCTGCCGCCAACTGGAAACGCCCAGTATCGATCCCGGAACGCAACGCGGGATGGGGGCCATCGGGCCCGGGCACAACGACAGCGATGTCAGCCACCTCGAGCAAAGGCAGATCGTTGGGGGAATCCCCCAAGGCCAAGACCTGCACCTGCTCAGCACCCAGATGTCGCTTCAGGGTGGCCAACGCCTTGCCTTTGCTGATGTCTGGCCCCAGCAGGTGACCCATGCGGTTGCCCTGCACCACCGTCAGGCCCATCCGCTGGACCAGGGCCTCAAGCCGGCGACGCCCCTCTACCGAGGGCGGCACAAAAGGCACGCTGCAGCAGCGCCGCTGCGCCTGGCGCAAGGCTTCACCACCAAGCCCCAACAACCGCTGCCCTTCCGCCTCACTGAGTTCATCCAACGGGCGCAGGGGCTCACCCAACTCAGCCTGAAGTCGCTGCAACTGAGGTTTCAGCGCCGTCCAATCCGGACCCAACGCCAGCTCCCAGGGCTCCCCTTCCGGAGTTTCCCCATGCACGGCGCCACCGTTTTCAACGATGTAAGGGTCATGCAGCCCCGCCTCGGCGCGAAAGCCGCGCACTTCCTCGGCCGTTTTGCTGGTGCAGGGAATCACCGGAATCCGGTGCTGTTGCAGCTGACGGATCAGATCCTTGGCCGGCGACCAGTCGTAGCTGTGATCCAGCAACGTGCCGTCGAGATCAGTCACCACCCACCACGCCGGCTCGACACTCGCGGTCATGGCTGAACCAACCAATGCACCGCATAAGGCTCTAGCGAATGCGACTGATGTGGTTCGAACACATGACCGCTCAGGCAATCGGCCCAGGGCTTGTTCAGATCACCACCCAGGCCACTGAGGCGAAAGCTGAGGCGCGCTGCCGTGATGTTGTGGACAGCCACCAGCATTTCCCCCCCACGGGAGCGCCGCAGGATGACGCAATCACTCCGGTCTCCGCTCAGCACCGTCATCGGGGCATCCGGGTGCAAGGCCGAGTGAACAGCTCGTTCGGCCAGAGCCCGCCGCAACACCGGCAGCAGCGCAGAGACATCTGAATCGGGATCCGCCAGGCGGCGCTCCAGGGCCTGGGCCGTGAACTGGGGCCGATTCAGATCCCGGCGATGGCCCGTGCGACGAAAGCGGGTCAGATCATTGGGAGCCGCCAGCAACGCCGGCAAATAAAAGGCGGGGACCCCTGGCAAGGCCAGGATCAATAGTTGAGTGAGCAGGAAGCGCTCCCGTTGGAAATAGGTGGGATCAATCCCCCCATCCGCCATGGCACTCCACCAACTGATGTTGATCTCGTAGGGAACCTCCTCACCGGAACTGAGCATCCTGTGGCTGACGAGTCCACCCCGTTGCTCGCAGCCGATCAACAACTGCAGCAAGCGCTTCTGGGGCATCAGGCCCTCCAACGGCCGTAAACCGATGCCGTCATGACAGGCGGTGAAATTGAGCAGCCCCGTTTGCGGCGGCAAGTCGGGCCAACGACTCAGCCAGGCATTGAGCAGATCGGCCCGACCACTGACGCTGGCCTCCAGCAGCAAGGGCGGCAGGGGAAAGTTGTAAGCGAGATGCGCTTCATCACCGCTCCTCAGATAGGAGAGGTTTTCTTGCTCCGGCACGTTGGTCTCGGTGACCAAAACGCCATCGGGTCCCACCTGATCAAGCAGCAGCCGCAGCACCCGAACCAGTTGATGGGCCTGCGGCAGATGGATGCATGAGGTGTGGGGTTCCTTCCAGACAAAACCCACGGCATCCAGACGGATCCACCGCACCCCATGCCGGGCCATGCGTTGCATCAGCCGGGCAAAGCCCAGCAGCACCTCCGCACTGCGCCAATTGAGATCCACCTGATCCGGGCCAAAGGTGGTCCAGACCTGACGAGCACCAACGGGGCCCCTCAATTGCGTGAACAGATTGGAACTGCGCGGACGAACCACATCCACCCAGCAGGGATCAGGGGCTGCCTCGAGCACACAGGAGCGGCCGGGCTGCTCATCCCGCATGAACTGCTGCACCCAGGGGTGAGAGGCCGACACGTGATTCAGAACCAGATCGGCCATCAGCCGTCGGCCCTGGGCCAGGGCGGCGAGATCATGCCAATCACCGAAACGCTGCTCAAGCGTCGTGTGGCTGGCCACCGCAAAACCGCCATCACTTGTGGATTGAAGAAACGGCAGCACATGAATCACAGCTGCGAAGGGCTGCAGATGGCGATTCACAAACGTCTTCAAGGCCTGAAGCCCAGGAAAACCCTGCTCACCAATGGTGTCGGCGTAGGTGATCAAGACCACATCGCCACCGTCCCAGCGATCGATGTGTTCTGCCATATCGCCATCTCCTGACGATTGGCTCAAGATCTGCAGCAATTGCGACGACAACTCCTTGCCATCCCCGGAAGAATCGTTCGGGTACAGATCGCCAAGCAGGGTCCGCAGCGTCTCGTCGCGCGGGGGCTGCATCACCTTCCTCCTCCAGACCTTTCAGGTATGGGGCAGGACTCTGACCTCTGTTGTTGCATCGAACACCACATGGATTTTCAGCAGGGCCTGATCAGCACCGTCCATGACTACAGCTTGGGCAATCTCGATGCGGTTGCCTTCAACCAGGAGCTGAGTCAGCGACCCACAACCCTGCTGATCCCCTGCCTAATGGAGGAATTCAGCCGCCCGGCCCTCGCCCTGATTCGCGACACACTTTCGGGCCTGAAGGGACTCAACGAACTGGTGGTGGCTTTGGCAGCCACGAGCGCAGAGGACGTCAAAGCGGCGGAAAAATTTTTCGAGGGGATGCCCTTCCCCGTTCGGGTGCACTGGACCAACGGCCCCGCCGTACGGGAGTTGCTCGAATCCGTCGGCGAACTGGGGCTCGACGTGACCGGACCACCAGGCAAGGGCTGGGCCGTCTGGCAGGGGCTCGGTGTGGCGTGCCAGAACGCTGAGGTGGTTGGCCTATTCGATGCCGACATCAGAACCTTTGGATCGGCGTATCCAGAGCGCATGCTCCGCCCCCTGCTAGATCGGTCCCACGGCATTGCCTACGTGAAGGCGTTCTACAGCCGCCTTTCCCTGGAAACCCAAGCGCTTCAGGGCCGAGCCACTCGTTTGTTTGTTGGCCCACTGCTGGCCAGCCTGGAGCAGATTTTCGGACCTCTGCCCTACCTGTCGTACCTGCAATCCTTCCGCTATCCCCTGGCTGGTGAATTCGCCTTCACCACCGATCTAGCGATGAATCTGCGCATCCCGTCGGACTGGGGACTGGAGGTGGGCCTGTTGTCTGAGGTGTATCGCCATGTGGCCTCCAGCCGAATCGCTCAAGTGGATCTGGGGTTGTTCGACCACAAACACAAGGAGCTGGGCCAACAACCCAGCGAAGGCCTGCAGCGAATGGCGGGCGAAATTTTCGGCACGGTGTTGCGCGGCCTGATGGAACACGAAGGTTGCGTGATGTCGATGGATCAACTACCGACCCTTGAAGTGCTGTACCGAAGGGTTGGCGAGGATCGCGTGAGGCAGTTCGGCCTTGACTCAGCCATCAACCGGTTGCCCTACGACCGCCATGGCGAAGAACTAGCGGTTCAAAACTTCGCGGGCCTGCTGCGCCCCGGCCTAGCCAAACTGATGCAAGCGCCGATTGCCCATCAGCTGCCCAGCTGGTCGCGACTGCGCAGTTGCAATTCAGCCCTTCAAGCTGATCTGGCCGCAGCAGGACAGGCAGATCGCACATCCCTGAAACGGCCGAATCACAACCCGCAACGCATCGCCTCTGAACTCGCTGCTTGAAGCCAACGCATTGAGCCTCAGCCCAGCTGCTCCCGCTCTCGAGTAATCCAAACTGTTGCAGCGCGCTGGGAATGCCACGCCTGAAGCAATTGCTTGGCCAAAACCTGCAGCTGCTGTGGATCAATTGTTGATTCGATCGCGCGATTCATCCGCTCAACATCGAATTGCTGAGAAACACTCAAACCGATCGCTTTCTCCATTCTGCAATCCCCATGATCGACAAAGCAATCATGCAAAAAGCGGCGAAAAAGAATTGTTTCAGCTGAAACGAAAGAGCCACTCTTTGCGATCTTCAAAACGCTAGTGGGCGCTCACTTCTCAAAGCCCAGAGCAAAATCGTGACGGTCGATACACAATCGACCGACTCTGTATCAACTCATCTGTAGCAAATCTAAAGGCGTGCTGATTCGGTGACCAATCAAACACTCCTCTTGTCTTAAGACCACGAGATTGGCATCATTCCAGATGCTCAAGATGATTGAGTGTGTTTACCTAAACGACACCAGCCGAATGGTGATCGTGAAATGCATTGGTGCCGACCACTTCTACCGAGAGAAGGTGGTGATGCCCACAGAGGTCTTTTGGTTTGAAGCCCCCGAGGATGCGCGCCTGGAAATCTGGAAAATGTCGATGACAGGGCAGATGCTGCACGTGCGTGCCGACGTGAGCGATTACGCCATGAATGAAGAGCCTGCAACAGAATCCATCTGGGCCAGCTGAACTGACCCAGAAGAAGCCATCAGAAGCGAAGCTCTAAACGCTCAGGAACTGATCAACAACCGTCTCACTGAGTTCACTGGTTGAGCCACTAGCAACAATGCCGCCCCGTTGCATCGCGTAATAGCGATCAGCCTGGCGAACGAAGTGGAGATGTTGCTCCACCAGCAACACTCCGATCCCGGTGTCGGCGATGATCCGCCGAACAGCAGCTTCAATATCCTGAACAATGTTGGGCTGAATGCCCTCCGTGGGCTCATCCAACAGCAGCAACTTTGGCTTGCCAAGCAACGCACGGGCGATGGCCAATTGTTGTTGCTGACCCCCACTCAAATCGCCGCCCTTACGCGGTAGAAACTCCTGAAGGATCGGAAATAGCTCATACACGAATGGATCAATGTGGCGATGCCGGGCCAATCCACCCGGCAACGCCTCCATCCCCAAAAGCAAGTTTTCTTCCACCGTGAGCTGGGGGATGATCTCGCGACCTTGCGGCACATAACCAATCCCGGCCCGAGCCCGCTGATGCGGTGCCTGACGATCCAATTGAGCACCGTCGAATGCCATGGTTCCGGAGCGGGGTCGCAACAGACCGATCAGCGATTTCAACAGGGTGGTTTTACCCACACCATTGCGGCCGATCAGACAAACCATCTCCCCCGATTTCACGCTGAGATCAACATCCCGAAGAATGTGACTTTCACCGTAAAAGGTGTTGAGGCCTTGGATCTCCAGCAGGTTCGTCATTGGTTCTCCTCCTCAGTGGTGCCGAGATAAACCTCAATCACCCGGGGATCGGCCTGCACCTGATCCATCGTGCCCTCACAGAGGACATGGCCCTGGTGCAGCACCGTCACCGGACTTTCAAGCCGTCGAATGAATTCCATGTCGTGCTCAATCACCAGCACGGTGTGATCCCCGGCCAACGACTTGAGCAGATCCGCCGTCAGATCGGTCTCCTCATCCGTGAGCCCAGCCACCGGCTCGTCCACCAGCAACAGGTCGGGATCCTGACCCACAAGCATGGCGATCTCAAGCCACTGTTTCTGACCGTGGGACAACGACCCAGCTGCCCAATCGGCACGGTTCTGCAGATTGACGATGCTCATCAAGTGATGAACACGATCGCGCTGCTCCCCATTCAGGCCCCCCACCAGCAATGACCAGGGCTGCTTCGGCTGGCTGACCGCTAAAGCCAAGTTCTCCTGAACGCTGAGCTTCTCGAAAACACGAGGGCTCTGAAACTTGCGGCCGATGCCAAAGCGCGCGATGCGGTGCTCGTGCGTTCCCACTAAGGAGCGTCCTTTGAAGACCACATCCCCTTCCGTGGGAGCGGTCTTGCCAGTGATCACATCCAGGAACGTGGTCTTGCCGGCGCCATTCGGGCCGATCACGGCGCGCAGCTCCCCAGGCTGAAGGCTGAGGTTGAGATCGCGCAGCGCCAAAAAGCCATCAAAACTGACGGTGATTTGGCGTAACTCCAATAAAGCCGTGCTCATGACTGAACCTCTTCCTGACCTTCAAGTTCGAGACGTGGATAGGTCTCACTCCGACGGGCAATGCCGAATCGGTTGAGCCAGTTGCGAGGGCCATCGCCTCGGAACCAGCCAATGACGCCCTCCGGCAAGGCCGTCACCACGAGGATGAACAGGCCCCCTTGGATGAACAGCCAACTTTGGGGGAGAGCTTCGCTCACCAAACTCTTGGCGTAGTTGATAGCCACAGCGCCAAGGATCGCTCCCACGAGCGTGCCTCGACCGCCCACAGCAACCCAGATCACCATCTCAATCGAGAAGGGAACGGTCATGTACTGCGGCGAAACGATGCCGGACTGAACGGTGTAAAGCGCACCACCGATGCCTGCCAAACCACCAGCGATGGCGAAGACGATCGTCTTGAACAGGGTTGGGTTGTAACCGGCAAAGCGCAGCCGGGGTTCGTCATCGCGAATGGCGATCAACACGTCTCCAAACCGGCCCCGCACCACCCAGCGCAGAAACAGCCAGGCCAGGATCACCACCACAGAGGTCAACCAGAAGAATCCCCGCTGCATCTCCGGGGAACCCACCATCTGGCCGAACAGCTGGGTCACATCGGTTTTAAGACCGTTGGTGCCGTTGATCAGCTTCTGCTGGCCGTTGAAGAAATTGAAGAAAACAAGCAGGGCCGCCTGGGTGAGGATCGAGAAATAGACCCCCTTGATCCGGTTACGGAACACCAGGTTGCCGAGCACGGCAGCCAGCACGGCTGGAACCAGCCAGATCGCCACCAAGGTGAACAGCGGGGAATGGAACGGCTCCCAGAAGGCGGGCAACCGATCCACGCCATAAAGGCTGAAGAACTCGGGAATGCCATTGGGCAGATCACCCGAGCTGTTGAGCTGCAGGTACATCGCCACGGCGTAACCGCCGAGGGCAAAAAAGATGCCCTGACCAAGGCTGAGCAACCCGGTGAAGCCCCAGATCAAATCGATACCCAGAGCAACGATCGCCAATGAAAGGAAGCGACCCAACAGATTCAGCCGAAACACCGGCAAAACAGCGGGCGCGGCAACGATGGCCGCAACGATCACCACCCAAAGGATGATCAAAGGCCAACGGCGTTGTTGAAAGGCTTGGAACATCAGATCAGGCCTCCACCATGCGTCCTTTTTGCGGGAACAGACCCGCGGGACGGAATTGAAGGAACACCACAATCAGAGCGAACACCATCACCTGGGCCATGCTCGTGGTGGCGAAGAAATTCACCGCGCCGGCCAGGGGAGCTGGCATGTCAGGCCAAATCGTTAGCAGACGTCCAGCACCGATCAGGTCGGTGAGCAGGCCAATGGCAAAGGACGCGAGCACGGTGCCCAAGAGGTTTCCGACGCCACCGAGCACCACCACCATGAAGCAGCCCACGATGTAGGAGCCGCCCACGTTGGGGCCTACCGAACCCAGCAGGGAAACAGCAACCCCCGCCACACCGGCCAAACCGGAGCCGATGCCAAAGGTGAGCACATCAACGGTGTCGGTGGGGATGCCAAGGCAATCACTCATCGAACGGTTCTGAGTCACAGCACGAATGCGCATTCCCCACACGCTTTTGTTGAGGAACAACGTCACCCCAACCACCGCAACGATGGTGATCACGATGATCACCAGGCGCGGCACGGGAAAGGTGATGTCCATTAATTCGATCCCGCCGCGCATCCATTTGGGTGCCGTCACATCCACATTGCGGGAGGTGGCCCTGGCGATACGGCTGATTTGTGAGGCCAGGCCACCGGCCAGCAGCACACCGCCCAGGGCTGAAACAGCCCAACTCCCCGCACGCACCAAACGAGCCCGAGGCCCCGAAAGAAGCGAGGGGGGAAGCAGCAGCGGCAGGCCAAAGCCCAGCACCAGCGCAAGGATCAGGCCGGCGGCGTGGGCCAGGGCAACACTCCGCACGAACTGCTGAAGAATCAAGCTGACGCCCCAGGTCGCGAGCAGGGTCTCCAGCGGGTTGCCGTAGAGCCGGCGAATCACGGTACGTTCCAGCAGGATGCCGACCACACCGCTGACGATGAAAGCCAGGGGAAGCGCCACCAGCACGTAGGCGTTGTAAACCGGCTGCAGCGCAGGCAGCTTGAAGATCAGCTGCACCACGTAGGTGGTGTAGGCCCCAAGCATGATCAGCTCACCATGGGCGAGGTTGATCACGCCCATGAGGCCGAAGACAATGGCCAGTCCGAGGGCGGCCATCAGCAGCACCGAGCCGATGGCAACACCGTTGAACAGGCTTTCGAGAAGCAGTTGCACGGACGTGTGAAACGAAGCGTTCAATGAAACGACGAAAGGAGGAGCCCGTCACCGGGCTCCTCCCTGAAGAGCAATCAGGCTGTGATCAGAAGATCAGAGCTCGTACTTCTCACCCTTGGCGGCGTCGGTCCAGTCGCAAGCGAAGCCCTTGGAGCTGGGCTCGAACTGGTTCCAGGCCTGAGGAGCCACGGGGCCATCGGTGGATTCGAGGATCTCGAACTGGCCGTCAGCAGTGATCTGGCCAATGCGCACGGTCTGGGAGAGGTGGTGGTTGGGCATCACCTTCACAGGTCCCTGAGGAGCGTCAAATTCGATGCCGACCAGGGCCTCACGCACCTTGTCGTCGTCGAAGCTGTTGGCCTTCTCGACAGCCTTCTTCCACAGGTAGACCATGTTGTAGGCCGACTCCTGAGGGTCAGCGACCTGGCGGTCGGCGCCGTACTTGGCCTTGAAGTCAGCAGCGAACTTCTTGGATGCCGGGGTGTCGATCGACATCATGTAGTTCCAAGCGCCGTAGTGGCCCTCAAGGAACTCAGAACCGATGGTGCTGATCTCCTCTTCCGCGATGGAGTAGCTCATCACGTAGTAGCCGTTATCGGGGGTGATGCCGGCGTCCTGGATCTGCTTGAAGAAGGCGACGTTCTGGTCACCATTCAGGGTGTTGATGATCACACCGCCGTCAGGCAGGGCCTTCTTGATCTTGGCGATAATCGGAGCAACCTCGGTGTTACCCAGGGGCAGGTAGTCCTCACCGACCACTTCGCCACCCAGGGACTTGAGCTGTTCCTTGGTGATGGTGTTGGAGGTGCGGGGGAAGACATAGTCCGAACCCACGAGGAAGAAGGGCTTGCCAGCGGCAGGCGACTTCTCATACATGAACTTGGTGGCAGGCTCCGACTGCTGGTTCGGAGTGGCACCGGTGTAGAAGATGTTGTTGGAACACTCCTGACCCTCGTACTGAATCGGGTAGTAGAGGAAAGCGTTCTTCGACTCGTACACAGGCAGCATCGCCTTGCGGCTGGCGGAGGTCCAGCCACCGAAGACCACGGGCACCTGGTCCTGGTCGATCAGCTTCTTGGACTTCTCAGCGAAGGTGGGCCAATCGGAGGCACCGTCCTCGACGATGTACTCGATCTTGTACTTCTTGCCATCAACTTCAACGCCACCGGCGGCGTTGATCTCATCGATCGCCATTTTCTCGGTGTCCACCAGGGTGGACTCGGAGATGGCCATGGTGCCGGTCAGCGAGTGCAGGATGCCGACGGTGACGCTGTCGTCGTAGTCAACGTTGGCAGCCTTGTCACCGCCACCGCATGCGGTCACGGCAAGGCCCAGCGATGCCGCGGCCATGCCGGCGAACAGACGCTTAGAGAGAGAAGAGCTCATGGTGTTCCAAAACAGGAATGTGCCTGACGGCAGCTGATGGAAGGTACGGATCAGCGCGTCCTGGCTTTGGTATCAAGAAGAACTAAATGACGAGCCCGGCAGCAGCGGATCAACGATTCGGTAGCTGTTGCAACAGGAACCCCACCACCTGCTCCAGGCCTTCGCCGCTGTGGAGATTGGTGAAACACCAAGGCCGGTCTCCCCGCATCCGGCGGGTGTCCTGTTCCATCACTGAAAGATCGGCACCAACCTGGGGAGCCAGATCAATCTTGTTGATCACCAGTAGGTCAGAGCGGGTGATGCCAGGCCCTCCTTTACGGGGGATTTTGTCTCCGGCCGCCACATCAATCACGTAGATGCAGAGATCCACCAGTTCCGGACTGAAGCTCGCCGCCAGGTTGTCGCCGCCGCTCTCAACCAGAACAAGATCGAGATTCGGAAACTGCGCCTCCAGCTCCGCCACGGCAGCTCGGTTGATCGAGCAGTCTTCACGGATCGCCGTATGAGGGCAACCACCGGTCTCCACGCCACGGATCCGGTCTGGATCCAGGGCACCCGCACGGGTGAGGAACTGGGCATCCTCCTGGGTGTAGATGTCGTTGGTGACCACCGCGAGCTGGAGCTCGTCGCGCAAGCGGCGACAGAGGGCCTCCACCAGTGCGGTCTTGCCGGATCCCACAGGGCCCGCCACCCCCAGGCGCAGTTTGCTGCTCATCAGCTTCGAAACAGGCGTGAATACAGCTCAGCATGGGCAAGCTGCGCCATGCCCGCACCCACACCGCTGCTCCAGAGCTGCTGAGGATCGGCCGCCTTGAGCAGCTTCGCTTGGGAGGCAATCAGCGGCAGCAGCCGCTGTTGCAGCACCTGCGCTCGGGAGGGACCCAACGGCAGCAGTCGCACCGAGGCACTGAGCTGATTGGCAACCCAGCCGTAGAGGTACCCCTCCACCATGTCTCCCCCTGAAACCGACAGGCGCACAGCGGCCCAGGCCCAAGCCGCTGGCCAGCTCAGGGCCACAGGTTCAGGCAGGTCGTGCCCCATATCCGACATCAACTGCAGCAGCGACATCCCCATCTGACGCTGCTGCGCTCGCAACTCCGCGGCCTCGCGGGTGGCCAACAGCCAACCATCAAGATCGATCAGGCGCCCCTTGGCCGCCGCATCGGCCTGGGTGGACCACCCCACCAAAGCCTCCGCCAGAGGCCTTAATGCCGCGGCTTCCAGCCGCACCGCGCCCCGTTGCAGTTCAGCCTCCAACCAAGCCTGGATGGCCTGCTCATCGGCGATGGAGCCCGCCTGAATCAACACCTCCAGCCCCTCTGAATAGCTGAAGGCACCCACGGGCAGGGCAGGGCTGACCAGTTGCAGCAACGCAAGGGACGTCATCCGTGCTGATGGCCTCTATAGGCACCGCCTTCGGGGGCAAACGGCTGCTGACAGCGGCTCACCGTCAATCCCCGCCCTTCCAGCATCGTGGCGAGAACGGAATCCTCCGGCAGCAACAGCTCCTGCTCATGCAGCTCCAGGGCGACATGGCGATTGCCCAGGTGATAAGCCGCCTGCAACAGCTCCAGGGGATGCGATCCCTGCACCCGCAGCAACGCCTCCGGCGCTGCCGTCACCTCCACAACGGTCGAACCGGACTGATCCCCCAACAAGTCACCGGGCTGGAGAGAACCCTCACGGGGCAACTGCAGAAGCACCGGACGACCGCAGGAGGTGGTGCGACGGCCCCGTAGCACCGTGCGCTCTTCGGCCGTTAACGGCAACTGCAGAGTGGCCGTGGCACTGCTTTTCTGAAGGCGCTGCTCCAACACGACCACCGCATCCGTCACCAGCAGCTCCTCTCCAGTTCCACAACAAAAGCGTGCCGATCAATCAGCAGCGCTTTGGTGTGCATTGCTACAGAGTTGAAGCCGGTGGCGGCGGAGCGTGAGGCCATGCAACGTCTCGATCCCTGGCACGGCCGCTGCGACCTGCAGTTTCGTGCCACCAACGGCAGCACCAAACACCAGGGGGGCTGCAAGGCTCCGTTCAAGCTGCTTCGCAGTGAACGCGGTGAAGACGGACGCTGCGAGCTGCCGGTGCTGCACACCGCCGGAGGCCTAGTGGGCGGCGATCAACTCAGCCTGAACTTCAAGCTTGAGGCCAACAGCCGCGGGCTGATCACCAGCGTGGCGGCGCAGAAGGTTTACGGATCGATCGGCCGCAGCCGCCTGCAACCCGAGGGCTGCTTTGCCCATCAACAGGTGCGCTGCTCACTGGCCAGCGGCAGTGACTTCGAATGGCTGCCACAGGAACTGGTGCTGTACGCCGATGCCCTGTTCGAGCAGCAGCTGACGGTGACCCTGCCCCAGGACGCCTCCTTTCTCAGCGCAGAGATCGTGCGCTTGGGCCGAACCGCCGCCGGCGAAACCCTGCAGCAGGGACGGTGGCGCTCGAGCCTCACCATTCAGCGCCTCGCAGGCAACCGCTCAACCTGGGAGCTGGCGGATCGGGTGGAGCTCGGCGGCGCCAGTCTGGACAGCCCGCATGGGTTGGGAGGCGCGCCGGTGTTCGGAACACTGGTTTGGGCCGCACCGATGGCCATGGGTGCCGAAACAACAGCATCACTGCTGGAGGGAGCGCGGGCCGACCGCGAAGGCCTGACGGGCACAATGCGCTGCGGCGCTCTGAATCAGGGCCTGATCGCCCGCTATTCCGGCGAGTCCAGCCGTGATGCCCGCTTCTGGTTCAGCCGGATCTGGGAGCGAACGCGAACGATCCGGGGGCTGACACGGCCTCGCATTCCTAGGGTCTGGCCCCTGCAGGAACAGCCTCTGCGCCGACAAACGTCCATTGTGAACGCTTTCGAGGCTGCAGCGGAGACACACTGAAGAAGACCGAGCTTCGCCATGCATCTCAGTCCCCAGGAAAAGGACAAGCTCCTGATCGTGACCGCGGCACTGCTTGCTGAGCGGCGCTTGAACCGTGGCCTGAAGCTCAACCACCCCGAAGCGGTGGCTTGGCTCAGTTTTCTGGTGCTGGAAGGCGCCCGTGACGGCAAGAGCGTGGCGGAGCTGATGCAGGAAGGCACCACCTGGCTGCGTCAGGACCAGGTGATGGAGGGCGTGCCCGAGCTCGTCCATGAGGTGCAGATCGAGGCCGTCTTTCCCGATGGCACCAAGCTCGTCACCCTGCACGACCCGATTCGCTGAGGCAGAACCCATGGCACCTCTCATCCCAGGCGAACTGCTCCCCGAACCGGGTGAACTGGAGCTGAATGCAGGCCGGCCCGTCACCACACTGAGCGTCTCCAACAGCGGTGACCGGCCGGTGCAGGTGGGCTCCCATTTCCATTTCGCCGAAGCCAACGCCGCCCTGCAGTTCGACCGGACCGCAGCACGCGGTCAACGGCTCGACATCCCCGCCGGCACCGCCATCCGCTTTGAACCCGGCGACAGCCGCGACGTGAACCTGATTCCCTTCGCCGGTGCGCGACGCGTCATCGGCTTCAACGGCCAGATCAACGGACCTCTCGACGCCTGACCCATGCCCTACCGCATCTCCCGCCAGGCCTACGCCGAGACCTACGGACCCACCACCGGCGACAGGGTTCGCCTGGCCGACACCGATCTGATTCTGGAAGTCGAAAAGGATTACACCGTCTACGGCGATGAGGTGAAGTTCGGCGGCGGCAAGGTGATCCGCGACGGCATGGGCCAATCCCAGACCCCTCGAGCCGAGGGCGCCGTCGACACGGTGATCACCAATGCCCTGATCCTCGACTGGTGGGGCATCGTCAAAGCCGATGTCGGCCTCAAGGACGGCCGCATCGTTGGCATCGGCAAAGCCGGCAACCCCGACACCCAGGAAGGGGTGACGATCGTGGTGGGCCCAGGCACCGAAGCCATCGCTGGGGAGGGCCACATCCTCACGGCCGGTGGCATCGACACCCACATCCACTTCATCTGCCCCCAGCAGATCGAAACGGCCCTGGCCAGCGGCGTTACCACCCTGATGGGCGGCGGCACCGGACCGGCAACAGGCACCAATGCCACCACCTGCACCCCCGGCGCCTTCCACATCGGACGGATGCTCCAGGCCGCCGAAGGTTTGCCGGTGAACCTGGGCTTCTTCGGCAAAGGCAACGCCAGCACCCCGGAAGCGCTGGAAGAACAGGTGCGCGCCGGTGCCTGCGGCCTGAAGCTGCACGAAGACTGGGGCACCACGCCCGCCACCATCGATGCCTGCCTGTCTGTGGCCGATCGGATGGATGTGCAGGTGTGCATCCACACCGACACCTTGAACGAAGCCGGCTTCGTGGAAGACACGATCGCCGCCATCAAGGGACGCACCATCCACACCTTCCACACCGAAGGCGCCGGCGGCGGTCATGCCCCGGACATCATCAAGATCTGCGGCGAGGTCAACGTGCTGCCCAGCAGCACCAACCCCACCCGGCCCTACACCCGCAACACGCTCGAGGAGCACCTCGACATGCTGATGGTGTGCCACCACCTCGATCCGAAGATCCCCGAGGATGTGGCCTTCGCCGAATCGAGGATCCGGCGCGAAACGATCGCCGCCGAAGACATCCTTCACGACCTCGGCGCCTTCTCAATCATCGCCAGCGACTCGCAGGCCATGGGCCGCGTGGGCGAGGTGATCACCCGCACCTTCCAAACCGCCCACAAGATGAAGGTGCAGCGCGGAGCCCTGCCGGAAGACTCCGCTCGCAACGACAACCACCGCCTCAAGCGTTACATCGCCAAGGTGACGATCAACCCGGCGTTGGCCCACGGCATCAGCACCGAGGTGGGGTCGATCGAAACCGGCAAGCTCGCCGATCTGGTGCTTTGGAAGCCTGGCTTCTTCGGCATTCGCCCGGAACTGGTGGTGAAGGGCGGTTCGATCGTCTGGGCCCAGATGGGCGATGCCAACGCCTCGATTCCCACCCCAGGCCCGGTGCACGGCCGGCCGATGTTCGGCGCCTTCGGCAAAGCCCTCGCGCCCAGTTGTCTCACCTTCGTGAGCGAAGCGGCGATGGATGCCGACATCCAACGCCAGCTGGGGCTGGAGCGCACCTGCATGGCGGTGAAGGACACCCGCAGCGTGGGCAAGAGCGCCCTCAAGCTGAATTCAGCGCTGCCCAAGATGAGCGTGGACCCACAGACCTATGAGGTGTTCGCCGACGGTGAGCTGCTCACCTGTGAGCCCGCCGAGGTGCTGCCCCTCGCCCAGCGCTACCTGCTGCTTTGAGCCCCACGCTGCTGGTGGTCCAACACGTGGACCACGAAGACGCCGCACTGGTGGGAGAGCTGGCGCGGCAGCGGGGCCTGACACTCGAGATCCTGAGGCCCGACCGGGGCGACCCACTGCCGGACCCCAGGGCGTGTGCCAACAGCATCGCCCTTGTGCTCGGTGGCCCGATGAGCGTGAACGATCACGACCAACCAGGTATGGACTGGTTGCAGCAGGAACTGGACTGGTTGAGGGCCTGGCACCAGCAACGCCAACCGGTGCTGGGCATCTGCCTCGGGGCGCAGCTCTTGGCTGTGGCTGCAGGGGGCAGCGTTCAACCGCTGCAGGTGGGAGCACCACCGCAGCAACTGAAGGAACTGGGGCTCGGCGCGATCCACTGGGTCGCGAATCCCAGTGATGAGGCCCTGCTCAAAGGGCAACCCAGCAGCACTCTGGTGCTGCATTGGCATGGTGATCGCATCCACCTCCCGGCTGATGCAACCCTGCTGGGTTCTTCACTGCACTGCGCCGAACAGGTGTTTCGACTCGGAGCCCACGCCATTGGCCTGCAATGCCACCTCGAGATCGACGGCGATGCGCTGGAAAGCTGGATCGCCAACGACCACGACTACGTGGTGAACGCCCTTGGAGATGAAGGGCCCGATCGCCTGACGAAGGACTGGCGCAGGCTGGGCACCACGCTCCAGGAACAAGGCCGAAACTTCTTCAATGCTGTGCTCGATCAACTGATTGAGATCAGCCAGACCCACTAATTCCTACGCACAAAAATAAACAAAACCAAAAACTTTTCTGAAGAGGTATCAACCTGAACACCACTTCGGCATTTGCAAGAGCTTCAATATTTCTGTAGCAACAGCTACCGATCGTTCACTTCGCATCGCGCGAAGCGCAGTTCGCCTCAGGCCATGGAACGGGGACCTGAGCTTGCTTCGAGGACCATCCAATGACCACCCTTCTCTATCGCGGGCATCAGTACCAGCAAAACAACGCCACTCAGGGCAAGCCCGGGGTGCAGCTGGTTTACCGCCGCAACGTGTACCAAGCCCGCCAGATCAACAACCACCGCACTCCGGTGCAGCTCGTTTACCGCGGCGTGGGCTACACGCGCTAGGCCAACTTCTCAATCCGTAGCAACTCGAACATTCCACTTCCGAGGATTGAGGCGTAATAGATCCAGCTTCAGCTAAGACGTTGGATCTCATCGCCTCTCGCCTCGACCAAGGCCTCGTGCAAGTGAGTCCCTCCAGCGTGCATGGCGTGTTCTGGCTGCAGACCCACTTTCCGTCTCAGGAATGGGATGCCTTGCTGTCTGGACAAGCCGCCTTTGGCATGGATTGCATTGATGACCTGATCACCGACGCACGTCAGGCCGGCCTGAACGTGGAGTGGGAAGCATCCGTTCCTAGCTGAACACGCCTGAATTGAATCCCTAAAGAAGGCCTGCACACGGCTGTGTTGCAAGGCTTCTTTAATGGCGTGAACGACGCAGCAGGCTCAAGCCACCAAGCGGTTGAGCATCGGCAATTCCGAAAGTTCATCCCGCCACTCCTGGGCCCAGAGGGCCTGACTGCGCTCATACACCTCCATCAACTGCTCCACGGCGCGCTCGTGGAAATCAACGCGCAGATCCAACAGCGGAAAAGCCGCTTCACCGCTCACCTGCACCGCCGCTGACGTGCAGAAGGGAGAACGCTGGTCACCACCAGCCGCTTCCCCGGCCTGGAGAGCCATCATCAGACGGCGGCCCAGTTTCAAGCTGGGGTCGCTGGTGAGAAAGGCCTGCTCCATGGCTACCAACACGCCCTCATCCACCAAGCAATTGCCGGCAACAGACAGATCACGCTGATGGCGATGCCCTGCCCAAGGGCCGCAATCCTGCCCCGTCCAACTAGACGTACGACCGTCCAGATCGATCAGGTGAAACTGACGACGGTCACGGTGTTGATCATCCGCAAGAAGGCTGGCCAGAACGCTCTCGGCATCCGAACTCTGCTCCAGGCGCTCAAGACCACAAATCCCCAGATACGGATTTGTGTGGGCCTGGGTGGCGACAGCACCAACCCCGGCGCGGATGTGAGGCACGGTGGATCCAACGGCCAGATGACAGGTGGCCACAGCCACACCAAAGCGACCGTTGCTGGGATCACGGGCCAGGATCGAAAAAGTCACGGCAGCTGACGGTCGAGCCGCAGCAAGGTTTCCAGCAGCACCGCGGTGCCCGCCCAGCACTGCTCGTCACTGGTGAACTCTGCAGCGGAATGACTCAGGCCGCCCCGGCTGGGCACAAAAATCATGCCCATCGGCCAACGGCGGCCAACCTCCTGGGCATCGTGGCTGGCACGGCTGGGGAGATGGCTGTGGGACAAGCCGAGATCGGCTGCAGCCTCAGCGATCGTGGCCATCACCACAGCGTCAGCAGGGGTGGGATCAACGCTGAACTGGGGGTCAACCGCAATCGGGCAGCCGGTTTCAACACCGATGCGTTCCACCTGCTGCATCAACTCCTCAACCAACTGATCGAGAACGGTGGGATCCACATCCCTGAGGTCAACGGTCAGGGCGACGGCGCCAGGGACAACATTGGCGGCATTGGGCCAAACCTCTAGTCGACCCACCGTCGCCACTGGATCTCCGGGATGACGGGAGGCCATTGCCTCAACGGCAAGAACAAGGCGCGAGGCCGCCACGAGGGCGTCCTGTCGCAGCCCCATCGGTGTGGTGCCGGCGTGATTGGCCTGGCCCTTCACACTGATGCTGAACCGACGCTGACCAACCACACCCTCCACAACACCGATGGCATCGCCGCGTTGCTCCAGAACACCGCCCTGCTCAACATGCAACTCCAGGAAAGCGGCATAGGCCTCATCGGAGCGTCGAGCTGAGGCCAGGGAGCGCCAATGGCCGCCGATGCGCGCCAGGTTGTCCTGAATCGGCTGACCATTGCTGGTGGCATAACTCTCAGGGTCATCGGAGGCCGTGCCTGCCAAGCCCTTGCAGCCCACCATGGTCGACTCCTCGTCGGCAAAAGCAATCAATTCGATGCAGTGCCGCAGGCGCAGGCCCTGGTCTTGAAGAGCGCGGCAGGCTTCCAGACCGGCCAACACCCCCAGGGCCCCATCAAAACGTCCACCAGTGGGAACCGTGTCGAGGTGCGACCCGGTCACCAAGGCAGGGCGATGGGGATCGAGGCCCTCCAGGCGTCCGATCAAATTGCCAGCGGCATCAACACGCACCTGCATGCCGAGCTGCTTCATCCAGTGGGCCAGCAACTCACGGCCCTGCACATCCTCCGGCGAAAACCCACGCCGACAGACGCTGCCGTCAGGCTTGGCGCCAATGCTGGCCAGCTGCTCAATCGTTGCGACCAAACGATCACGGTTCGGACGTGCGACAACTTTGCTTGGCTCGATCCCGGTTGCAGGGGTGGTCGGAGAAGCCGAGATGAGCGCTGGCAATGCCGTGACCTTCAGTTCAAACGCACCAATACCTTCTCCCGAACTGGCTGATCAGCCTGTAGCTAGCGCAACGATTTAATCCTGACCAAAGAATTCAAACGGGCATCAGCACCCGCCAGCCCAGACGGTCCGCCTCCCGGCGGGCCAGGGCTGGCACGTCTTCTGCCACAAACATGCGGTGCAGCATCTGCACACCCAGCAGGTGATTGATCACCGCATCCATCTGCACACGCTCCGCGTCGGTGGTGGCCGGGTCCTCGTGACGGGCAAACAAGGCGCGCACACCGGCTTTGCTCAACAAACCAGCGGCATCGATCGCCTCATCACTGAGGTAGTCGTCGGCGAGCTGCTTCATTTGCTCCCACTTCTCAGGCTCGGTGTGGGCTGGCGGGGCCATGAAGGCGAACTTCTCACGCCGGTACAGCACCTCCGGCAACAGGCCTGCCATGGCTTCCCTCAGCACGTATTTCTCGGTTTTCCCCTTGATCCGCAATTCGGGCGGCACCTGCACCGCCACCGCAGCCAGATGGTGATCCAAGAAGGCGGGTCGTGCCTCCATGGAATTGGCCATGTCGACCCGATCGCCACCCCAGGTGAGGATCTGGCCCTCCAGCATGGTCTTGATCCAGACGTACTGGGCCTTATCCAGGGCATGGCGCCCGTCCAGTTGATCCGCATCCAGTTGCGCGGCTATCGCCTTGCCCGGCGAGTAACCCTCCAGGGCTGTGGCGTGGGACTGCGCCAGAAGCTCCGGCACCAAGGGCGCGCAGGCCAGCCACGGCTGCAGGCAACTGGGGGTGAAGCCGACCACCGCTTCCAGATCGGGATCATCCACCTGGTTTTCAGCCAGCATCGCCCCCTTCACCAGAGCATTGGACTGCTGCAGCAGGCTTTCCCAGCTGGCGCGCTCCTCCTGCGGCAAGTCATCCAGACCATGGAGGAACATGTCGCGGCGAAAAGCGGGATAGCCGCCGAACAGCTCATCTGAGCCTTCGCCAGTCATCACCACCTTGTAATCCACATCATTGACATGGCGGCTCATCAAGAACTTCGCCACCGCCAGGGTGTTGTAGATCGTTCTCTCCGCATGCCAGATGGTTCGCTCCATGTGGCCATAGAGCTCCTGGCCCGAGAGCCGCATCAGATCCTGTTCAGCGCCGGTGGCTTCGGCCATCTCGCGGGCAATCGGCGACTCGTCGTAACGGGCGTCGTCAAATCCGATCGTGAACGCCTTCACCGGTGCCTGGCTCACGGCTGAGGCCAAGCCGAGGATCGAACAGCTGTCGATGCCGCCGGAGAGGTAACAACCCACCGGGACGTCGGCCACCATGCGTAGTTCAACGGCCTCCAGCAATGCCGCACGAACGGCAGTGATGTGGTCGGCTTCGGTTCGCTTGGGGTCCCGCTCGTCCTTGCGCGGAAAGTCGACGTCCCAGTAGGTCGACTCCGACACCTCCAGATGCCCATTCACCCGTTGCACCTTCAGCACATGGCCGGGCTTCACCTGATGCACCCCGGCGAAGGCAGTGCTCCCGGGAACCATGGTCTGCATCAACTGGTGGAACAGACCCTCCGAGGTAAAACGTCTCTCCACCGCCGGATGGGCGAACAGCACCTTCAATTCGGAACCGAACACCAGACCCTCAGGCGTCATCGCCCAGTACTGCGGTTTGATGCCGAAGCGGTCCCGCACCAGGTAAAGGCAGTCTTCGGACCGATCAAACAAGGCAAAGGCGAACTCACCGCGCAACAGAGGCAGGGTCGCCTCCAAACCCTGGCGTTGGTACAGCCGCAGCAGGATCTCGGAATCGCTCTTGCTGCTGAAGCGCACCCCCTGGGCGGTGAGATCAGCCCTGATCCGCTGGAAGTCGTAGAACTCACCGTTGTGGGCCATCAGCACCTCACCGTCATCGGTGAGGAAGGGCTGCCGGGCCCGTGACTCATTCAGGTCAATGATCGAAAGGCGGGCATGGCAGAAGCCGACGCCGGCCTGATCGAGCACCTCAACACCGAAGCCATCGGGCCCGCGATGGGCCTGAATCGCCGCCATGTTGACCAGCAGCTGGCGATCCACCGTCTGCTGACGGTCGGCATTGAAAACACCCCCGATTCCACACATCAGTCCACCTCAGATCACATCCATCACGCGTTCGGCTCGATCCACCATGCAGGTGAGCAGGGCCATCCGCAGGAACACGGCTCCCCTGGCCTGGCTGAAATACCAGTTGTGGGGCGTGTCATCCAGGCAGGTGCTGAGTTCCGCTCCCCGCGCCAAGGGATGGAGCACGATCGCTTCCGGTTTGAACGGCATGTCGCGGGTGAGGCGGAATCCTCCGCCGTGTACTTCATAGGAGTCGCCGACCCAGGCAATGGCATTGATGTAAACGACGTCCAAGTCGGGCACTTCAGCCTGAAGATCCGTGCTGGAGCGCACCTTCATCCCACAATCTTCAAGCTCCTCCAACTGTCCTGGGTCGAACAGCGGCTGATCCGGCTCCAACTCGGGGGCATGAATCACCACCACCTCGTCCACGGTCTGCGGGAATTTGGCCAGGATCCTCAACAGGGAGCGAACCGTTCGCATCCGCGAAGGGATTCCAACGATCCCAATGCGAATCCGATCAGCGGGTGCCACTTCAGCTTCAGCAAGCTTGGGGCGCCACTTGAAGATCGTGTACAGATCGGCCATCGCCTGGGTGGGATGTTCATCGATCCCATTACCAGCGTTGATGATCGGGATCCGAAGGGTTGACGTCATCGCGTAGACGGCACCGGGATCGCTATCCCGAAGCACCACACAATCGCCGTAGTTGTTGAACATATGGGCGACATCTTCGAGAGACTCGCCCTTGGCGATCCCTGTGGTGGCCCTGTCGGTGATGTTGATGGAGGTACCGCCGAGTCGGTGCCAGGCACTGTCAAAGGACAGCCGGGTGCGCGTGCTTGGTTCGTAAAACGCGTTGATCAGAATCTTGCCGGTTAGTGGCGTGTTGTGACGGCAATAGCGATCTGGATTGCTCTCAAACTTCGCCGCCAGGCGAAACACCTGCAACAAAACCTCGGGGCGAAACGGTTGGATCGACACCACGTGCTGATCCACCAAATCCTTCAAAGGTTCAACATCTTCAGCAATGGCAGCCAGCAGCTCCTGGGGTTGGTTCTGCCCGTAGACATCGGGCCCCATCGGCTCAAACCGAATCTGAACCGAAGACGCGTCCACAACTGCTGTTTTGGCCTGTGCCATAGCGGGATCGGATCAACACTCTGTTTGCCAAACCGAGTGCTAAAGCCAGGAACTACATCTTTTACCGGTAACAACAACCACACTGCTGCGTCCACGAAGAAGCAGCTTCTTAAGCAAAGATCCGGAAAGGATTGTGCTGGGGTGGACGGCCAAGGAGACATCACCAAACCCGGCCATTGCGCCACTCCACCCACCAGATCAGCAGCAACACGAGCACCGACAGCACCAGGGCTAACTGACTGGCCACCAGCAAAACCTGAAAGCCAGACAGACCAACAAGGCCGGCCATTAAAGGAAGCGTTTGGATCATCCCTCCTCCTGCAGCAAGGTGAAGTCGAAGCGTTCCGGCCAGATCCGACTGCCCATCAGCATCACAACCGCCGAAACGGCAGCCGAAAACACCGCAGCGCAGTAGGGCGCGATCAGCACATAGGCGAGCAAGCCCACAACGCTGCCAGAAAGCATGGCCGCAATAGCAGCCGTGCGGTTGGCCGTGCGCCAGTACAAACCGCAGGCCACAGGCCAGACCGTGGAGGCCACCAGGGCACCGGTGAAGAAGAGCACCGACGCCAGCGAATCCAGCCGCGGCCAGGACAGCGCCAGGGTGATGACGGCCAATCCCACCACCATCAGCCGCGCCGCCTGCTTGAGCTGCAGGTCGCTGGCCTGGGGCCTCAACAGGCGGAAGTACACATCCTCTGCCAACAGATCGGCGGTGGATGCCAGCAACGAATCCAGGGTGGAGGTGAGCGAGGCAAACACCACCACAAACACCAGAGCAGCGCCACCGGCCCCGAGCAGATCGGCTGCCATCACAGGGAACACCATGTTCACCTGCTCGAGGGGCAGCTCACGGGCCAGGGCCACGAGGCCAATGGAGCCCGTCACCATCGGCACGCTCATCCAGGCGATTCCCCCCAACACGAAGGAGGTCATCACCACCGAGCGCCGGCTGGCGAACACCCGGGACCACCAGATGTTGTTGTGAAACACCTCGCCCATCGAAAAGAGAGCGGAATTCCAGGCGATCAACAAGCCCGCCGGCAGCAGCAGATCAAGCCGATCGGGATGCCGGGCCAGCAAGGAGGCATGCACCTCAGGCATCGGGAATTGACGGAAGGCAAGCACCGCCACCACCGCCAGCAACACCATGATCAACAGCGACTGAATGAAATCGGTGCCGATCACAGCCCGCATTCCGCCGAACAGGGTGTAGACGGTGGCCACACCAATCACCACCACCATTCCCACGTGGTAATCGAAGCCTGAAAGGGCCTGCAGCAGCAGGCCAGCACCCATCGCCTGGGTCATCAGAAAGCCCAGGGTGTAGATCGCGGTGATCAACATGAACACCCACCAGGCCAGACGCCCGTAGCGCAGGCGAATGAAGTCGCCGCTGGTGCGCCCGTTGGGCATCAACTGCTTGATCCGCGAGGCCAGGGGGGCGAACAGAATCAGGCCAAGCCCGGCCAGGGCATAGCTGAACATGCCCCAAAGGCCAGTTTCGTAGCCGAATTCAGGAGCGAGCAGGGTGGTGTTGCCGGTGACCCAGGAGGCCATCAACGTGGCCGTACTCAGGGCCAGCCCGATGTTGCGCCCCGCCAGCATGTAGTCGTCGGCATTGCCTTGACCACGCCGGCCCCAGGCAATCCCCAGCGCCACCCAAAGAACAGAGAACAGCACCACCAACGCCCAGGCGATCCCGGGCTGAAGGAAGGGAACCGAGTCAGCGGACATCCGTCGACCCCCTGCGGTTCCAGTACAGGTGTCCGCGCAGAATCATCACCACCGTCGCCGCAGTCACAACGGCACCAAGGGCAAAGATCAGTCGCGCCCAGAGCAATTCATCCAAGGCGAAGAGCGTTTGAACTCCAGAAACAGATAAGCAAAGGAGGCAGCCTGCCCTGGCCCTGTGCCCTCGATTCAGGTGCCTACGGATACCCAAACAACAGGCGATCAGCGTCCTCTTGCCTGAAATTGCGGAATGTGTAGCAACCACCACCCGAAGTGGAGTGGGGCGACGCCTTGGATACATCTCGCTTGTGCGATCAGGATGTTCACCGACTACAAACCCACGGTCGGCTTCGACGAATATTTCTGCGGTGAAACTGCAAGGCCGCGTGACGAACTGGCCACGTTGCTCACATCACTGGGGCAGATGGGATTGCCCGAGCTCAACCGCAGCCATGCCTCGGCCAGTCAGCTGCTGCGTCGCCTCGGCGCCACGTTCCGCCTCAACGATTCCGGGCTCAAAGGCAGCGAACGAATCCTCCCCTTCGATCCCTTGCCCCGGCTGATTGGCCGCAGCGACTGGATGACCCTGGAGCGGGGATTGCTGCAACGCCTGGAAGCCATCGACTGCTTCCTCGCCGACATCTATGGCCCCCAGCAGATTCTCAACGACGGTGTCATCCCGAGGGAAGACGTTGAAAGTTCCTCCGGTTGGCGACCTCAGATGCAGGGAATCAGCCTGCCCCTCACACGTTGGTGCCACATCTCCGGGCTCGACCTGATCCGCGACGGCCATGGCACCTGGAGGGTGCTGGAAGACAACCTGCGCTGCCCATCCGGTGTGGCCTACTTCCTCGAGAACCGTCGGGTGATGAAACGGTTGTTCCCTGGCCTGTTCGAAGGCCGTGCCGTTCAACCGATCGACGCCTATCCCTCCCATCTGCTGCGCACCCTTCAGGACCTGGCGCCCTGGAGTGACACCCCCCGCGTGGCGATCCTGACGCCCGGGGTGTTCAACAGCGCCTATTTCGAGCACAGCTATCTGGCTCAGCAGATGGGCATTCCTCTGGTGGAGGGACGCGACCTGGTGTGCGAAGACGGCCGGGTGTGGATGCGCAGCACCAACGGCCTCAAGCCCGTGGATGTGATCTACCGCCGGATCGACGACGATTTTCTCGATCCCACCGTGTTCCGCCAGGACTCGATGCTGGGGGTGCCGGGCCTGATCGACGTGCTGCGTCAAGGACGGGTCGCCATCGCCAACGCCCCTGGCACCGGCGTCGCCGACGACAAGCTGATCTACGCCCACGTGCCGGCGATGATCCGTTATTACCTCGATGAGGAGCCGATCATCGAGAACGTTCCCACCTATCTCTGTGCCCGACCGGACGACCAGCGCTACGTGCTCGAACACCTCGAGCAGCTGGTGGTGAAGTCGGTGGCGGAAGCCGGGGGCTACGGAATGCTGATCGGCCCCCAGGCCAGCCGAACGGAGCTGGCGGACTTCGACACAAAGATCCGTTCGAATCCCCGCAACTTCATCGCGCAGCCCACGCTGCAACTCTCCACCGTGCCGTCCCTCAGCGACGGGGAGCTCTACCCCTGCCACGTGGATCTGCGCCCCTACGTGCTGCGCGGCGCAAGCAGCTGGGTAAGTCCAGGGGGGCTGACGCGCGTGGCCCTGAAGCGCGGCTCGCTCGTGGTGAATTCGTCCCAGGGCGGCGGCTGCAAGGACACCTGGATCGTCGACAACCAACGGATGGCGGCACCGCAACCCCAGGAGGTGATGCCGTGCTGAGCCGCGTTGCCGATTCGCTCTACTGGATCAACCGCTATCTGGAACGCGCCGAAAACATCTCGCGATTTCTGGAAGTGAGTGAAGCGATGGCACTGGACTGTCCTCCGGGCAGCGCCGAACCCTGGCTGCCGCTGGTGGAGGTGACGGGGGATCGCCACCGCTTCGATAGGGCCTACCCCGATGCCACGCCCAAACAGGTGGTGCACTTCCTGCTGCGGGACCGCAGCAACCCCAACAGCATCGTGAGCTGCATTGCGGTGGCCCGGGAGAACGCACGACAGATCCGGGATGTGATCACCACGGAGATGTGGGAGCAGATCAATGATCTGCACTGGAGCCTGCAGGACGACGAAGACATCTGGCGCGAACCGGTGCAGGAACAACTGCGGATCATCCGCCGCGGCTGCCAGCTCGTGTACGGGATCACCGACACCACACTGAGCCGCGATCTGAGCTGGCTGTTCAGCCAGCTGGGTCGTCTGATCGAACGCGCTGACAAAACCTCCCGCATCCTCGACGTCAAATACTTCCTGCTGCTGCCCTCCCCTGAGGAGGTGGGTGGCGTGCTGGACGAACTGCAGTGGATCACCCTGCTGCGCACAGCGGGCGCTTATCAGATGTACCGCCAGAGCATGCAGCAAGCGATCAGTCCTGCATCTGTGGCCCGCTTTTTGCTACTGGATCCCAGCTTTCCTCGATCGGTGCGGTACTGCCTGCAGGGCATCAACGACACCTTGCAACAGATCCAGCAGCTCCCGACCCAAGACACGCCGGATGACCTCGACTGTTTGCGCGGACAGCTCCTGGCCCGCTGGAGCTATGTGCGGATCGACAACCTGATCGAAGCCGGTCTGCATGAAGCCATTGACCAGCTTCAGCAGGACCTCAACCAACTCCACAACCTGATCCAGACCCGCTACTTCACCAGCGCGGACCTCCATTCCATCCCCACCGATCCCGCATGCGCGCTCTCATCGTTCACCGCCTGACGTATCGGTATGACGCCCCGGTGTTCCTCGGGGAACATCGCCTTTGTCTGAGGCCTCGAGGGCAGGGGTTTCAGACCCTGCTGGAGCACCAACTCAACGTGCTGCCGGAACCGGAGCAACGTCGGGAACTGGTGGCCGCCAGCGGCGATGAAATCCAACGGCTCCGCTTTCTCGGCAGCACTGAGGAACTGATCTTTGAGGCCCGCAGCCTGGTGGAGACCCGACCGGCAACCCCGCTGGAGAGCTGCTTCAACGGACTGGAACCACCCCTGCCCTACCCACGCGGCCAGCTCAACAGCGATCTGCAGGGCGCCCTGGAGGGCTGGTTGCCCAACGGCCAGCACGAACCCTCGGCCATCGACCTCACCCAGGAAGCCCTGATGGGCAGCAACCAGCAGACCCTGGCCTTTCTGAAGCAACTGATTGAACTGATTCAAGAGCGGGTGAAATACACCCAACGCCATGTGGGACCCGCCTGGCCGGCGGGCCGAACCCTGCGCGAACGGATCGGCTCCTGCCGTGATCTGGCCATGCTGATGGTGGCCTGCTGCCGCGTGGTGGGTCTTCCGGCCCGATTTGTGAGCGGCTATCAACTGCAGGAACCTCCCCCAAAGGAGTACGACCTGCATGCCTGGACGGAGGTTTACCTGCCGGGGGCGGGCTGGCGGGGCTTTGACCCCAGTGCCGGGATGGAAGTCAACGAGCGCTATGTGGTGCTGGCCACCTCCTCCAAGCCAGAACTCACCGCAGCCGTGAGCGGCAGCTTCAGCGGTCCGGCAGGAACAAACAGTGAACTGAACTGGCAGATTCAGATCAGCGAGGACGCCTCCGCACCGGAAACCCCCTCACGCAACCTGGTTCAGGCCGCCTGAAGCAACGGTTCCACACCGTGCAACTGGGGCTTCGGCGCTGAGCTGTGGGTGGCTGCCATCAAGGCCGGGATCTCGGCGCTGTTGTAGACGCGGAATTCCCTCACCAGAGAAGCGCCCTCCTCACGAACCGCCTGGTTCAGAACGACGGAACCATCGGGATCGGAGATCGAGCGGTGGAAAGTACCTGGAGGGATGCGAAGGATGTCACCACCGCTCTCAAGCCGAACGATGTGGAACGGCTGTTCCCAGGCCAGGTTCACCAGAAAGAAGGTTCTGCCGCCGCTTGCCGCGAGCAGATTGTCTTCTTGATGAGGATGGAGATAGAACTGCCAGGCTCCGCTCTCCGGATCGTTGGGGGGCGACACGGCGGGGCCGCTGTGAATCACCAGGTCGCGCGCGTTCGAGGTGTTCACGGTGACGTCGAAAAAACGAACCGACGGAGTGTCGCGGAAGCGCTCGTAGGCCAGCAGTTCAAACATGTCGATGGACCCTTCGGGATCCTTCAGCTGCCCAGTTGTACCGAGAGCATCAGGCAAAAACGGTGACGATCACGACGGTTCAGCCCCCCAAATACGCCATTTCCGCATGGGTTGACGCAACGGCGGCTGGATCACGCTCCTCGCTATAGCGGTCTTGACGCCGCTGCCAGATCTGGCGCATGGCCTGCTCAAGCTGAAGCTCCGACGCGAGCGCGGGCTTGAGATCGGTGCCTTCAGCGGAGAACAGGCAGGTGAACGCCTGCCCATCGGCGGTGACACGCAAGCGGTTGCAATCCCCGCAGAACGGCTCACTGATGGAGGCGATCACACCGATGGATCCGGCGCCATCGCCATAGCGCCAACGCCGGGCCGTCCCACCCCGCGGTCGACCCAGCGGTTCAAGAGGCCAACGAGCATGAATGCGCTCCACCATCTGCTCCGCCGGCAGCACCTGGTCCAGCATCCACTGGTTGCGGTTGCCCACATCCATGTATTCGATCAAACGCAGCTCCATCCCCTGCTGCCTGGCCAAACCGGCCAATGGCAACAACTGATCGTCATTGATCCCCCGTTGGATCACGGCATTGAGCTTGAGCTCACCGCATGAGGGGTCAAAGCCAGCGGCGCAGGCCGCCGCGATGCCGTCCTGCACCTGGCGCACCAGGCGGTCTCCAGCCACGGCACCACCCTGGAGACCAGCCATGCGCGCCGCTGCCTCCCCTTCCGCCGCATCCAGGCTGATGGTGATTCGATCCAGCCCTGCGGCACGCAACGCCCGCGCCATCGGTTCCGACAACAGCACCCCGTTGCTGGTGAGCGCCACGGCCTGCAAACCAGCGATCGGATCCGAACGATCCCGCCGGGCCTGGGCCACCGCCTTCAACAACGGCAACAAGCGCCGGCTCAACAACGGCTCTCCACCGGTGAGCCGCAGCGTCTGTGCCCCCAGGCGCGCGGCCACACGAATCACGCGCATCTGCTGCTCCAGCGTGAGCAAGCCAGGGGGCTCCTCCACATCCGGACAGCAGTACGGACAGGCGAGATTGCAACGGGCCGTGAGCGACAACCGCAACACCCCGATGGGCCGGTTGAGGCGGTCTGCGAGCGGCAACGACGTGCTCATCCCTCCAACGCTGCCAGATCTGCAGGGCAATTGGCATTGACCAACGCCTCTTGAGGCAAGCGCACCGCCTGATGGGGAACGCAGGTCAACCAGTCCATCCAGCGCAACTCTCCGCGTTGCAGTTGCTGATCAAGGCAGGAGCGGAAGGGAGAACCGGAGGGGATCACCGCCAGCAACGGCTGCAGCCGTTGCCCGTCATGGGCCACCGCTGCTTGATCCGGGGCACGATTCCAGGCTGCGATCAGCTGCTGGACAACGGCGGTGCGCAAACGGGGCATGTCCACCGGCAGCACCAACAAAGCCTCCCCAGGCCGAGACGGCAACAGCCTGGCCAGCGCCTGCAGAGGGCCATTCCAGGGAGGGGGCTCCAGCACCACGGAACATCCCGGCCGGTGGGCCAGCAGCTCTGCGTGGGCGGCATGACGACTCAACACCTGCACCGGATGACCGAGCGGCAACAGCTGGTCAACCAGGGCCGTGAGCCAGACACCACCGGAGGGGTGCGGCAAGAGGGCCTTGTCACGCCCCATGCGACGGCTGCTTCCGCCACTGAGCACACAAACCCGCAAGCCTTGATTCACATCGTCGACCAACAATCTGCACCAGCAAAGTCCAACAACCCACAAAAGTTGCAACCGCTACCAAACCGCTGCGGCACAAGATCACCTGATCCGATCAATCAGCCCCGTTGATGTTTGCCCGGAAACACAAAAACACAAATCGGTAACCAATCTGACCAAACAAGGGGCCGGCGAATTGATTAACTGCGCGGGTCAAACGGATTCTCTTTTCGACCGTTTTGCCATCCCCGGGCACCTTTCCTTTTGAAGCCCGAGGTTCCTTCTCTTCTCCTCAATGCTTGGCGACCTTTGGTCGTTCCAGGGCAGGTACCGAACCCTTCACCTGACCTGGATCGCCTTCTTCCTGACCTTCGTGGTCTGGTTCAACCTGGCCCCTCTGGCCACCACCGTGAAAGCGGACCTGGGTCTGACCGTTGGTCAGATCCGCACAGTGGCCATCTGCAACGTGGCCCTCACCATTCCGGCGCGCGTGCTGATCGGCATGCTGCTGGACAAATTCGGACCCCGGATCACCTACTCCTCGATCCTGGTGTTCTCGGCGATTCCCTGCCTGCTGTTTGCGTCCGCTCAGGACTTCAACCAGCTGGTGGTAGCCCGTCTGCTGCTCTCCATCGTTGGCGCCGGCTTCGTGATCGGCATCCGCATGGTGGCCGAGTGGTTCCCACCCAAGGAAATCGGCCTGGCAGAAGGCATCTATGGCGGCTGGGGCAACTTCGGCTCCGCCTTCTCCGCCCTCACCATGGTGGCCCTCGCTGGCTTCCTCTCCTTCTCCGGCGGTTTCGAACTGCCCACCGGCGCTGTTCTGAACTGGCGCGGTGCGATCGCTCTGACCGGCATCGTCTCCGCCTTCTACGGCTGCTTCTACTTCTTCAACGTCACCGACACCCCCCCCGGCAAGACGTATCAGCGCCCTGCGAAAACCGCAGGTCTGGAAGTCACCTCGATGCGCGACTTCTGGGGTCTGCTGGGCATGAACGTGCCCTTCGCAGCCATCCTCTGCGTGCTCTGCTGGCGCCTGTCCAAGGTTGGCTTCCTCACCGCAAGCACCTACCCCCTGGCCCTCGGTGCCGTTGCCGTCTGGTTTGCCTTCCAGACCTGGGGAATCATCCGCACCAACCGCGACCTGATCCTCGGCAACAAGGTTTATCCCAAGGAAGATCGCTACGAGTTCCGCCAGGTGGCGATCCTCGAGCTCACCTACATCGTGAACTTCGGCTCCGAACTGGCCGTGGTTTCGATGCTGCCCACCTTCTTTGAAACCACCTTCGATCTGCCGAAGGCCACCGCCGGAATCCTGGCGTCCTGCTTCGCTTTCGTGAACCTGGTCGCCCGTCCTGCTGGCGGTCTGATCTCCGACCGCGTTGGCAGCCGCAAGAACACCATGGGCTTCCTCACCGCCGGTCTCGGCGTGGGCTACCTGGTGATGAGCATGATCAAGCCCGGCACCTTCACCGGCACCACCGGCATTGCCGTTGCCGTGGTGATCACCATGCTCGCCTCCTTCTTCGTGCAGTCTGGTGAAGGCGCCACCTTCGCGCTGGTGCCCCTGGTCAAGCGTCGCGTCACCGGTCAGGTGGCCGGCCTGGTGGGTGCCTACGGCAACGTTGGTGCTGTGACCTACCTGACCATCTTCAGCCTCCTGCCGATGTGGATGGGCGGCGGCGGCGAACCCACCCCCGAGGTGATCGCGGCTTCCAACAGTGCCTTCTTCCAGATCCTGGGCGTAGCCGGTCTGATCGTGGCCTTCTTCTGCTTCTTCTTCCTGAAGGAGCCCAAGGGGTCCTTCGCAGACCTGCACGAAGGCGAAACCGCCTGATCCATCTCCCTCCGCAGCACCCTGTCGCTGCATAACGACCCGGAGCTTCGGCTCCGGGTTTTGTTCTTTTTTTGGTTCCTGCATGACCAACTCACCCCGCAGCGTGCGCAGCCAGTGCCCCTACTGCGGCGTGGGTTGTGGTCTGGAGCTTTTGCCTCCTGCCGTGAAGGGTGAGGCCGTGAAACGGGATGCCGAGGGCAACCCGATGTGGACCGCCCGCGGCGATCGCGAACACCCCTCCAGCCTTGGCCAGGTCTGCATCAAGGGCGCCACCGTCGGCGAAACCCTGGCCCCAGGCCGCCTGCGCCAACCCCTCTTCCGCCCAACCCTTGAGGACGACTTCGCGCCGATCAGCTGGGACGACGCCCTGAACAAAATCACCAGCCAGATCCAGGCGAGCGTGGCCCGGCGCGGCAACGCCGATGGCATCGCCATGTACGGCTCCGGTCAGTTCCACACCGAGGATTACTACCTCGCCCAGAAACTGCTCAAAGGCGCCCTGGGCACCAACAATTTCGACGCCAACTCGCGACTGTGCATGAGCTCAGCGGTGGCGGGCTACACCCGCAGCCTGGGTTCCGATGGTCCCCCCTGCAGCTATGAGGACCTCGACCACTGCACAGTGGCGTTTCTGATCGGCACCAACACGGCCGAATGCCACCCGGTGCTGTTCCAGCGGCTGCTGAAGCGAAAACGCAAAAACCCCGGCAGCGTCAAGATCGTGGTGGTGGATCCACGCCGCACCGACACCGCCAAAGCCGCCGATATCCACTTGCCGATAGCACCGGGCAGCGACCTTGCCCTGCTGCACGGCATTGCCCACTTGGTGCTGCGCGAAAACGGCCAGGATCCGGCCTTCATCGACGACCACACCGAGAATTACGACGCCTTTTTTGACGTCGCCGCCCGCTGGACCCCAAGACGGGTGGCCCTGTTCTGCAACATCCCCGAAAAACGCCTGCGGGAAGTGGCGGCTCTGTTCCACCGGCGCGAGAAGGTGCTCAGCCTCTGGTCGATGGGGGTGAACCAACGCCGTGAAGGAACGGCCGTGGTGCAGGGATTGATCAATCTGCATCTGCTCACCGGACAGATCGGCAAGCAAGGCGCGGGCCCGTTTTCCCTCACCGGCCAACCCAACGCCATGGGCGGACGCGAGGCCGGAGGCCTAGCCCACCTGCTGCCGGGCTACCGCCTCGTGGCCAACGCCGAACACCGCGCCGAAGTGGAGCAGGCCTGGCAGCTGCCGGCAGGACGAATCAACGCCAAGCCCGGATTGGCGGCCTGGCAGCAGATCGAAGCCATGGACCAGGAGGCGCTGGATCTGTGGTGGGTGGCCGCCACCAACCCCCTGGTGAGCCTCCCGGATCTCGACCGGGTGAAGTCAGCCATGCAGAAGTGCCCGCTGGTGGTGGTGAGCGAGGCCTACGCCGACTCGGAAACGTCCCACTACGCTCATCTGCTTTTGCCCGCAGCCCAGTGGAGCGAGAAGGCCGGCGCCATGACCAATTCCGAACGGCGGGTCACCTACTGCCCGGCCTACCGGCGTCGTTTCGGCGAGAGCCGTCCCGACTGGGAGGTGTTTGCCGAGGTGGGCCGGCGCCTGGGTTACAGCGAACAGTTCAACTTCGAATCAGCAGCTGAGGTGTACGCCGAATTCACGGCTCTCACCCAGGGCAGGCTTTGCGATGTGAGCGGCCTCAGCCATGAACTGCTGGAAGGCGAAGGACCGCAGCAATGGCCCTATCCCAGCGGCAGCAACCCCACCACAGAAGCCAAACGCCTCTACGAAGACCATCAATTCGCCACCCCCAACAAACGCGCCCGCTTCAGCACCGATCAACCGCTGGGACTGGCGGAACCCCCCTGCGACACCTATCCGCTGGTGCTGACGGTGGGCCGCTACCTGGGCCAGTGGCACACGATGACCCGCACCGGCAAGGTGGAACGGCTGATGAAACAGCATCCCGAGCCGCTGCTGGAGATTCACCCCGGTGACGCGCAGGAGTTGAAACTGCGCAACGGTGAACTGGCGGCGATCAGCTCACGCCGCGGCCACCTCACCGCCACGGTGAAAGTCACCGATCGCATCCGGCGTGGGTCGGTCTTCCTGCCGATGCACTGGGGATTCACCCAGGAGAAGGCCTGCGAAGCCAACACCCTCATGCACGACGAGGCCTGCCCTGTGTCGAAGCAGCCTGAACTCAAGGCCTGCGCGGTGATCGTGGCTCCCGCCGTCTCGGTGGTGAAGCCCGTTGAACAACAGAAAGGACGATTGGAGGCCCTGCGCCGGCTGCTCACACCAGCACTTCGCTGAAGGCTGCCTCAAGGTTGTGGTGGTCGTGCCCAGGCCGAACCAACTTGCACAAGGCAAAGCGATCCAGCTCACTGAGCTGGGTCCACTGCTCCAGGGTCAGCGCCACACCCCGCACTGTGGCCGCCTCCTGCACCACAGCGGGCAGCTCCGCCTGCTGTTGCCAGGGGGCACCACTCACCGGTGGCAGATCCTTGGCCATGCCATCGGCCATGGAACGCGTGCAATCGCGCAGGTGTTGGCGAAGCTGCTCAAGAGCATCGGCCCCATCCGGCCAATCCACCAGGGCTTGACGTTGCTCCTGGGAAAGTTCAAGCCAGTGGTTGAGCTTTAACTTCACCCCACACAGATCCAATTTGCGTCGTACACACAGAGGGATGCAGCGCCAGTTGCCAATGAAGTCCTGTTCAAAGGCAAAGCAATGGCAGGCGGAATTACGACGGCTGGACATCAACCAAAGCCTTGATCGGTGTCAATGATGACAACGAAAGCCCATGAAAACAGAGATGTTTACTCCGATACAAATGTTGGTCTGTGCGCTTCGCCCTCTCCCTCGGAATGCTGCTGGGAATGTCCCATGGATGGGTCACGGCTGAAGCACTCCAACAGCAGCCCATGCAGGGCTTTGATCCCGTAGAAACTGTTAATACCGCTACACAATTCAACCCGTTTAGTAGTCGTTCACACCAATTTTTTCCATACTGAAGCTCTGTTCAAAGAGTTTCTGCCGTGACCAGCAGCATCTCGTCCGCTTCCGGCCGCAGCCCCATCACCCTGGCCGCCGGTTTCCTGGGTGCCTTCATCGTGGGTTCCCTCGCCGTGCAACTGGTACGCAGCCAGACGGCTTCCGTTCAGACCGGTGCAGCTGGCGTGGAGCCGGTGATCGCCGGGCCTGCCGCTCTCTGGGCTCCCTTGGCCGAGCGCGACATCGCCAGTGCCACCGCAGGCGCAACAGCCCAACCCACTGCTGCCATCCAGCCCGCCGTTGAGCCTGTTGTGGGCTCCGAAGCCACCCTCTGGGCTCCCTTCGGCGAGCGCTGATCGCACTGCCCACGTGGCACAACCCACCAGCCGGCCCGCATAAGGTGCCGGCATGGGGATTCAGCGCCGTCACTTCCTCCAGCAAACGGGCGGTCTGGCCTTGGCCGCCCTGATCCAAGCGCGCCCCGTTGAGGCAGCAGAGGAGGAGGGTTTCTGCAGCCCGAATGATCCACTCGAGGCCCTGATGGAGGGGAACCGCCGATTTGCCGAGGCCTGGCGCCTGGGCAAACAAGACGACGGAACGACACCCCGAACGGCGGGCGCTAACCCGCGCTGCTTCAACTCCCCCAGGGCGTTGGCCACCAGCCAACATCCCTGGGCCACCGTGCTCACCTGCTCTGATTCACGGGTGTCGCCGAGCTGGGTGTTCGACACCACGCCTGGCGAGCTGTTCGTGATCCGCAACGCCGGCAACACCGCATTCACCGAAGCCATTGCCTCGGTTGAATACAGCGTCAGCGTTCTCAAGACGCCACTGTTGATGGTGATGGGACACAGTGGCTGCGGAGCCGTGACGGCGGCGATGGACACCAACCCGCTGACCCCCTCCCTGGAGCGACTGATCCAACCCATCCGGGAGAACATCAACGGCAGCAGCGATCTCGAGGACGCCGTGAAGCGCAACGCCCTCGCCAGCGCCTCCACCTTGATTCAACGCAGCGCTGTTCTGGCTGAGGCCAAAGACAGTGGTGCGCTGAAACTGGTGGTGGGTTGTTTCCAACTCAGCAGCGGTGTTGTGAGCTTGATCGAATGACGCAAGACCTGAGTCATCTGAACCAGCAAGGCGAGGTTCACATGGTGGACGTGGGGGACCGTCCGGCCACCCACCGAGAAGCCCATGCCCGTGGCGCCATTCGCATGGACGCCTCAACCCTCGGCCTGATCCAGCGGGGCGAGACACCGAAAGGAGATCTTCTGGCGGTCGCCCGGGTGGCAGCGATCCAGGCCGCCAAACGCACCTGGGAGCTGATTCCCCTGTGCCATCCGCTGCCACTCAGTGGCATGGATGTGTCGATCGACGCCGACGCCTCCCTGCCTGGCCTGGTGGTCCACTGCCGTTGCCGCACCACAGGTCAGACCGGGGTGGAAATGGAAGCGATGACGGCCGTATCCGTCGGGCTGCTGACCCTTTACGACATGCTCAAGGCGGTTGATCCAGCCATGACGATCGAGGCGATCCAGCTGGAGTTCAAGGAAGGAGGGAGGAACGGTGTCTGGAAACGCTGAGCCCTACGGACGCGAAGGGCTACCTCTGGAAGAGGCACGTCGACGGGTTCTGGCGGCGCTTCAGCCGATCACAGCCAGCAACACAGTGCCGCTGCAGCAGGCCCTCGGCAGGGTGAGCGCTGCGGATGTGCTGGCCAGCGCGGCCGTTCCGGGATTCCGGGCTTCGATCATGGACGGCTACGCCCTGGGGCAGAGCCACCAGCCCAAACCTGGGGACACCTGGCAGCTGAAGGGACACTCCGCCGCCGGCCAGCCCTTCAACGGAACCCTGGCCAGCGGCGATGCGATCCGCATCCTCACCGGCGCTCCACTGCCGGACGGTGCCGGCTGGGTGCTGCCCCAGGAGCTGATCAGCGTGGACGGCACCAGCGTCCAGCTGGTGAAAGAGGCGTCGGATCGTCCCTGGATTCGCCCCGAGGATGAGGAATGCCGACCGGGAGACCTGCTGCTGGCCGCTGGAGAGCGCCTCGGTGCCGCCGATCTCGCACGCCTCGCCGGCTGCGGCATCGCCGACCTAACCGTTGCGCAGCAACCCCGCAT
Source organism: Synechococcus sp. N19 (assembly GCF_900474045.1). NCBI lineage: Bacteria > Bacillati > Cyanobacteriota > Cyanophyceae > Synechococcales > Synechococcaceae > Synechococcus > Synechococcus sp. N19. Next base: position 54,829 of record NZ_UCNR01000011.1, read on the forward strand.
CGGGCTGCTGATCAGCGGGGACGAGCTGGTGCCACCCGGAACAGCGCGGCAACCCGGTGCCATCTGGGAGAGCAACGGCACGCTTCTGGAGACGATGCTCCGGGCCCTCGGGCAATCGGTGACCCAGCGACGGGTGGTGGCCGATCAACCCGACGCCCTGCGCCAGGCCCTGCTGGATCTGGCCCATGACTGCGACGTGGTGGTGAGCACCGGCGGCGTCTCCGCTGGCGACACCGATTGGATCCGACCACTGGTGGCGGAGCTGGGTGCCGTGGACTTCTGGAAACTGTTCCTACGCCCGGGGCGCCCCTTCGCCTTCGGCAGCATCGGTGAGGGCGTGCCGTTTTTCGGACTGCCGGGCAATCCCGTAGCAGCGGCGGTCACCGCCCTGCAACTGCTCTGGCCCGCCCTGCAGGTTCTGGAGGGCCAGAGCGAACCGGAACTGTTCCCCCGGGTGATGGTGGAACTGGCCGACCCGTTGTCCCGCCGACCGGGACGGCCGGAATTGGCTCGGGCCCGCCTCGACACCAACGGCGCAGGAACGCTGCTGGCACGGGTGGATGGCTCGCAGGCCTCGTCCAGGATCGGTTCCCTGCAACAGGCCGATCTGCTGCTGGAACTGCCAGCGGAAGCCGGCCCGCTCGAAAGCGGCACCCGTCTCTGGGCCCAGCTGATTCGTCAGCGGATTTTCTGAGCCGGATCAGGCTGAAACCAGCGGCGCTCCCAGGCCATGAGCTGGCCGGATGAATCGAAATGGATGCTGATCTGCTGAAACAGGGCAGCGCCGAGACGGCCACCGATCTCGAGGCTGAAGGGCGCACTGGGGAGCTCACTGGGCACCGAAAACACCAAGCCGTCGGGCATCACCGCTGAGCAGTCGTTATGCAACAGCTGGCTTGGATCGAACACCAGCGAAGCGGCGTCCTCCGCCTGGCCGTTCACCCCCGCCTGCGGCTTGAGCATCTGCCGCTCGCCACTCCATCCCTGCACCGGCGCCAGCAGGGCCTCGGGTGTCCCGCATGCGGGACGGTCAGATTCGGGATCGGTGCCGTTCAAGCAACGGAAACCAACCGCCCCAACACGCTGCAAACGCCAGCCGCCGTCAAGTGGTTCCCAGAGCAGCACCAGCATCGAGCGGGAACGACCGCAGAACAGGTTGATCTCATGGCCAAAGCGGGGACGCTCGGCATCCAACCCCCGGCTGGACTGACCGCCCGCCCCGGGGAACTGCCAGCAGCCTCCACCGGCGTTGTAGGTGGCCCGGCTGATGGGATAGGTGGCCTTACCCCCGGGGGCAAAGGCCAGACCCGATCCATCCCACACCCCGTGGTCGTCATCGGAAAAGGAAATCGCGTAGGTGGTGGGGTCGATCCGACGGGTCGGATGCTGCAGATCCAGCCGACCGCTGCCGTTCCGCTCAAACCAAGAACCACAGCCCTGCCAATGGCCCGCGAAATTGCGGCGGTTGAGGGTCCATTGATCAGTCATGTCCGTGACGGCATGGAACGGTCGATCTCCTTAGGGTCGCCCGAGCAGCCATCCCCGCCATGGACCTGACGATCGTTGGCTGCGGCTACGTGGGACTCGCTCTGGCGGAGCGGCTGCAACCAAGACGCCCCCAGCTGAAGCTGACGCTGACCACCACCACCAGCGAACGGCTGGAGCAACTCAGCCCCCTGGCCGATCGGGTGGAGCTGTGCGACGCCACAGACCCCGTGCAATTGCGGAACGCCCTGCGGCAGAGCAGCAGCGCCGTGTTCTGCCTCGGGCCAAAGGGAGATCGCCAGGTGGATGCCAACGGCTACCGCCGCACCTTCGTCGACAGCTTCCATTGCCTGACGTCGCTGTTGCCACAACTGCCGAAACTGCGGCAGATCGTCTACACGGGCAGTTGCTCGGTGTACGGCGATGCCGCGGGGGACTGGGTGGATGAGCAAACGCCTCCCGCGCCAGGCCGCGGCCATGGCGATGTTCTGCTGGAAAGCGAACGACTGCTCAGCGGCATCAGCGGCCGGCGAGTGTGCATCCTGCGCCTCGGGGCGCTCTATGGCCCTGGCCGCGATCTCGACCGACGCCTGCGCGGGCTCGCCGGACTGGAACGCCCTGGCAGCGGCTCGACCTACAGCAACTGGCTGCATGTGGTGGATGCTGCCGGTGCCCTGGAAGCAGCTCTCGATGCTGAATGGGCCGGCCTGGTGAATGTGGTCAACGACGAGCCGATTCGGCTGCGGGATCTGGTGGGGCGCAGCCTGCAGCGCCAGGGCCTGGCGCCCGTGCGCTGGCTTGGGCAGGACGAACCGGGCTCAGGGGGCCGGCGGATCCGCAACAACCGGCTCAAACAGCTGGGCTACCAGCTGCAGCACCCACGCCTTGATCAGAGTGGCGTGTTGGCGTCCAGCCAGGTGCCCTGACCAGCGCACCACTCCCGCTTCCAGAACGGGGCCTGGTGCTTGAGTTGCTCCAACAAGGCGGCTGAGCAGCGCTGCGCCGCCCCACGACGATCGGCCTGCACCGCCACCAGCACGATCGGCTCACCGGGGGCGAGCTTGCCCACCCGATGCAGCACCAGAATCGGCCCCGTCCGGTGCTCCTGCTGCAGGCGCTGCGCCATGGCCGTGATCTGACGTTCGCAAAGGCCGGGGAAGTGCTCCAGCTCAAGTGCCTCCAGAGGCCGGCCATCCATCGTGGAGGGACGCACCCGACCCATAAAGATCGCCGCGGCCGCGGCATCCCCGCTCCAAAGCGCCAGTTGCTGCCAAGGATCAAAGGGATCCGGGCACACCTCCACACGGCAATCGGTCACGCTTCACCCCCCCGTGAACGGTGGAAGAAAGGCCAGCTCATCACCGGCCTGCAACGGCTGATCGGCACCGACCAACTCCTGGTTCACCGCAATGCTGATGCCCTCCAGCGGACCAAGATCCAACTGATTCCAGACCTCACGAGCCGTCGAGACGCCTGGTGTGAAGGGAAGGGAACGATCGGCCCAACCGGCGCGTTCTCGCAGGGAAGCGAACAGCAGCACCTTCAGCACCACGTCCATGGCAGCTGGAGTGGTTCTAGCGTCCGAGGGCTCCGCCGCTGTGCCATGGGCCTCTCCATCGCCCTGCTCACCATCTCCGACACACGCACCCTGGCGGACGACAGCAGCGGAGATCAGCTGCAGCGCAGCCTTGAAGAGGCGGGGCATCACCTTCATGAGCGACAACTCTGCGCGGATGATCGCTATCAAATCCGCCGTGAACTGAGCCGCTGGATCGCCGCTCCTGCGGTTGATGTGGTGATCACCAGCGGCGGAACCGGGCTCACCGGCCGCGATGGCACCCCCGAGGCGGTGGCACCGCTGCTGGACAAAACCATCGAAGGATTCGGTGAACTGTTCCGTGTGCTCTCCTTCGAGAGCATCGGCACCAGCACCCTGCAAAGCCGCTGCCTGGCCGGCGTGGCCAACGGCACATTCGTGTTTGTGCTGCCGGGATCTCTGGATGCGGTGACCACCGCTTGGAACCGGCTCATCCGGGCTCAACTCGATGCCGACACCCGACCGTGCAACCTGGCCCAGCTCCGGGCTCGCTTGAAGGAATAGAGCGGAATCGAGCGGAGCTGTTCAGAAAGGAATCGGCATCGTGACCGCTGCCGGTGTGGGCATGCAGGCTTCAACCTGCTGATCAATCACCGCACCCACCACAACGATCGAGGGTGACTTGAAGGCTTCGGCTCGGCATTGGTCGGCAACGTCAACCAAGGTGGCTTTGAGGCAGCGTTGCCCCGCCACCGTGCCCTGCTGGATCACCGCCACGGGGGTAGTCGCAGCCAAACCACCCGCCATCAGCTCCTCTGCGATCCGAGGCAGGTTGTGCAGCCCCATGTAGATCACCAATCCGTCACTGGCCGCAGCCAGGGCACGCCAATCCACGGAAGGACGGCGCTTGTCAATTTCCTCATGACCGGTGACGAAGGTCACCGATGACCCCGCCCGCCGGTGGGTGACGGGAATTCCGGCGTAGGCAGGGGCAGCAATGCCAGCGGTGACACCAGGCACCACCTGAACAGGAATGTTCCGCTCCGCCAGGTAAGCGGCTTCTTCCCCTCCACGACCAAACAGGAAGGGATCACCCCCCTTCAAGCGCACCACGGTGCTGTGTTTCTGGGCCATTTCCACGAGCACGGCATTGGTGCTGGGTTGGGGCACCGAATGATGTCCGCGACGCTTGCCGACAAAACGGCGTTCGCAGGTTGCCGGCACAAGATCCAGCACTTCCTCGGGCACCAGCGAGTCGTACACCAGGGCATCGCACTGGCTCAGCAGCCGATGCGCCTTCAGCGTGAGCAACTCGGGATCGCCGGGACCGGCTCCCACCAGATAAACGGTTCCGGTTTGTTCAGCGGTGGTCACGGCAAGGAAACAAGCAGATCGATCAGGGCCTGACGGGTGGGGGGATGCTCCAGCAGAGGAGGCAATCCACCAGCTTCGCTCAACGCATCCGTCATGCGGTTTGGCGCGAGGGTTAGTGGAAGTGGCCGAGCCCTGGGGTGGTGCTGCTGGAACTCGGGCCAGGCATCAAAGGGAACCAACGGCAAAGCCAGGCGAGACGCCAGCATCGCGAGGAAGCGATCCGCCACCCCCGGGCGCAAGGGGTGGTGCACCAGCACGGCATCAGCGCGCTCAGACGACGGAAGTGCTGAGAGCACAGCGTTCCACCACGTGGTCCAAGAGCCCAGAAAGGGCAGCAACCGCACACTGGCTCCGGCACGACGAAGCCTGTTGCGAATCGCCGGCACATCCGTGCGGGCGTGCGCCCCAGGCAGCAGCAGCAACGGAACGATCCAAGATGAATGGGAAAGCGCCGATACGGGTTGTTCAGCCGTCAGCACCTCCAACTGCACGGGCGCTGAGCGCCGCTGAGCCAGAAGGTCCGGCAGAGAGGCCAAACACTCAGGAACAACACCGCCACTGCGGCCATGCACCACCAGATGCAACCCTTGCCGCCCCCCATCGGAAGCGTCATTCCGTAGCAATGGCCACGGATTGATGACCATGCCGGCTGATGTCATCGGGTTGTTGTGAACGTTGGATGAGTCATGGCGCCCCGCCGTCGTTTTGATCGTGCCCCATTGGACAGCCGCTCCTACCGGGAACCGCTGGACGGACGCATTGAGCGATACGACTTCCGAGACGACTGGGACGACGTCCGGGACGAGAGGTATAGCCGGGGGTACGACCCCAGGGAGGCTCGTTACGACCGGTATGACCGGTACGACCGAAGCTTCGACCGCCCCACCGGACCCTCCGAACTCGACCAAGACTTCGCTGCGATGAAGCGGGTTTGGCAGATGCTCCGGGCCGGAGCGGTGCGCATGGTTGGCGAAATTGGACGCCAATACTGAAGCCAAAGCAGGCTGCCTTTTACGGCCTCACGGGAACCACCAGATGTAGCCGGCATTACAAATCAGGCAGAACAAAGCCCCGGGATTGATCAACACCAAAAGTGTTCTCTTTGTTACGGACCAGGGTCGCCGTCGCAGTGTTTATTCAGTCAACCCAACGCTCCCCTTCGTTTTGAAGCGTTGCCGGTCTTCGGGCCATCTCGATTGATTCGCGCCTCGTCTTTGAGCAATCAATCCGCCCAATCGTTATTCGACTTATGACCATTAGCTCTCCCTCCAGGGCTTACCTGGATGGCAAGAAGCTCAACAAGATCGAGCAGAACAAGGCGGCCAAAGATGGCCTGTTGGTCGGCAGCGAAATTGAAAAATTCGCCGAGCTCGGCTGGGAGCAGGTGGATGAAACCGACCTCCAGTTGCGTTTGAAGTGGTACGGCATGTTCTGGCGTCCGAAAACACCAGGCAAATTCATGCTGCGCCTGCGGGTGCCCAATGGTGTGCTGACGGCCGATCAGCTGAGGGTGGTTGGCTCCATCGTTGAGCGCTACGGCGACAACGGCAGCTGCGACATCACCACCCGTCAGAACCTTCAACTGCGCGGCGTGCTGCTGAGCGATTTACCGGAAATCCTCAAGCGGCTAAAGGAAGCCGGCCTCAGCACGATCCAATCCGGCTTCGACAACCCCCGGAACGTCACCGGCAACCCCATTGCCGGCATTGATCCCAACGAGATCGTCGACACGCGGCCCTACACCACCGAGCTGCAGAACTTCCTCACCAACAACTGCCAGGGCAACCCGGAGTATTCCAACCTGCCCCGCAAGTGGAACACCGCCGTTGCCGGTGCAAAGGACAACTTCCTGCTCCACAACGACATCGTTTTCCACCCCGTGGAACGGGATGGGGTGATGGGATTCGGCGTCTGGATCGGAGGAATTCTGTCCTCACAGATGAATGCCTACGCCATTCCCCTGAACGCCTGGGTGAAGCCAGAGGAAATCTGCAAGATGACCGATGCCGTGATCCGGCTCTGGCGCGACAACGGTGAGCGCGACAAGCGCCCCAAAGGCCGCTTCCGCCTCTACCTGGATCAAGTGGGCCACGACGTGTTCCGCAGCCAGGTGGAAGAACTCTTCGGTCCATTGACCCCAGACCCGGGCTCTGTTTTCAACACCACGCCCCGCTCCCACTACGGAATCCATCCGCAGAAGCAGGAAGGTCTCTCCTTTGCCGGGATGCACGTTCCGGTGGGTCGCCTGACCGCCCAGGATCTGCAGGATCTGGCAACCGCCAGCCTCAACTACGGCAGTGGTGAGGTGCGTCTCACCGAAGATCAGAACGTCATCCTCGTCGGCCTTCCCCACGACAAGCTCGAGGCCCTGAAGGCAGAAGCCCTGGTGCAACGCTTCCCGCTGGAGCCAGGCACCATCGCGGCCGGCACCGTGTCCTGCACGGGCAACACCTACTGCGGTTTTGGTCTCACCAACACCAAAGATCAAGCCCTGGCGGCAGCCAAGGAACTCGACCAGGAGCTCAATCTTCCTGAAGAGCTGAAGATCCACTGGACCGGCTGCCCCAACACCTGCGGCCAGGCCTACATGGGTGCCATCGGCCTTACGGGCACCAAAGCCAAAAACAGCGAAGGCGTGATGGGCGAGGGCTACACGATGACCATCGGTGGTTCCCAAAGCGCCAATCCGACGGTCGGCGAACTCCACCGCAAGGCGATCCCGGCCGATGAGATCAAGGCCGCTCTCAAAGAGGTGTTGATCGAGAAGTTCGGGGCCACCCCGAAGGCCTGATCGCTGCGGTTGCCGTGACGCTTCCTTTTGAAGTCACGGCTCCCCGCATCGACCACTCCCCCTCACCGTCATGGCCAACCGCAACGACGTGTTCTCTCGTTTCGTCAACTGGCTCAGCGCCAGTGGTCGCGACGGAGCCGCCATCAACCGTCAGGGCGGCAGCCCTGATCTGTTTTCCCGCCTGATGAACCGCATCAGCGGCTGACATCAAAACCTTCGTCCAACTCTCAATCTCATCTGATGGACTACGTCCTACCCAATGAGCTTGTCGACGGCATGATTGCCGCCGGCGGCAAAAAATCAACGGTCAGCGTGAAGAACCTGCTGATCCGTGGCTTTTACTCCGGAGCCATCCTTGGCCTGGCGGTGATCCTGGCCCTCACCGTGGGCATCACCGTCAAAGCCCCGTTCGTGGGATCGCTGCTGTTCCCCTTCGGCTTCGCCAGCATCGTGCTGTTCGGCATGGAGCTGGTGACAGGCAACTTCGCCCTGCTGCCGATGGCCACCTGGGCGGGCAAGAGCAGCTGGGGTGCCACCTTCCGCAACTGGGTCTGGGTGTGGATCGGCAACTGGATCGGCACCGCCGTTGTGGCCGTGATCATGGCCATCAGCCTCACCAGCGGCACCATGGATGGCGCTGCTGACAACGTCGGCCCGCCGATCTGGGATGCCGTGGCCCAGAAGATCATGGCCCTCAATCAAATCAACGTTGAGAAGAAGTACGAGGCCCTGGGAAGCATGGGCTTCTTCCTCGCCTTCCTGCGCGGACTCGTGGCCAACTGGTTGGTTTGCCTGGGCGTGACCATGGCCCTGGTGAGCAAGAGCGTTCCCGGCAAGATCCTGGCCTGCTGGCTTCCGATCACCGCCTTCCAGTCGATGGGCATGGAGCACATCGTGGTGAACCAGTTCCTGCACACCGCTGGCCCGATCCTCGGTTCCGGCGTCCCCTTCACCAAGGTGATCTTCTGGAACTGGCTGCCTGTCACTCTCGGCAACATCGTGGGCGGCATGGTGTTCATCGGCATGCTCTTCTACAGCACCCATCGCACGCCGATGGAGAACGTGCTGCCCACCGAGCACGATGAAAAGCTGGAGCGTGAGCTCGCTGCTGAACTGGGTGCCCGCTGATCCATCCATGAACGACGAAGCCGTTCTCTGGGAACGGCTCGCCCGATCTCGACGCGCTCCTTTGGAGCCCGCTTGGCTGGGGGAGGTCTACTCCCCCAGCCTTTCTGTTGATCTGCGGCGAGCCCTCTGCGAAAAACTGGGGATGCAGGCCGAGCGCGGCTGGCCCGTGATCCAAGACCTCCTCGCCAGCCACGGGGTTCTGCCCGATTTGGTGATGGCGGCAGGACTCTGCCACCAGAGCGAAGCCCGCGATTGGTTGTTGGCTCAACTCGAGCAAACCTCAGACGATGAGGACGCCAACCTGATGGTGGTTCAGGCTCTCGCCTGCTGGGGTGCCGAAGTTCCCGAATCGGTGGTGGTGAATTGCCTGCATCACCCGGGCCAACTGCACCGACTTGCCGGTCTTCAACTGCTCAGCTTCCGATCCCATTGCCTCGACGACGGTGAACTGCTGCAGTTCTGCCAAGAGGTTTTGAATGATTTTCGCGATCCAGTCGTTGTGGCCGCCATTCGGGTTCTGCAACGCCGCGATGGCGTGTTGATCAGCGAAAAGCTGTCAGAGCTGTGTGGAAATGGTTCCCTGCCTGTTGCCGAGGCCGCCTTCCGCGCGCTCGGTTGCATCGCCACACCTTCCAGTCAGCGCTGCCTGCTGGAGTTAAGCCAGGAGCTGAATGACGACGTTCGGCGGAAAATGGCCAGCACCCAACTGAGCCAACAATTCCGCCAATAAAAAAACCCCGCGATGGCGGGGCTTGATGTCTTCAATCAAGACACTTGAATGTTCACCACTTTTTGTAAGGCAGGAACTTGCCGCACATGGTGATTTTGACGCGATCACCTTTGGGATCCTCCACTTTGTCGACATCAAGCGTGAAGTCAATCGCGCTCATGATGCCGTCACCAAAATGCTCCTGGATCACATCCTTCAGGGGCATGCCATAGACCTGCATGATCTCGTAGAAGCGATAGATCAAGGGATCAGTGGGGATCACTGGATCGAGGCTTCCCTTGGTGGGGAACTCCTGCAAAGCGGCGGTGATGGCTGAGTCAAGGGAGAGCAGCTCAGCCAGCTTTTCAGCCTCTTCTTTTGAAGCTGTGGCTTGTCCATAGAACAAGGAAGCAATCCAGACCTCATCGAGGCCCAGGGCTGCTTCCAGATCAGCAAAGCTCATGCCCTTGGCCTTCTTTGCAGCCATCAAGGTGGCGGTGACGGTCTCCTGGGAAGGAGCTGCCAACGACGGGGTCGAGGGAACAGCTGAAACAGTCATGATTGAACGAAAAATTGTTATAGCCGCCTCAAAAACAGCATTCCAAGTTGGAACGTCTCAGCAGCAGAGAAACTGTTGCGCAAACGCTGACTGAACAATGAAGCATCAACTACAAAACAACAGCCTGTTTTGAAGCAACAAGCACAGCCGACAGGCTCTTGATCGGGGAAATTTGTTTTACAGAAGAAATTTGCAATGAGCCAATTCTTCCAATCGATGGCGAACCTGCTGCAGGCGCAATTCCTTCCGCCAACCACTGCTCCCCAACTGATGCTGGAGCGGCTCTATTACGCCGAAGGACGCCACCACCCGCAGCACCCACGCCATGGCAGTTTCGAGGGGCTATCCCGTCTGAGCAGGCCCTGAGCTTTCGTAGCAATTGCTACCCCTGCCGGGTCAGTCACTCCTGAAGACTGATCACAGCTAGAGGCCGGACCTTTGACGAGCGCAGTTCTCTCCGGCCGCGACCGCTTCAAGCAGCACCTGCGCAAGGTAGGAAGCGGTGAACACACCAGCAAAGGCATGAGTCGTGAGGAAGCGGCTGATGCCATGGAGCTGATGCTGCAGGGCGAAGCGACGCCCGCACAGATCGGCGCCTTCCTGATTGCCCATCGCATCCGACGGCCCGAACCTCAAGAACTCACGGGGATGCTCGACACCTACCGAGCCAATGGCCCGGTGTTGCAATCCACTGTTGGCAGTCGAGCACCGTTGTGTTTCGGCATGCCCTACGACGGGCGCACGCGCACAGCGCCGATTTACCCGCTCACCGCGCTGGTGCTGTTGGCCTGTGGTCAGCCGGTGGTTCTGCAGGGCGGTGAGCGGATGCCGATCAAATACGGCGTCACCGCTGTTGATCTGTTCCGCCTTCTCGATCTCAACCTCACAGGTCTGTCGATCAGCGCCGTTGCAGACGGGTTCCAGCAGAACGGCTTCGCCCTGATTCACCAGCCGGATCATTTCCCCATCGCGGAAACCCTGATCGGCTACCGCGAAGAACTGGGCAAGCGTCCCCCGGTTGCCAGCCTGGAACTGCTCTGGACACCCCACCAAGGCGACCACCTCCTTGTGAGTGGCTTTGTCCACCCACCAACAGAAGCCCGCGCCTGGGAAGCCCTCAAGCAAGCCGGCGAAACCGATGTTCTCACCGTGAAGGGGTTGGAAGGAGGCACCGACCTGCCCATCGGCCGAGCCTGCATCACGGCCCGGGTGCGGAATGGCAAAGCGGAGCGATTGATCCTGCACCCCCGTGACCATGGCTGTCACGACGCCGACGTGGAATGGGCTGACGACACCACCTGGGCGGAGCAGGCACGAAACGCCCTTCAGAACAAAGGCCCTCTCTGCGACGCCCTGCGCTGGAATGCCGGCGCCTATCTGTGGTTCGCCGGCTGCAGTGATTCCCTGGAACAGGGCATTCAACGGGCAGCATCCGTTCTGGAGATGGGCCAGGCCCAAGCCCAGCTTGATCAACTCTGCGCTTGGCGAAACAGCTTGACCATCCGATAGCGCTCGAACGGAACGCCTCCAATCAGGATCGTCTCTGGCGCTTCCACACACCAGCCCCGTCGCTCCAGCAACGGTCGGCTGAACTGGCTGGCCTCCGTTCGTAATTGTTGAACGCCGGACGCCAGCGCATCCGCCTCAATCCGTTTCAGGAGGGCACTGCCATGCCCCCGCCTCGAGGCACAACCACGGCAGTAGAGCAGCGAGAGACGATCTTCCGGATAGCGGATCGCAAAGGCCGAACCATCAGTGGTGAGCCATCCCGAGCCCTCCCGAAAACTCGCATCGAGCACGCCAGGCAACCAGGCCAGAGCCGCCCAGGCCCTGACTTGTTCATCTGAATAAAGGAGGGGAGCCTGAGATTCGATCGCATCGGCATAGATCTCCCGCAACAGCGGGTGATCCTCCGGAGCGATCGGACGCAAAGCCATGGAGCCGCTTGTGGGAATGTGAGTCTCTCCTGCGTGGCAGCAAGCTTGCAGCGTCCTCGGATTCCCACACTGCTCAGCGCGTTTCTCACGCTGCTCAACGACCGCCTCAGCGAAAGCATTGTTTTTCCGCTGTTGCCCTTTCTCCTGGCCCAGTTCGCCCCAGACGGACGAACCCTGGGACTGTTAGCGGGAAGCTATGCCCTGGCGCAGTTCCTGGTCACTCCCTTGATCGGAGCGCTCAGTGATCGCTACGGCCGCCGCCCCGTGATCAGCATCTGCGTCGCAGGATCCGTGGTGGGGCTTGGCCTGTTTGCCGTGACGGTTTCACTGCCTTGGCCCAGCCAAAGTCTGCTGCCCCTGCTGTTGTTGTTCGCAGCACGGATCATTGACGGCATCAGTGGCGGTACGGCAGCAACAGCCAGCGCCGTGCTCGCCGACATCACGCCTCCCGACAAGCGAGCCCGTGCCTTCGGCTTGATCGGCGTGGCCTTTGGTTTGGGGTTCATCCTTGGACCCTTCGTTGGCGGGCAACTGGCCCGGGTGGCCGTGTCCCTTCCCGTTTGGGTGGCCACAGGCTTTGCTGCACTCAACCTCTTGGTGGTGCTCAATGTGCTGCCGGAAACCCATCCCCAGGAATCCCGCAAAAACCTGCCCAGAAAACGCGACCTCAATCCGTTTGCACGGCTGAGCCAGGTGCTGATGAACCCCAGTGTGGGGCGACTGTGCGGAGCTTTTTTCCTCTTCTTCCTGGCCTTCAACGGCTTCACCGCCATCCTGGTGCTCTATTTCAAGCAGCGCTTCGGCTGGGGCCCTGAGCTCGCCACCACCGCCTTCCTGGTGGTGGGGGTGGTCGCCACTGTGGTGCAAGGAGGGCTGATCGGACCGCTGGTGAAACGGTTTGGCGAATGGCGTCTGACCTTGCTGGGCCTCGGCCTGGTGATCATTGGGTGCCTGCTGATCCCCAGCGTCGGTGCATCCGATCGGGCGGGCGCCATCTTTACTGCCGTCGGCATCCTGGCCCTGGGCACCGGATTGGTCACACCAAGCCTGCGCAGCCTGGTGTCACGGCGCCTGGGTCGGGAAGGGCAAGGCAGTGCCCTCGGCAGCCTGCAGGCCCTGCAAAGTTTGGGCAGTTTCCTCGGCCCTCCCCTGGCGGGATTCAGCTACGACCTGCTTGGTCCAGTGAGCCCGTTTGCAGCTGCGGCAACCGTGCTGGTGATCGTGATCGGCCTGGTGGCCGGCAGCCCTCTGCCGGACACCTCCGACACACAACCAAGCCAGTCCTGATTGCTACGTTTCGGCTAACGACACCAGCGCCGAGCCGTTCAGCCCATGAGCGCAGCAGCCTTAGCCCCGGAGCACTACATCAACCGGGAGCTGAGCTGGATCGCCTTCAACGAAAGGGTGCTGGCCCAGGCCCTGGATCCGCGCACACCTCTGCTCGATCAAGCCAAGTTCAGCGCCATCTTCAGCAACAACCTCGACGAATTCTTCATGGTTCGCGTGGCGTCACTGAAGTCTCAGGTGGAGGCGGGCGTCAGCAAGCCAAGTGAGGATGGCAAATCGCCGTTGGAGCAGCTGCTGGCGATCCGGGAACGGCTGATTCCCCTGCTGCGAGAGCAACAGGTGCATTACCGCCAGCACCTGAGGCCGAAGCTGCTGGAACACAAGGTTGAGCTGCTCGATTACAAACAGCTGAACGAAGACCAACGCCAATGGGTTGACGACACCTTCCAGACCTCGGTGTTTCCGGTGCTCACACCTCTGGCTGTGGACCCCGCCCATCCGTTCCCCTTCGTCAGCAACCTGAGCCTCAACGTTGCGGCCGTGGTTGTTGATCCGGAAACAGGACAACGGCAATTTGCCCGGGTGAAAGTTCCCCAGAAAAATCTGCCTCGCTTCATCGCCATCCCCTCGCACCTGAGCGGCCAGGAGCACAAACCCGTTCACACCGCCATCGCCCTCGAGCAGGTGATCGCCTTCAACCTGAAGGAGCTGTTCCCTGGCATGACGATCGAGGGGCACTACTTCTTCCGCGTGACGCGGGATGCGGATCTGGAATTGAGGGATCTGGAAGCCGATGACCTGATGCTGGCCCTGGAACAAGGACTGCGAAAGCGACGCATGGGCGGTGAGGTGGTGCGCCTCGAGGTGCCCAACGAAATGCCTCAGGACGTGGTGGAGATGCTGATGACAGGACTCAGCGTTGAAGAGGAAGACCTCTATGTGATTGATGGTCCCCTGGGCCTGGACGACCTGCTCAGCCTGACCGCCCTACCGCTGCCGAAACTCAAGAGCCAAAGCCACGGAGGCCAGACACCGACGGTGCTAGCCCGCAGTCAGCAACACCTGCTGGACGAGGGAGCAATCAAGCCGGATGAGTTCAGATCGATCTTCTCGGTGATTCGCCGTCAGGACATCCTTCTGCACCATCCCTATGACCTCTTCTCGACAACCGTCGAAGAGTTCATCAACCAGGCAGCGGACGATCCCCAGGTGATGGGCATCAAGATGACGCTCTACCGCACCTCCAAAGACTCGCCGATCATCGCTGCACTGATCCGTGCCGCCGAAAACGGCAAGCAGGTGATGGCACTGGTGGAATTGAAAGCACGATTTGACGAAGACAACAACATCCAATGGGCCCGGCACTTGGAGCAATCCGGAGTGCATGTGGTCTACGGGGTGCTGGGGCTGAAAACCCACACCAAGATTGTTCTGGTGGTGCGCAAGGAAAAAGACAAGCTGCAGAGCTATGCGCACATCGGCACGGGCAACTACAACTCCAAAACCTCCAAGCACTACACCGACCTGGGCCTGCTCACCGCCAACCAGGAACTGGGTCAAGACCTGGTGGAACTGTTCAATTACCTCACCGGTTTTTCCAAGCAGCAAAGTTTTCGTCGCCTGCTCGTAGCCCCCGTCACCCTGCGGAAAGGCATGGAGCTGTTAATTCGCCGCGAAATTGAACATGCTCAGCAGGGCCGAGAGGCCGTGATCCGAGCCAAGATGAATTCCCTGGTGGACCCAACGATCATTGCGCTTCTTTATGAAGCTTCCCAAGCCGGAGTGACGATCGAATTGATCATTCGCGGCATGTGCAGTCTCTATCCCGGTTGTGAAGGATTGAGTGAAAACATTCGTGTAATCAGCATCATCGGCCCGTTCCTGGAACACTCGAGAATCTTTTCCTTCGCCAACGGCGGCTCACCGGAGGTGTACATCGGCAGTGCCGACTGGATGAGCCGCAACCTCGACCGCCGCATTGAAGCAGTCACTCCGATCGAAGACCCAGAGCATCGCCAGAAACTGGAACGCCTGCTGCAGCTGTACTTGAATGACAACCAGGCCGCCTGGGACATGCAGAGCGACGGCACATTTGTGCAGCGCAAACCCGAAAACGACACCTCGGAACGCAATTCCCAGATTCAATTGATCAAGGAATGGAGCAACGGCATCCAATCCTTGTGATTCTTTTGGTTTTCAAAGGGATTGCGTCTGTGACATCCGATACAACATTCCTTCAAAAACAAAGTTGAAGCCACCACGATCACGGCCGAATCAGTTGTTTTGAAAGCCCAAAGATTCAGCTCCTGAAATTCTTTCGATTCGAAACAGTCAGCACTGTTGCTTGGTGCTAAGTTCAGCCCAAATTCATTCAGGAGACCAGGGTGATGGGGATCCCTCTGGAATCTTCCGGCACGACAAAACAGTCGTCCCAGAAGGAACCTGCGTTGCCGTCCACCGGACGTCGACCATCAACTCGACAAGGAGGGCGGCTTGCCACCGACTCCATCGGTTTTTATCTGAGCAGCATCGGACGCATCCCCTTGCTGACGGCAGCTGAAGAGATCGAACTTGCACACCATGTGCAAGCGATGAAGCAACTTCAGGAGCTACCGGAAGAGGAGCTGACCTCCCGGCATCGCCACAAGATCCGCATGGGCAAACGGGCCCGCGACAGGATGATGGCCGCCAACCTCCGCCTCGTGGTGAGCGTGGCGAAGAAATACCAGAACCAGGGCCTGGAGCTGCTCGATCTGGTTCAGGAAGGTGCCATCGGCCTGGAGCGAGCGGTCGACAAGTTCGACCCCGCCATGGGCTACAAATTTTCCACCTATGCCTACTGGTGGATTCGTCAAGGCATGACGCGGGCCATCGACAACAGCGCCCGCACCATTCGCCTGCCGATCCACATCAGCGAAAAACTCTCCAAGATGCGTCGCATCTCCCGGGAGCTGTCCCACCGCTTCGGTCGTCAACCGAATCGGCTGGAGTTGGCAAGTGCCATGGGCATCGAGCCCCGGGAACTGGAGGATCTGATCTCCCAGAGCGCACCTTGTGCATCGCTGGATGCCCATGCCCGTGGCGAGGAAGATCGCAGCACCCTGGGTGAACTGATCCCGGATCCCAACGGTGAAGAACCGATGGAGGGGATGGATCGCAGCATCCAGAAGGAACATCTGGGGGGCTGGCTCTCGCAGCTGAACGAACGCGAGCAGAAGATTCTGAAGTTGCGGTTCGGTCTTGGTGGTGAAGAGCCTCTGACCCTTGCGGAGATCGGTCGTCAGATCAATGTGTCCCGTGAGCGCGTCCGACAGCTGGAGGCCAAAGCGATTCTCAAGCTGCGCGCCATGACCAACCACCAACAAGCCGCCTAAGCCACTTGCTTTCCATCACCGGACTCATCGCCATCCTGACCTGGATGGCGATGGTGGTAGCAGGCGCCGTGTTGTGCCGCCGGCTTCGGCCGAATCAACGGGAACTGAGCCGAAAAATTGTGCACATCGGAACCGGAGCCGTGGTTCCTTTGGCCTGGTTCTTTGAAATTCCCTTCGTTGTTGCCCTGCCTGTTGCGGCGGTGATCACCGTTGTGACGACGATCAACCACCAATGGCGCTTCATCCCCGCTGTTGAGGATGTTGATCGCAACAGCTACGGCACCATCGCCTACGGCATCGCAATCACAACGCTGCTTCTGCCGTTCTGGCCAACCCGAGCCGATGCGGTGTCCGCCGGGGTTCTGGTGATGGCCTTAGGGGATGGGCTTGCAGGGTTGATCGGCCGCAACGTCGTGTCCCCGAAGTGGGTTCTGTTTGGTCAGACCAAATCAAGCGTCGGCACGATGACCATGGCCGTTGTCTCAGGCCTGGTGCTGATCGGCCTGGCGCGATGGTCGGGGGCTGACCTATCCCTGCCAGCAGCCCTTGGCATGGTGGCCATGGCAACCGGTTTGGAACAGCTCAGCTGGCGCGGTCTCGACAACCTCAGCGTTCCCCTCAGCGTGGGGGTGCTGTGGAGTCAACTGGTGGTTTGAACCAAGGCGTTGATGCTCAGGCGGTAACCGTCTGTTTGCGACTGGCCACAGCCGCGGCCAGATCCTCCAACAGGGTTTCGGTGGTCTCGAGGCTGATGCAGGCATCCGTGACGCTCTGGCCATAGGTGAGCTGCGTCAGGTCGGCGTTGAGCTTCTGGTTGCCTTCCACCAGATGGCTCTCGATCATCACGCCCATCACGTGATTGGAGCCCCCCCGCAACTGCTCGGCAACGCTGGCCAGCACCTCCGCCTGTCGGCGGAAGTCTTTGTTGCTATTGGCATGGCTGCAATCCACCATCAGACGATCCTGCAGACCGGCTTTGCTCAACTCGGCTGCGGACTCCTGCACAGCTTCCAAGTGGTAATTGCTGCCCTGGCTGCCGCCGCGCAGCACGAGGTGGCCGTAGGGATTGCCCGTGGTGCTGACGATCGAGGCATGACCATCGCGATTGATGCCGAGGAAGTGATGCGGCTTGGCTGCCGCCTGCATGGCATTGATCGCGATGGTGGCGCTGCCGTTGGTGCTGTTCTTGTAGCCGATCGGCATCGACAACCCTGAGGCCATTTCGCGGTGGGTCTGACTTTCCGTCGTCCTGGCACCGATCGCGGTCCAGCTGATCAAATCAGCGATGTACTGCGGAACAACGGGATCGAGCAGTTCCGTTGCAGCAGGCATCCCCTCCCGGGCGAGATCCAACAGCAGTCCCCGGGCCCGCCGCAGGCCGGTGTTGATGTCGTAGGAGTCGTCGAGATGGGGGTCATTGATCAGTCCCTTCCAACCAACCGTGGTGCGCGGCTTCTCGAAATACACCCGCATCACCACCTCGAGCTGATCCTTCAAGCGCTCGCGGATCGGAGCCAGGCGCTGGGCATACTCCCGGGCAGCCTTGACGTCGTGAACAGAGCAGGGGCCCACCACCACCAGCAAACGCTGATCACGACCACTGAGGATCTCTTGAATGCGCCGGCGGGCTGACGCCACGGTTTCGAGTGCCGCCGCGTCCATGGGCAGCTCCTGATGCAACACAGCAGGGGCCACCAAAGGACGTGTCTCCACCACATGCAAATCGGAGGTGGTGGCCATGACTGGACGCGAGACTCCGACCAAGGCTACGCACCCCGCTCACTGGCAACAGACACGGTCCGGAAGAATGGTGGTCATCCCTGAACAGAGATCTCCATGCTGAGCGCTTACCGCGAGCTGGCCGCCGCCCGGGAAGCCCAGGGCGTTCCCGCTCTTCCGCTCAACGCCGAGCAGACCCAGGGACTGACCGAATTGCTGCAGAACCCTCCCGCCGGCGAGGAGGAGTTCCTGCTGCACCTGCTCAGCGAGCGGATCCCACCGGGTGTGGATGAAGCGGCTTACGTGAAGGCCACCTGGCTCAGTGCCGTGGCTCAGGGAGACGCCAAAAGCCCCCTGGTGTCACCACTGGAGGCCACCCGGCTGCTGGGAACCATGGTGGGGGGATACAACGTCGCCGCCCTGATCGAGCTGCTGAAGCACTCCGACGCTGCACTGGCTGGCTGTGCTGCTGAGGGACTCAGCCGAACGCTGCTGGTCTACGACGCCTTCAACGAAGTGATGGATCTGGCGGCGGACAACCGCTTCGCCAAGCAAGTTGTGGACAGCTGGGCCGCAGCCGAGTGGTTCACCGCCAAGCCCGAACTGGCCGAGAGCATCACCGTGACGGTCTTCAAGGTTGAAGGCGAAACCAACACGGACGATCTGTCGCCGGCCACCCACGCCACCACCCGGCCGGACATCCCCGTCCATGCCCTGGCGATGCTCGAGACCCGCGATCCAGAGGGACTGAAAACCATCGCAAACCTGAAAGAGAAAGGCCATCCCGTGGCCTACGTCGGTGATGTGGTGGGAACCGGCAGCTCCCGCAAGAGCGCCATCAATTCGGTGCTCTGGCACACCGGCAATGACATTCCCCATGTGCCCAACAAACGGGCCGGCGGCGTGATCCTTGGCGGCAAGATCGCCCCGATCTTCTTCAACACCGCTGAAGACTCCGGTGCCCTGCCGATCGAATGCGATGTCACCGACCTGAACACTGGTGATGTGATCACCATTCGCCCCCACGCCGGCACGATCGAACGGGACGACAAGGTTGTGAGTCGGTTCGAGCTGAAGCCCACCACCATCAGCGACGAGGTGCGGGCCGGCGGTCGCATCCCCCTGATGATCGGTCGCGCCCTCACCGACAAGGTGCGCGCCAAGCTTGGCCTCACCCCTTCGGATCTGTTCATCCGCCCCTCAGCCCCGGCAGACACCGGCAAGGGCTTCACCTTGGCGCAGAAGATGGTGGGCAAGGCCTGCGGTCTTGCAGGCGTCCGACCCGGCACCAGCTGCGAACCGCTGATGACCACCGTCGGCTCCCAGGACACCACCGGCCCGATGACGCGGGACGAAATGAAGGAACTGGCCTGCCTGGGCTTCTCCTCCGACCTGGTGATGCAGAGCTTCTGCCACACCGCCGCTTATCCGAAGCCGGTGGATCTGCAGACCCAGAACGAACTGCCCGACTTCTTCGCCCAGCGCGGTGGCGTGGCTCTTCGGCCCGGTGACGGCATCATCCACAGCTGGCTGAACCGGATGCTTCTGCCCGACACCGTCGGCACCGGCGGCGACAGCCACACCCGCTTCCCCCTCGGCATTTCCTTCCCAGGCGGCTCTGGGGTGGTGGCCTTTGCAGCCGCCATCGGCGCCATGCCACTGGACATGCCTGAATCGGTGCTGGTGCGCTTCAGCGGATCCCTGCAACCGGGCGTCACGCTCCGGGACGTGGTGAACGCCATCCCCTGGGTGGCCATTCAGCGGGGACTGCTCACCGTTGAAAAGGCCAACAAGAAGAACCTGTTCAACGGCCGGATCATGGAGATCGAAGGTCTGCCCGACCTGAAGCTGGAACAGGCCTTCGAACTCACCGATGCCAGCGCCGAACGCTCCTGCGCCGGCTGCACGATCAAGCTCTCCGAAGACACGGTGAGCGAATACCTGCGCAGCAACGTGGCGCTGCTGAAAAACATGATCGCCCGCGGCTACAGCGACGCCCGCACCCTGGCCCGCCGGATCAAGGAGATGGAGGCCTGGCTGGCGAATCCCAAGCTGATGAGTGCTGACGCAGACGCGGAGTACGCGGAAGTGCTGGAGATCAACCTCGACGACCTCACCGAACCGGTGGTGGCCTGCCCCAACGATCCCGACAACGTGAAGCTGCTCAGCGAGGTGGCTGGTGACCCTGTGCAGGAGGTGTTCATCGGCTCCTGCATGACCAACATCGGCCACTACCGCGCCGCGGCCAAGGTGCTGGAAGGCGCCGGCCAGAACACGGCGCGCCTGTGGGTCTGTCCCCCAACGCGGATGGACGAAGAGACCCTGAAGGAGGAGGGCTATTACGCCACCTTCGAGGCCGCCGGGTCCCGCATGGAGATGCCGGGTTGCTCCCTCTGCATGGGCAACCAGGCCCGCGTGGAAGACAACACGACCGTGTTCTCCACCAGCACCCGCAACTTCAACAACCGCCTGGGCAAGGGTGCTCAGGTGTACCTGGGCAGTGCCGAACTGGCCGCCGTCTGCGCCCAGCTGGGACGCATTCCCACCCCGGAGGAATACCGCAGCATTGCGGCCGAGAAGATCGACCCTCTCTCCGATGAGCTCTACCGCTACCTGAACTTCGATCAGATCAGCGGCTTTGAAGACCAGGGGCGCGTGGTCAATGCTGACGACGCAGCAACCGTTCTGGCTCAGGCCTGATTCCGGATCACCTCATCTGTGCCATCCCTGAGCGAACCCAAGCAACGACGCCACCTCCTGGGCTCCAGCCGGAGCATCAGGAGGTTGTTGGAACGCCGCTGGCTGGTGGTGGTTTTGGCTCTGGCGCTCACGGGCCTTGGGGCTGCCATCACCGGCCTGCTGTTCACCAGCGGCATCAGCCTGCTGCGGGATTGGCGGCTCGACCTGCTCGATGAATTTCCAGCCTGGGTGGTACTCCCCGCCCTCGGCGCCCTCGGCGGCATGGTCTCGGCCTGGTTGATCACCAACCTGTCTCCAGCCGCTGGCGGAGCCGGGATCACCCACATCATGGGCTTCCTGTGCCACCGGTCAGTTCCGATGGGGCTTCGGGTGGGCCTGGTGAAACTGGTGGCCGGCATTATTGCCATCGGCTCGGGTTTCCCTCTGGGTCCGGAAGGCCCCGCCGTTCAGATGGGCGGCTCCGTGGCCTGGCAGATGTCCCGCTGGCTGCGGGCACCGGTGGCCTTTCGCCGGGTGATTGTGGCCGCCGGTGGTGGTGCCGGTA
The DNA here is from genome assembly GCF_900474045.1 of Synechococcus sp. N19. Classification (NCBI taxonomy): domain Bacteria; kingdom Bacillati; phylum Cyanobacteriota; class Cyanophyceae; order Synechococcales; family Synechococcaceae; genus Synechococcus; species Synechococcus sp. N19. Next base: position 75,973 of record NZ_UCNR01000011.1, read on the forward strand.
TTGCCGCCGTGTTCAGTGCTCCCATCGGTGGATTCATCTACGCGATCGAGGAGCTGCTCCACTCCGCCAGGCCCGTGGTGCTGCTGCTGGTGATCATCACCACCTTCTCGGCCGACACCCTGGCGGATGTGCTCGGCTTTCTTGGCCTCAACCCCGGGGGCGGCGGGCTCAACAGCACCATCGGGTTTCAACTGGAACGGGAATACACCCCCTTGGTGCGCTTCCTGCCGGTGGATCTGCTGTATCTGGTGGCTCTCGGTGTGGTGATCGGTGTGCTGGCGGAGCTTTACACCCGCTATGTGCTCACCATGCAGCGGCAGGGCAACCGTTGGTTCGGAGACCGTCTGATCCTGCGCATGACCGTGAGCGGGCTCGTGCTGGGCTGCGTCTATGCAGCCCTGCCGGATGCCTTCCATAACCCCAGCGAACTGAAGCACCTGATTGGAGCCGGCAAGGCCGATATCAGCCTGGCCCTCGCCAGCTTTGTGGTGCTCTTCTTCAGCACCGGACTGGCAGCGGGCTCAGGAGCGCCAGGGGGACTGTTCATGCCGATGCTGACGCTGGGAGGGGCCATTGGCCTGGCCGGTGGTTCCGGTGTTGAGGCCCTCACCGGCCATGTGCCCACCACCTATGTGTTCGCGGGAATGGGCGCCTTCGTTGCAGGCTGTTCCCGCACGCCAATCTCGGCGATGTTCCTGGCCTTTGCCCTCACCAAGGATCTGCTGATCCTCAAACCGATCCTGGTGGCCTGTCTCACCAGCTTTGTGATCGCCCGACTATTCCACCCCCACTCGATCTACGAGCGTCAGATGGGCATGGAACTCGACGCTGAAGATCGGATGGCCATGAAGCTCAATCGCTACAGACGTCCGTTCACGCCGCCAACCCCACCATCAGGCCCAACAGGAGGCCCCAGCTGAACCAGGAAACGCTGCTGTTCGATCCGGCCACACCGGAACCCGGAGCCCTGCGCACGGTGCTGGCCTTTCCCAGCACCTACACCGTGGGCATCACCAGCCTCGGTTATCAGATCGTCTGGTCCACCCTGGCGATGCGATCCGACGTCGACGTGCGCCGGCTCTTCACTGATCAAGGAGATCCACCCCACAGGCACTGCGACCTATTTGGGCTTTCTCTCAGCTGGGAACTCGACGGACCAGTCCTGCTCGATCTGCTGGAACAGCAGCGCATCCCGATCTGGAGCCACGCGCGCACCGACGAGCATCCAATCGTGTTTGGTGGCGGACCTGTACTGACCGCCAATCCCGAGCCCCTTGCACCATTTTTTGATGTCGTGCTGCTGGGCGATGGCGAGGATCTGCTGCCCGCCTTTATCGATGCCCTTCAGAGCGTGAAGGGCCAACCCCGAGCCGAACAACTGCAGCATCTGGCCCGGGTGCCGGGGATCTACGTGCCTGAGCTCCATGCACCCCGCTATGCAGCGGACGGCACCCTTTTGGGGGTGGCACCGGTGGATGCAACTCTTCCAGAACGGGTGGCCAAACAGACATGGCGCGGCAACAGCCTCAGCCACTCGACGGTGATCACGCCGGAAGCGGCTTGGCCTGACATCCACATGGTGGAAGTGGTGCGCAGCTGCCCGGAACTGTGCCGCTTTTGCCTGGCCAGCTATCTGACCCTGCCGTTCCGAACACCGTCGTTGGATGACGGGCTGATCCCGGCCGTGGAAAAAGGCCTTAAAGCCACCAAACGCCTCGGGCTGCTGGGAGCGTCCGTAACCCAGCACCCCCAGTTCGGCGATCTACTCCATTGGCTAGCCCAAGATCGTTTCGATGGCCTACGCGTCAGCGTTAGTTCCGTGCGGGCCGCAACGGTCACTCCGAAGCTGGCGGCAGTGTTGGCAGGACGAGGCAGCAAATCCCTCACCATCGCGATCGAAAGCGGCAGCGAGCGCATGCGCCGCGTGGTGAACAAAAAGCTCAGCGGCGAAGAAATCGAAGCCGCCGCCCGCCATGCCAAGCAAGGTGGCCTCAAGGCCTTGAAGCTCTACGGAATGGTGGGACTTCCCTGTGAAGACAACGACGATGTGGAAAGCACCGCAGCGCTGCTGCTGAGCCTTAAGAAAGGCACCCCTGGGCTGCGCTTCACCTTGGGGGTGAGCACCTTTGTGCCGAAGGCGCACACCCCGTTCCAATGGCAAGGGGTACGCCCTGAAGCAGAAAAACGCCTGAAGCTGCTGGCGAAACGTCTCAAACCCAAAGGCATTGATCTGCGCCCGGAAAGCTATGGCTGGAGCGTGATTCAGGCCCTGCTGTCTCGAAGCGACAGGCGCCTGGCCCCCGTGATCGCTGCGGTGCGCGGCTCCCAGGAAAGCCTGGGGGGTTGGAAAAAGGCCTACCGAGCAGCCCTGGCTGGTGAACTTCCTGAAGCCCGCAGCGCAGGCGTTGTCTTACCGCTGCCTCCCAGTTGGGAGAGCGTGGTGCACGATGCATGGGCCTCTGACACGGTGTTGCCCTGGTGCCATCTCGATGGCCCCTTGAGTCAGGAGAAGCTGCAGGAACACAGGCAAGAGGCCCTCAACCTGGGCTAAACGCTGCCGTCTCGGTCTGCCGAATCCAACTGCGCAGTCCGGCCAACAGAATCCAACCGGCAATGTTTAGGCGGCTGTCAAAGAACGGCATATCAGTGCCGTGAAGCACCACCAGCACCAGCACCGCAGCCCACCAAGCACGATCAAACAAACCCATGCGGCTGCAGCGCAAGGAGACGATCAACAACACCAGCACCAGACCCACCAGCGCAAGCGCCGCCGGCACCCCACTGCTGACCGCCAGCTCCAATGGCAGGTTGTGGGAATGGCCATGCCATTTACCCATGCGCAAGGGGTACAGCACAGAAAAAGCGGCAGCACCCCAGCCCAGCCATGGGCGTTCAGCGATTAACTGCAAAGCCACACCCCACTGACTGAGACGGGTAGAGGCCAAGACACGCTCCCCCGCATAGCGGCTATCGCTGAGCCGTGACCACACCGACTCAGGCACCAATGCCCGGGCAGGGTCCTGGAGCAGCTCCGGGACACCGGGCCACACCGCCAGCAGAACAGGGATCAATCCCAGGGCCAACAGGGGCAGCAACCAGGGCCAACTCACCGGTCCAAGCACCAGGGGCAACGCCAGCACCAACGCGCCCCAGCCGTTGCGGGACTCCGTGAGCACGAGAGCCGTCACCAAAGCGACAGCCAGGATCAGAACAACACTCCGACGACGGCGATCGAGTCCGGGTTGCACCAGGGCCGCCAGCATCAACGGCCACACCAGCGCCAACCAGGCCGCGGCGATGTTGGCGTAATCGAACAAACCCGACAGCCGGCCCTCCGGCTCACCTCCAGGAGCCATGAACCAGATCACCAGGCCCCCCAAGAACTGCCAGGGGCCCTGCCAACCCAACCACAACTGACCCAATCCAGTCACCACAACAGGCACCGTGCCCGCCACCATCCAGAGCGCCGTTCGGCGGCGCGCCCCCGCCTCCGCCACATAGGGCTGGAACCCCCAGAATCCCCAAAAGAAAGGAAGCCAATTAGCCAGACCTGCCCAAGCCAGGTCAGCACGCAAGGCGCTGAAACAGCCGAGCAACATGAGCCCGCCAGCCAACAGAAGCGGCCAGTTCCAGCGGTCATGCCAGTAGGCGCATTCACGACGGAGGCTGCCCAGGACCAAGGCCGGCACAAACAGCAGGCTTGCCAGCAACACTGACGAGGGAAGCAACAGCAGTCCGAGCTGAAACAAGCACCAACCCCAGGGGGATGCGGCGACCGGACAGTCGCCTCTCAGCCATGCGTACAGACGTGCCGTCATGCAAAAACAGCGGTACGCCCGCGATAGACCATCACCTGACGGCGCAGATGCAAGCGAAGGGCCCGCGCCAAGGCAAGGCGTTCCGTGTCACGGCCCTTGCGGATCAGATCCTCCACTTCGTCCCGATGGCTGACGGAAACGGTGGTTTGCTCAATGATCGGGCCGTCATCCAGATCTTCGGTGACGTAGTGGGCTGTAGCGCCGATGAGCTTGACCCCACGATCCCAGGCCCGGTGGTACGGCTGAGCACCCTTGAATGCTGGCAGAAACGAATGGTGGATGTTGATCACCTGGGGGAAACGCTCGAGGAAATCACTGCTCAGCACTTGCATGTATTTGGCCAGCACCGCAAGTTCAACCTTGTTCTGTTCAAGCAGCTCCAGGATCCGCTGCTCCGCTTCCGCTTTGGTGTCCCGACTGACGGGAACACAAACAAACGGAATCTCAAAGGATGCACACAGGGGTTCCAGATCCGGATGGTTGGCGATGACCAGGGGAACCTGCATCGGCAGCTCCCCGCTTTGAACCCGCCAGAGCAGATCCTGCAGGCAGTGGCTCTGCTTGCTGGCAAAAATCGCCACACGCGGATACTCGTCTGAGAAGTGAAGCTGCGCTTCGCCACCAAGCCGCTGTCCCAGAGCCTGAGCCGCTTCAGGAAGCACATCCCGGGGAATGCCGAATCCCTGGAGCTGCCACTCAATCCGGCTGAGAAACACCCCAGCTCCCGCATCCGTGTGGTGATCGGCATGGCGAATGCTGCCGCCGTTGGCCGCCACCCAACCCGCCAATTCGCTGACCAGGCCCGGCCGATCGGGGCAGATCATCTGAAGGATGACGGTGGCGTCACTCACAACAACGCTTTGAAAAACAAAATTCTCCCGCGCAGGAGGGGCTGGTTAAAGTCGCAGGGAAATTTTCAATCACCATGCTGAAGGCTCTGAGCCGCCTTGCCGCGTTCTGCCTCTGCGTCGCTTTGAGCCTGGGTCTGATAGCCCCGGCTGTTAATGCTGCCGGCATCAATCCTGACGACCTGGGCGTGATCCGCCGCCAGGCCGCAGCCTTTGAAGACGCAAAGACCCGTCTGCCTGATCTGGCCCGGCTGGTGAGTGAAAAGGATTGGGTGTTCACCCGCAACCTCCTGCATGGCCCCATGCAGGAAGTGAGCCGGGAAATGTCATACATCAATCAGCGCCTCGACAAGAGCGAGCGCAAGGAAGCCACCAAGGTGGCCCGCTCCTTGAAAGAAGCTCTCGCCGATCTGGATGAAGCGGCACGCCTGCAGGACTTCAGCCGCCTGCAGAAGTCCTACAGCGCCGTGGCTGCCGGGTTTGATGCTTACAGCGATCTGATCCCCGCTGAGGCCTTCAACTGACCCGCTCCATTGGAGTGATTGGTGCCGGGGCCATCGGCCTCGGCATCGCCTGGCATCTGGCCCAGCAAGGGCACGATGTTTCTGTTTACGACCCTCGCCTGAACCAGTCCGTTGATCGCGAGGGATCAGCAAACGATTTGAGTGGAACCTCGGCATCCCTCGGGGTGCTGATGGGCCACGTGTTTCGCCGCAGCAGCGGACGGGGCTGGAGGCTGCGCCGCCGGAGCATGGAGCTCTGGCCGCAATGGATCGAAACGCTGCAGGCCCACCAGCCTGACCTCAAACTCCATGCGGGCCTGCTGCAAATCGCCGAGGATGAACGAGCGGCTGAGCGGATGGAGGTGCTGGCCGCCCAGCGCGTTGACCTGGGCCTGCAGATGGTCACCAGCTCCGACCTGGCAGCTGTCTGGCCTACGGCCAGTCACGGTGGCCTGCACTCGCGCCACGACGGTCGCGTGGATCCACTGCTGCTGCAACGGGCCCTGCGTCAGGCGCTGGCAGAGCAAAGCGTGGAGCTGAATGCCACGGCAGTGATCCGTCTGGAGCGCAACGACAACCACTGGCATGTGCATCGCGCCGATAGAGACAGCTCCGTTCACAAGCTTGTGGTGCTCTGCACGGCCCTGAGCTCGGACGTCTTGCTGGAACCTCTGGGCCAAGCCCGACCGATGACACCGGTGTTGGGCCAGGCCCTGTCACTGGAACTGACAACGGGTCCGACAACGTGGAACAACTGGCCCTCGGTGCTGGTGGATCAGGGCTTCAACCTGATTCCAACCGCACCCGGGCGATTGCTGCTCGGGGCCACCGTGGAACCGGGCGATCACGCTTCGGAGGATCCTCTGACGCTGATGCGCAACCTGAATGAGCGGGCACCGGAGTGGCTGCGCTCAGCCACGGTGGTTGGCCATTGGAGTGGCCTGCGAGCCCGGCCCGTGGATCGCCCTGCCCCTCTGCTGGAGGAGCTGGAACCCGGGTTGATCCTTGCCAGTGGGCACTATCGCAACGGCGTTCTGCTCACGCCTGGCACCGCCGAGTGGGTCGCCGCTGAACTCGAGCAGAGATCACTTGAGCAGGCATAAAAAAAGGGCCCCGCAGGGCCCTAGCGCGTTGGTGAATCAACCGATCACTTGGTCTCGGTGAATTCCGCGTCGATGACGTCATCACTGGCATCGCCACCACCGGCGTTGGCTCCGGCACCGGCGTCAGCACCAGGCGCACCAGCACCAGCTGCAGCCCCTTCCTGCTGATAGACGGATGCGCCCACGGTGTAGAGCTCCTGCTGCAGTTCCTCCAACAGGGTCTTCATCGCGTCGTAGTCGTCCTTCTCGGTGGCTTCCTTGAGCTTGAGGCGCTTCTCCTCCAGCTTCGCCTTGGCGTCGGCATCAACCTTGTCGCCCAGTTCTCCCATCTGCTTTTCAGCCTGGTAGACGAGGGTTTCGGCCTGGTTCTTGAGGTCGATCTTTTCGCGCTTCTCCTTGTCAGCGCTGGCGTTGGCCTCGGCGTCCTTAACCATCTTGTCGACCTCGGAATCCGAGAGAGTCGACGCACCGGTAATCGAGATGGACTGCTCCTTGCCGCTGCCCTTGTCCTTGGCGGTGACGCTGAGGATGCCGTTGGCGTCGATATCGAAGGTCACTTCGATCTGAGGCACGCCCCGGGGAGCCGGGGGAATGCCATCGAGACGGAAGGTTCCAAGCGACTTGTTGTCGGACGCCATCTCGCGCTCACCCTGGAGCACGTGGATTTCCACGTTGGTCTGACCATCCACAGCCGTGGAGTAGGTCTCGGTCTTCTTGGTGGGAACCGTGGTGTTGCGGGTGATCATCTTGGTCATCACACCGCCGAGGGTCTCCACACCCAGGGAGAGGGGCGTGACGTCGAGCAGAAGGATGTCCTTCACCTCGCCGGCCAGCACACCGCCCTGAATGGCAGCACCAACAGCCACCACCTCATCGGGGTTCACCGTCTGGTTGGGGTCTTTGCCGGTGATGCGCTTGACCAGTTCGAGCACGGCCGGAATGCGGGTGGAACCACCCACCATCACGATCTCGTCCAGCTCGCCGGAGGAGAGCTTGGCGTCCTTGAGCGCCTGCTCCACAGGCATGGCGCAGCGGTCGATCAGCTTGGAAGCCAGTTCCTCGAACTTGGCGCGGGTGAGGGTGAGATCCAGGTGCTTGGGACCCTCAGGCGTGGCCGTGATGAACGGCAGGTTGATCTCGCTCTGGGTGGCGTTGGACAGCTCCACCTTGGCTTTTTCAGCGGCTTCGGTGAGGCGCTGCAGGGCCTGCTTGTCCTGACGCAGATCGATGCCTTCGTTGGATTTGAAGGTCTCAGCCAGGTGATCAACGATCACCTTGTCGAAGTCGTCACCGCCGAGGTGCGTGTCACCAGCGGTGGACAACACCTCAAACACGCCGTCGCCAACTTCCAGAACGGACACGTCGAAGGTGCCGCCGCCCAGGTCGAAGACCAGGATGCGCTCGTTGCTCTTCTTGTCGAGGCCGTAGGCCAGAGCCGCAGCGGTGGGCTCGTTGATGATGCGCAGCACCTCAAGGCCAGCGATTTTGCCGGCGTCCTTGGTGGCCTGGCGCTGGGAGTCGTTGAAGTAAGCGGGAACGGTGATTACCGCTTGGCTGACGGTTTCACCGAGATATTTACCGGCGTCCTCGGCCAGCTTGCGCAGCACCTGAGCGGAAACCTCTTCAGGCGCGAATTGCTTGTCGAGAACCGGGCACTTCACCTTCACGTTGGAGCCGGCTTTTTCGACGCCGTAGCTCACCTCTTTTGATTCCTCGTTCACCTCATCAACCCGACGGCCGATGAAACGCTTGACGGAATAGAAGGTGTTATCCGGGTTCATCACCGCCTGACGTTTGGCGATCTGACCCACCAGCTGATCCTGGTTCTTGGTGTAAGCAACCACGGAGGGCGTGGTGCGGAAGCCCTCGGCGTTCGCGATCACGGTGGGCTTGCCGCCCTCCATCACGGAAACACAGCTGTTCGTGGTGCCAAGGTCAATGCCGACAACCTTGCCCATCGGTGCCCACCTCCAGAAATGGTGATTTGAATGGGCTCATCCTCCACAGCAGACCCGGTGACAGGCGAGGTGTGGTTCCCGAACAGGCAGGCTGGTGGAGCGATCCGGCCCTGGCAATGATCAACGGCGACACCAGCCTTGTGGGCCTGCTTGGCAATCCAGTGCGCCACTCGCTTTCGCCGGTGATGCAGAACGCCGCCATCGAAAGCATGGGGCTCAACTGGCGCTACCTGACCCTGCCCTGCACAAGCGAAAACCTTGATCAGGTGTTGAAGGGTCTCAGAGCCGTTGGCTGCCAGGGCCTCAACGTCACCATCCCCCACAAACAAGCCATCGCCGAGCTCTGCGAAGGGCTGAGCCCACTGGCGAAACGGCTCGGTGCCGTCAACACCCTGATTCCGGGAGCGGGCGGTGGCTGGTTCGGCACCAACACCGACGTGGAGGGCTTTCTGGCACCCCTCGGTGCCAACGACGCCTGGGCAGGTCGCCATGCCGTGGTGATCGGCTGCGGCGGATCAGCTCGAGCCGTGGTCGCCGGTCTGCAGACCCTGAACCTCAGCAGCATCACCGTTGTGGGACGGCGAAGCGAGGCACTGCAAGCCTTCATCACTGATCTGCAGCAGGACAAGCCCCCCCTGACGCCCTTTCTTGACAACGCAGGTCAGCTCAACGACGCCATCGCCCGAGCGGCTCTCGTGGTGAACACCACCCCGGTCGGGATGGCCCAGCACGGCGACCCCGAGGCGATGCCACTGGGGGCCGAACTCTGGACAAACCTGAACGGAGAAGCGGTGCTGTACGACCTGATCTACACACCAAGGCCCACCAGCTGGCTCGCCGCTGGGCAACAACGGGGCCACCGCTGCATCGATGGCCTCGAGATGCTGGTGCAGCAGGGCGCTGCCTCGCTGCGGCTGTGGAGTGGACGTGACAACGTTCCCGTCGAGGCGATGCGCAGCGCCGCCACCACTGCTCTTGCGACCTAAGGTCCCAACAATCCCTAGCTCCACCGTGCAGATTCCCCTCTGGCAGCGGCTGCTTGCACCGCTGGTGTACCTGCTCCCCTGGAGTGACGCCATTCCCTTTGGCCTCGGGGCTGACGGTGTGTTCAACCAGATCCCGTTGCTGAGGCTGCTGATCGTTCCTGCAGTACCGCTGATCCAATTGGATCGGGGGGTTCCCTTCGGTGGCCTGCTGCTGTTCTTCGTGCTGTTTCTGGCGGTGGTGCGGAATCCAGCCGTTCCCTACTTCCTGCGCTTCAACACCCTGCAGGCCCTGCTCACCGACATCGTCATCGTTGTGCTGAGCTTCGCGTTTGGGATCCTTCTCAAACCGATTGCCGGAGGCAGCCTGCTGCTGGGCACCCTGTCCAGCACGGTTGTGGTGGCGGTGCTGGCGATCCTTCTGTTCGCCCTGGTGGAGTGCTGGCGCGGTCGCGAACCGGATCTTCCCGGCATCAGCCAAGCCGTACGCATGCAGCTCTACTGAAGCTTCGGGGGCACGCCAGGGGATATGGTGTTAGATCCGTCGCTCACTTCGGTGAGCCTGATGCCCCTTCGGTGCTGCCCATGACGCACGATCCGTATTACGAAACCATGTACATCCTTCGTCCGGACATTCCGGAGGAAGAAGTTGAAAGCCATCTCACCAAGTACCGCGACATGCTCGTGGAAGCTGGTGCCGACGTGCTGGACAACCAGATGCGTGGCAAGCGCCGTCTGGCCTATCCGATTGCGAAGCACAAGGAAGGCATTTACGTGCAACTGAGCCACAACGGCGATGGCCAGCACGTTGCTGTTCTCGAGAAGGCAATGCGCCTCAGTGAGGATGTAATCCGCTATCTGACCGTGAAGCAGGAAGGTCCCCTTCCCGCACCTCGGGTGATGCCGGGCAGCGAAGCTGCTCAACAGCAACAGGCCGAAGCCGCTGCATCAGCTGACTGATCAGCATTGTTGGATTCGTGGGTGGGCGATACCGTCCGCCCATGGATTCGAAACACGACCACCCTCAACCAACCGAACCTGTTTGGAACGAGCGTCATGGCGACGCTGAAGTGATTCGGTTGCTGAAACAGAGAATTTCCGAGATCGAGGCCCACAACGAGCTTCTGGCCGAACTGCCGGACGTCTTTGAACGACGTTTCCAACAGCGGCTTGAGCCGTTGATGGAGCGTTATCAACTGCTGGCTGAACAGGTTGATCAAGACCGGATCGAACGGCCTCAGCCAGCCCTGCCTGGAAGCTCAGAACCGGATAACGTTGTGCGTTTTCCGGGCCTGAGGCTTCTCAACTTCCTGCAGAAGCGGCAGCGCTCAGCTTGAACGGCGCTGGGATGCTGACCAGAGTCGGGTCGGCAGACCCCAGACGTAGATAAAGCCCTCTGCAGCGCGGTGATCGAACTGATCCTCACTGCCGTAAGAAGCCATTTCGGGGACGTACAGGCTGCTGTCGGCTGAACCGCGGCCGGTGACCGTGGCCGTTCCTTTGTGCAGCCGGAGACGAACGACACCATTGACGGTGGTCTGGGTGCGGTCCATGAAGCCGTCCAGAGCATCCTTGAGAGGGCCAAACCAAAGGCCCTGGTAGACGAGATCGGCCCACTGCATTTCCAATTGCCGCTTGCTGCGCAGCACATCGGCGGCCAGGGTCAGGCTTTCCAGTTCCTGGTGGGCCTGGATCAACAGCAAAAGGCCAGGCGTTTCGTAGATCTCCCGGGATTTGATCCCCACCACACGGTTCTCGATCATGTCGAGACGGCCGATGCCATGGGTGCCCGCCAGGCGGTTGGCTTCACGGATCAAGGCCACCGGGTCCAGCTGCTGACCGTTGATCGCCACAGGATTGCCTGCTTCAAAGGCAATCTCGATCTCTTCAGAGGCATCCGGAGCCGCCTCCACCGATCGCGTCATCGCAAACACCTCCTCCGGCGGAGCCACCATCGGGTCTTCAAGGGGTCCGGCTTCAATGCTGCGGCCCAGCAGATTGAGATCGATCGAGTAAGGCGACTTCTTGCTCACCGGTGCGGGCAGACCAAAGCGTTCGCCGTAGGCGATGGTCTCCTCACGGCTCATGCCCCACTCACGGGCTGGGGTGAGCACCTTGAGGTCCGGTGCCAACGCAGCGATGGCCACATCGAAACGCACCTGATCATTGCCCTTGCCTGTGCATCCATGGGCAACAGCATCGGCACCCACTTCCCGGGCCACCTCCACCAGGCGCTTCGCGATCAAAGGCCTCGCCAGGGCCGTGGAGAGGGGGTAACGGCCTTCGTAGAGGGCGTTGGCACGAATCGCCGGAAAAGCGAAATCCTTGATGAAGGGCTCGATCAGATCTCCCACGAGCGACTGACTGGCACCCGCATCCAGCGCTTTCTGACGAATCGGCTCCAGCTCATCGCCCTGGCCGAGATCAGCGGCAAAGGTGATGACATCCTCAACACCCCATTCCTGCTTGAGGTACGGGATGCAGACACTGGTATCAACTCCCCCGGAATAGGCGAGTACCACCTTCTTGGCGCGGCCCATCAATGGGTCTCCTGATCACAATCGTCTGATTCTCTCGTCTCGCCGGCCGCCACCTGTGGAGAAGCCGCAAGCAACCATGCAGCCAACGCCGCAGCCGGAACAAAGACCAGCAGCAGCGCCAGGGTCCAGGAGGTCTGCAACGGTTCAGGCCGCTGCAAACCCCACCAATGCAGACCAGAGCTGATGATCAGGGCCAGACCCCACAGAAGAACGAGCAGCGCAGATTTGTTCAGTAGAGGGTCAAAAACAGCACATGGTCTATCTTGGTTGATTGGCCCGCGTCCCTCCCTGCATGAGTGCTCTGGTTGATTCAAACGCCCTGGACAGCGTCAACCCGTCCCTCACCCGCTACGGGCGCCGCGACCCTGCACCCGTGCTGCCCCTGCGTGAGGAGCCTGACCTTCTGTCCTGGCTGGAAACCAGCGGCCGTCTCGTTGCCGACGAAGAATCCGGTTCACCTGAGGTGAGCACGGTCGAAGAGGAGGAACTCTCCGCGCTCATGGGTGAGAAAGAGGATTACAACAAGGATGACGAGCAAAACGAGGAGCAGTGGGAGGACTGACGTCCCCCAAGCACTGACTGGTCGCCACTGAGCGACTCACCTAGGGTCCCAGCGATCAGTCCAGTGCAGCTTTGCAATCCACGGATTTGAACCACCGTCCTTGGTGGGAGAACGGCTCATTGAGTGCCAGCTTGCTGATGCTGGTGGTCTTGATGACCAGCTTTGCAGCCGACAAGTGGATCACCAATGCGCAACTGAGCCTGCCGCTCTTGATTTCAGCGGTCTGCGCAACAGCGACTGCAGCCTTGGGCATTCCCCTTCTGCGGCGCTTGAAGATGGGGCAGTTCATCCGTGAGGAAGGCCCGAAAGCCCATCAGAGCAAGGCGGGAACGCCAACAATGGGGGGCCTTCTGGTGGTTCCCGTCGGGGTCATTCTCGGGAGCCTGATCACACGGGACGCCGTGGCGTCACAACAACTGCTCTGCTTGGCAGCCCAGACCCTGGCGTTCATGCTGATCGGCGGCATCGATGACTGGAGCAGCCTCACCAAACACACCAATGCTGGCCTGACGGCGCGAGGAAAATTGCTGCTGCAAGCCATGGCAGCCGCAGCCTTTCTGGCCATCGCTGCCTGGCAGGGCTGGATCAGCAGCAGCATTGCCCTGCCCTTTGGCCTTGAACTGCCCTTAGGGCTTCTGATCTGGCCGCTGGGGCTGTTTGTCGTTCTGGCGGAGAGCAACGCCACCAACCTCACCGATGGCCTGGATGGCTTGGCTAGCGGCTGCGGAGCACTGGTGTTTACCGGTCTGGCACTTCAACTGATGCTCCGGGGAGACAACGGAGATCCCGCCTTGGCTGGCTTCTGCATGACCATGGCCGGGGCATGGCTTGGGTTTCTAGTGCACAACCGAAACCCGGCTCGGGCCTTCATGGGCGACACGGGATCCCTGGCTATGGGAGCCGCCCTCAGCGGTGTGGCTCTGTTGTCCAACAGCCTCTGGCCCCTGCTGGTGATGGGAGGCGTCTTCGTCGCGGAATCCCTCTCCGTGATCATCCAGGTTTGGGTGTTCAAGGCCACAAAAGGCCCTGATGGTCAGGGGCGACGCGTGTTCCGCATGGCGCCGCTGCATCACCACTTTGAGCTGGGCGGCACCGATGAACGAAGCGTGGTGCCCGCGTTCTGGCTGGTCACAGCAGGACTTGTCCTCCTCGGACTGGTGCTGCGTCCCTAAGCGCCGATCGTTTGATCCAATCCCGAGGACCATCATTGAAGTGAGCTGAAGGATGCAGTTGCTTCAGATCGACAACGAAATTGAACTTGGTTGCGTAGCGCAGAAAGTCAATACCTTCTTAAAAATGGCCCTGATACAGAAAAGAATGACCGACATTTTCAAGCTTTTTGAGTGACAACATCACTGTTTCTCTTTGAATGGAGGCCTAAACGGCATAGCCGGTACTCACAGGATTTTTGAGATCCAAAACGAACGCTTTCCACCGCTCACATCCCTTAAAGTCATGTTTTGAGGCGGCAAGGCAGGATGACCTATTTCACCTGGCGTGAATCCGGTCTCACCGCTGACTGCTCAAGCCTCGAAGCGATGGCTGCCCGCTTTGAGGAGTCGGCCAGTTTGATGCGGCGCATGTCAAGCGAAGGGTTCCAAATGGAGCGCCATGGAACGGAGCAGCGCATCACGCATCCCGATCCCACCGTGTTTGAAGCCTGGGGTTTCGTCAGCGAAGCATCACCGGTTCGCCAACTCACGCTGATCCCCGATCTTCAGAACTGATGGACAACCTGCTTGCCAAAACCGCTGAGCTGCTCGCCAGCGCCGCTGCAGATCCTGATCGGGTTCTGCGGTGGGTGCTGATCTATTTCGGTGTGTCGTCGCTTGGATTCATGGGCGTGTGGCTGATCGGCGAAGTGCGCCGTCAGAGCAGCACCGATTCGAATTGAGCCCTCAGCGGCTCGCTTCCACCGAGCAACGAACAGCAGCAGGCAGCAAGGCCAGTGCCTCCGCATCACTGAGCCAGGGGGCAACCGGTGAAATCGAATCCGCAGGCCTGGCCTGAACAGACTCGAGCTGGAGACAGGCTCCAGCAAGAACCGCCAACAACGTCGCCCGAAGCACTGGACTCAATCAAGAACGCATCCTTGACCTAGCGGGAGATCAGGCGCTGCACCCCAGGCTGCGGAAAGTCTCAGGACTTGCGTTGATTGATGATGCAGGCAGGCCATTCAAGGATCACCATGCCGTCGTTTCCACGCACCGTGATGCTGCTGGGCAGCGGGGAGCTGGGCAAGGAGGTGGCCATTGCTGCCCAACGGCTTGGCTGCCGGGTGATCGCCTGCGATCGCTATGCCGCTGCCCCGGCCATGCAGGTGGCTGACGTGGCCGAAGTGCTGCCGATGACCGATGCCGATGCCTTGCTGGAGGTGGTCAGGCGCCACCAACCCAACGTGGTGATCCCGGAGATCGAAGCACTCGCCGTGCATGCCCTTGCGGAACTTGAACAAGAGGGAATCACCGTGATTCCTACAGCCCGCGCGACGGCCGTCACGATGAACCGAGACCGCATCCGCGACCTGGCGGCCGGCGAACTCGGTCTCCGCACCGCCCGCTTCGCCTATGCCTCCAGTGCTGAAGAACTCACAGCAGTGGCGGAACCATTGGGCTGGCCCGTCGTGGTGAAACCGGTGATGAGTTCCTCCGGCAAAGGCCAGAGCGTGGTGACCTGTGCAGACGATCTGCCCAAGGCCTGGGAGGCCGCCATGGCCGGTGCACGGGGCACCTCAACCCAGGTGATCGTGGAGGAATTTCTTCATTTCGATCTGGAGATCACCCTGCTCACCATCCGTCAGCGCAATGGCGAAACACTGTTCTGTGCGCCGATCGGCCACGAACAGGAAGGAGGGGACTATCAATGCAGCTGGCAGCCCGCTCAACTCAGCGACCAACAACTGCGTCAGGCCCAGGCCATGGCCAAAACCGTCACCGACAACCTGGGCGGTGCCGGTCTCTTCGGGGTGGAATTTTTCCTCTGTGGCGATGAGGTGATTTTTTCTGAACTGTCGCCCCGGCCGCACGACACTGGCCTGGTGACCCTGATCAGCCAGAACCTGAGCGAGTTCGAACTGCACCTGCGCGCTGTTCTCAGTCTGCCGATCCCCACCATCACGGCAGCTGATGCGGCGGCCAGCCGAGTGATCCTGGCCCAAACGAACATGGACTCCGTGGCTTTTGAAGGAGTCGAACAAGCGCTCACGGAAGCTGACACTCAAGTGCTGCTGTTCGGCAAGCCCACAGCCCGCCCCGGTCGCCGCATGGGTGTGGCCCTGGCAAGGGGAGGAGATCGGAAGGAAGCACAAGCAAAGGCCGACAGGGCAGCCGCCTGTGTGACCGTGATTCCAGGATCAACGGCTGCCTGAAAACCGGTAGTGAGTTAAGCCATCCAGCACGGCTCCAACACTGGGGCGTTTCGAGACGTACACCCGCTGCTGGATCCGTTGGCCCAACAGGCAGGGATCGTGATCCGCAGGAACCACGGTGGCGGGCAAACCATCTAGCAACTCTCCATCCCCCTGCTGACTGGCCACCACCAGAACCTGCTGCAGGGGGAGCTGCCAGGACTGGGCCAGAAAACGGATGGCCTCACTGCGGGACGCGCGCTGGGGAAGAACATCCAGGAACCAATGGCAACGGAGCTGAGGTTCCGCCTGCAGACCATGGCGGCGCAGGCACTGACGGGCCAAACCAATCAGGCCGCGGTTGGAAGCACGCAACAGGTAGCTGACTTTGAAGGGACTCTGATGATCCGGATCCTGAAGCTGAAGGTGTTCCTGGAGTTGACCCATCGCTGAGAGAACAGCCTCACGATCCCAGGCTTGGCTGATGCGCTTCGCCCACACGGGATCTTCCACGCGATCCGAGCTGTGGTGAATCTCGGTTCCAGCCCGGCAGATCCAGGCCTTGGGTTCGGGAAGATGCAACTCCTGGTAGCGCTGACGCGCCTGATCCAGCGACCGCCCCGTGAGAATCACCAAACCTGTCGACGCAGCGAGGGGTGCGGCCTGAAGCCGATCGCGCAGATGCGCCAGGGAGCGTTCCTCCGGCAGCTCCAAGCAGCTGTCGAGATCCAGCGCCAACAGCCTGGAGACGGGGCTGGGCCGCCGCACCACCGACATTCCACGCACAGGTGACACGCGAACTTTCTGCTGCATCAGGGCGAGGTACTGACACACATGGGCATCCCAGCTGAAGTGCCGACTGATGGCCTCAACCCCGTTGTCACTCCAACGGCGCCAACGGGAGCGATCACTGCCGGCCAATTCCAGGGCCTCCTGAAGTGCCCCGGGATCGGTGACGTCCGCCAGAAGACCGTTGTCGCAACGGTGTTGGATGTCCCGTGGACCACCATCGTCGGTGGCCACCATCGGCAAACCACAGGCCGCGGCCTCCAGAAGGGTGAGTCCGAAGGGTTCGGTCAACGCAGGGTTCACAAACAACCCCCCACGACGCGCCGCCCAGCGATAAAGGGCAGGAATCTGGGCACGGCTGTGTTGTTTGGGATAGGCCACCTGGCCATAGAGATCAAAGCGATCCACCAGATCGAACACCTGCTGGAGCACATCGCGCTGCTGCTTCTCGAGCTCACGCGGGTCATCCCGACAGCCCAGCACAAGCACCAAGTTGTGACGCTGCCGCAGCACCGGCGACTGACCAAAGGCTTCGACCAGAGCGGGAATGTTCTTGCGCCGCACCGCACGGGAAATCGCCAGCAGGGGCGGACGATCCGGCTCCCTGAGGAAAGGCTGCAACAGGCTTTGCAACGCGGAGCATTCCTGCGATGAACCGTGGGGATGAAACCGGGAAGCATCAACGCCAGGGGGCACCACCGCCGCCTGATCCGCCTGAAAGTGGCCGTAGCGGCAGTACTGCTGATCCGCCTCTTGACGGGTGCTGGTGATCACCAGATCCGCCTGGGCGAGGGCACGCTCTTCGGCGTCAATGCGCCGGCTGATGGCATAGGTCTGCTCAAGTTGAGAGCGATCCAAGCCACCAGCCAAGAGACGACGCTGTTTCTCCCGGCCGAGGGAATGACCCGTAAAAACAAGCGGAATCCCCAACCGCTGACTGACCAAAGCACCCACCAGGCCGGCATCGGCGTAATGGGCATGAATCCAATCCACCCTCTGGCCGGGCTGACTCAGATGTTCCACCAGCTGATCAGCCAGCTCCTCGAGATGGGGCCAAAGCAACTCCTTGCGCAGATACCGCTTCGGACCGAAGGGGAAGCGCAGGATGCGGGCCCCTGGAGCAATGGCTTCGACCCGTTGGCTGTAATCGAGATCGACCCGACGGTCCTGAATCAGCCGGGTGACCACATCAACCTGCTCAACCTCCGCCCGCTGCGCCAGGCTGCGCACGAGCTCCAGCACGTACAACGTCTGGCCACCGGTATCAGCGTCCCGCCCCAGTTCGAGCTCATGGGAACGAAACAGACCGTGAAGGTGCAGATGCAACAACCGGATCCCCATTCGCTCCACTCACAAACAACAACGGGACGCAGATTCGGTGCCGTTGTTTTTTCTTTAGAGGCGGAAGAAGGGGTAAAAAATGAAAAAAACCTTAGAAGACCTGCTAATCAAACCGAGCAAGAAAGCTGAGTTGTGTTGTCGTGCAATGGATCTGAGCCCTAGGGACAACAGTCAAAGGCTCGGCTTGTTGTAACAAGCCAGCAACGTCAGAGGCGGGCGCTTACATCAACAAGCTACCCCGCTCGTCACCCCAACCACCCCCAGAGAGGCTGACGGCGCCATCCACCTCGAGCTGCTCGTTGATCCAGCCAAGGATGACCGGCCCAACCTGTGCTGGGGACGGCTCACCGCGAAAACTGCGAAGGCTGAAGTGGTCTGCCCCCACCAAGGGCCAGTGACATGCCAAACGCCAGAGCCGCCAGGTGGGTGCGAAGTCGGGCCATCAAGCCGCCAGGGAAACGGGTAGTTCTGGTGGATGCTGCTCCAAAACTCGAGCCAGGTAGCGGCCGGTGTGACTGGTGGGGTGCTGGGCGACCTCTTCTGGAGTGCCGGTGACCAGGATCTCGCCACCCTTGTCACCGCCCTCAGGGCCGAGATCAATAATCCAGTCGCTGCAACGGATCACGTCAAGATTGTGCTCGATGCAAATGATCGAGTTTCCCTTGTCCACCAACCGCTGCATCACATCCATCAGCTTGTGCACGTCGTAGAAGCTGAGGCCGGTCGTGGGCTCATCAATCAGATAAAGCGTCTTACCGGTGGCCCGTCTTGACAGCTCCGTCGCCAGCTTCACCCGCTGGGCCTCACCCCCCGAGAGGGTTGGTGCGGGCTGGCCGAGCTTCACGTACCCCAGCCCCACATCCACCAAGGTGCGCAAGCGATCTGCCGCCTGAGGAATCGCATCAAACACCTCAGCGGCTTGCTCCACCGTCATTTGCAGCACATCCGCGATGGTGTGGCCCTTGTATTTCACCTGCAGGGTTTCGCGGTTGAAGCGGGCGCCCTTGCAGACGTCGCACTGGACGTACACATCCGGCAGGAAGTTCATCTCAATCACGTTCACGCCCTGACCACGGCAAGCCTCACAGCGGCCACCCTTCACGTTGAAGCTGAACTGACCCACCTGGTAACCGCGAGCCTTGGCCTCCACCGTGGCGGCGAACACCTGACGGATCGGATCAAAGGCACCGGTGTAGGTGGCTGGATTGGAGCGGGGCGTGCGTCCAATCGGGCTCTGGTCGATCACGATCACCTTGTCGATCGATTTCAACCCACGCAGCTCCCCCAGACCCTGCGGAAAAGGCACCTTCAGACCCAGGCCGTTCTCCAGGGCGGGATGCAGGAGCTCATTCACCAGGGTGCTCTTGCCGCTGCCGCTCACCCCGGTAACGGACACCAAACGGCCTAAGGGGAACTCAACCGAAACGTTCTTGAGGTTGTTGCGGTTGCAATCGATCAACTTGAGTGAGCGCGAACCGCTCTGGCGGCGTTCGGCCGGCGTTGGAATCGAGCGACGGCCACTCAGGTAGGCGCCGGTGAGGGATTCGCTACTGGCCACAAGGTCATCGAAACTTCCCTCCGCAACGATGTGGCCCCCATGGACGCCGGCACCAGGGCCGATGTCCACCACGTGATCGGCAGCACGGATGGTGTCTTCATCGTGTTCCACCACCACCAGGGTGTTTCCGAGATCCCGGAGCCGCACCAAGGTGTTCAGGAGACGGTCGTTATCCCGCTGATGCAAACCGATGCTTGGCTCATCCAGCACGTACAGCACCCCGGTGAGACCAGCACCGATCTGGGTCGCCAGGCGGATGCGCTGAGCTTCACCGCCGGAGAGCGTCATCGCCGGTCGATCCAGGCTCAGGTAGTCCAGACCAACATCGAGCAGGAATTTCAAACGCAGGCGGATTTCCCTGAGCACCAGATCACCGATCTGGATCTGACGGGCATTCAGCAAGGGCTCTGAGCCCTCATAGGCGCCCACACCCATCAGTTTTTCGATCCGTTCCAGGGTCTGACCAACGCTGACGGCCGTGAGTTCTGGAATCCGGTACGGCCCCACCTTCACCGCCAGGGCTTCGGGACGAAGCCGCTGACCGGCACAGCTGGCACAGGGCACCAACTCCAGATATTTCTCCAGCTTCTGGCGCTGCGACTCGCCGCTGGCATCACGGAGCTGCCGCTCGAGAATCGGAAGAATGCCTTCGAAAGGTCGGGTGTATCCGCCTTTGCCCTTGCGGTAACGGCTGTCGGCCTGGATCAGAATCGGTTCGCGGCTTCCATTGAGCAGCACATCCCGCTGCTCATCGCTGAGTTGATCCCAGGGGCTCTTGATCTCAAAGCCAAAGGCTTCCCCTACCGAGAACAGCAGTGAGAAGTAGTAGCTGTTGTCCTTCTCTGCCCAAGGCGCCACAGCGGCATACACCGGCTGACTGGGATCCGGAATGACCCGGTCACAGGTGAACTTGCGCAGATGGCCGATGCCATGGCAGTCCTCACAGGCGCCGTAAGGGCTGTTGAACGAAAACAGTCGCGGTGACAGCTCCTCCATCACAGCGCCGTGAACGGGGCAGGCGAAGTTTTCGGAGTAGAGACGCTCCCGCTCAATGCCGTCGGGAAGCTCCTCCCCTTTCTTGGGCACCACCTCCACCAAGGCCAGACCATCGCCGCGTTTGAGAGCCGTGCGCAGCGAATCGGTCAGCCGTTCCTGGATCCCCTCGCGGGCCACAAGACGATCCACCACCACTTCGATGTTGTGGCTGTGGTTCTTGTCGAGCTCGATGTTGTCGGCCAGCTCGCGCACCTCGCCGTCGATGCGCACCCGGGCGAAACCTTCTGCTGCCAAACCGCTGATCAATTTGGTGTGGGTGCCCTTCTTGCCGCGCACCACCGGCGCCAACAGCTGATAACGGGTTCCTTCCGGCAGCAGAAGAATCTGATCGACCATTTCGTCGATGCTCTGGGGCCGGATCGAGCGTTCACATTGCGGGCAATGGGGCTCACCGGCGCGGCCGAACAGCAGACGGAGATAGTCCTGAATCTCCGTGACCGTGCCCACCGTGGAGCGCGGGTTGTGGCTGGTGGATTTCTGATCAATCGAAATCGCCGGAGACAGGCCTTCGATGGCATCAACATCGGGCTTGTCCACCTGCCCCAGAAACTGGCGGGCATAGGCCGAAAGACTTTCGACGTAGCGGCGCTGTCCCTCGGCAAAGATCGTGTCGAAAGCAAGTGAACTCTTGCCGCTGCCACTCACTCCGGTGAAGACCACCAGTTTGTTGCGGGGAATGGTGACGTCGACGTTCTTGAGGTTGTGCTGGCGAGCGCCACGCACGCGGATCACATCTTCAAGACTTCCGCCCGAAAGGTTCACGGGGGCCTTCTGACCGGTGCTCTTGGCAGCAGCTCGCGCCATCAGGACCCGTTGGAAAGCTCAAGAGTTTAGGAAGAACCGAAGCCTTCAAGCTGTTCGCTGGTCCAGCAGGCTCGCTGCATAGGCATCGGCCTGATCGCCACCAGCGAGGTCTGCCAGCTCCTGGCGGCGTTCCTGAGTGTCCCGCAGTCGGGACACTCGCGAATGGGTGATGCCGTCTTCAACATGCTTGCTAACCCGGAAATGGTGATCGGCCACTGCCGCCACGAGCGGTTGGTGGGTGACGCAGAACACCTGACGCTGACGGGCCAGGGTCTGAAGCAGATCGGCCATCGCTCCACTGACGCGTCCACTGACCCCGGCATCAATCTCATCGAAAAGAAGCGTGCTGGAGCCATCCACTGCGGCGAGGGTGGTCTTGAGTGCGAGCAGAAAACGGGACATCTCACCGCCGGAGGCCACCTCGGTTAGCGGTGCCATCGGTTGACCGGGATTGGCGGAGAACAGGAATTGAACAGCGTCCGCCCCATGCTCAGCCGGATCACAGGGGGTGAGATCCACCTTGAAGCGCACGTTGGCCAGGCCCATGGGTGGCAACAGCTTCAGCAACGAGGCCTCTAAGGCCTCCGCCGCCTTAAACCGCTCGCGACGCAGGGCCGCATTGGCCTGATCACGCGTCTGGCGACGGACGGTTTCGGCCTGTTGCAGGCGGACGAGATCCGCCGCGAAGCCTTCCGATCCCAAACGATGAAGCAGCTCGTCGCGCCGCTGAATCAAACCGGCCAGGTCAAGGCCGTAACGGCGCTGCAGCCGTTTTAAAACCGACAGACGGTCCTGAATCCGCTCCAGCTGGTCTGGATCGCTCTCGAGCGCCAGACCGTATTGATCGAGGGAGCGCAACAAACCGTCCACACCTGCTTCGAGATCCAGCGCCTGATCACGCAGGGGCTCAAGCGAACCATCCAGCTGCACCATGGCCTGCAGCTCCTGGATGCACGCCGCGAAATGTTCCTGCAGGGAAGGCGCCTGATCCACACCGTCGCGGAGACGCCCAAACAGCAAGGCCAAACCCTCCAGCAGCCTCACGCCATGGACGAGGCGGTCTTGATCCTGTTCCAGCCGCTGCTGCTCGTCGGGGTCGTCGAGATCGGCAGCTTGCAGCTGCTCCAACTGCTCTTCCTGTTCAGCCTGCTCCTGTTCGGAGCGCTGCTGCTCCTGCTCAAGTGCCGTCAGGGCATCTGCGGCCTGGCGCCATTCGGTCCAGGCATCAGCCACCTGAACTTTGACCTCAGCCAATGCCGATCCACCGAGACGGTCAAGCCAGAGCCGTTGCTGCCCCGCCCGCGACAACAACTGGGTCTGTCCCTGAACCGTGAGATCAATCAACAGCGGCCTCAGCTCAAGCAACTGCTGACGGTTCACCATGCTGCCATTCAGCCGACAGCGACTGGAATAACGATCACCCTCCTGCCGTTTCCATTCCCGGCTGATCAGAAGCTCTTCCTCGGGATCAAACTCCGCCGCAATCAACCACTGCTCGAGGGCTGGGTTGAGTTGAAACGCAGCCTCGATCCTGGCGCGATCCGAACCCGTCCGCAGCAGACGAACGCCGCTGGAACCCTGCGCTCCACCCAGCACCGCATCGAGGGCATCGAGAAGGATCGATTTACCGGCGCCGGTCTCACCGGTGAGCACTGTGAAACCCGAGCTGAACTCCAGTTCAAGACTCTCAATCAGAGCGATGTTCTGCAGCAGCAGACCGGTGAGCACGTCCAGCCCTGTGATGATGCCGACCGTAGCGGCAGCTCGGTTCGTTTAGAAGGGGTGTCGGACATCCCTATGAATTGATGGCGCAGGAGCTCGGGGATTTCATCGAAGCCGCTGGGTTGCTTGAGTACGACCCCGCCGCCATCACACGTATTTATGCCGGCCATCCCCAGCGGCTGATCCGCCGGCTCTGGCAAACCCTCGTACCCATCGGCCTGTTGCTGCTGGGCGTCGCCTTCGACTGGATCTTCCAGTTGCTGAAGGATGAGGAACGGGCCCGGGCTCGAGCTCGCGAATGCGCTGAACTTCTCGTGGATCTTGGTCCCGCCTTCATCAAGGCCGGCCAGGCGCTCTCCACACGACCAGACATCGTCCCCCCGCTGCTGCTGGAAGAACTGGCCCAACTGCAGGACCAACTGCCCGGCTTCGACAGCGGCCTGGCCATGGCCTGCATCGAGGAAGACCTGGGCGCACCGGTGGATGACATTTTCGAGCAGCTGGACCGGGAACCGATCTCAGCCGCTTCGTTAGGTCAGGTGCACAAGGGAACCCTCAATGGTGGCGCAAGGGTGGCGGTGAAGGTGCAGCGCCCGGGGCTGCGCGAACAGATCACCCTGGATCTGTACATCGTGCGCAACATCGCCGCCTGGTTGAACAGCAACATCGGATTGATCCGCAGCGACCTCGTTGCCCTGATCGATGAACTGGGGCGACGGGTGTTCGAAGAGATGGATTACCTCAACGAGGCCTCAAACGCTGAGACCTTCGCTGAGCTGCATCAACACAACCCTCGCATCGCTGTTCCGACGATTTATCGCAACGCCACCAGTCGCCGGGTGCTGACGATGGAGTGGATCGACGGCGTCAAGCTCACCAACCTTGATGCGGTTCGCGAGCTCGGGGTGGACCCGGACGACATGGTGGAAGTGGGCGTGAACTGCAGCCTTCAACAGTTGCTTGAGCATGGCTTCTTCCATGCCGACCCCCACCCCGGCAATCTCCTGGCTCTGGAGGACGGTCGCCTCTGTTATCTCGACTTCGGGATGATGAGCGAAGTGAGTCGCGAGTCACGCACCGGCTTGATTCAGGCCGTGGTTCATCTGGTGAACCGGAACTTCGGGAAGCTCTCCAAAGACTTCGTCACCCTGGGGTTCCTGGCGGAAGACGTGAACCTTGAACCGATTGTTCCCGCCTTTGAAAAGGTGTTCAGCCAGGCCTTGGAAGCCGGCGTCAACCGCATGGATTTCAAAGCGGTCACCGACGACATGTCCGGTGTGATGTACAAATTCCCCTTCCGGGTGCCGCCTTATTACGCCCTGATCATTCGATCACTGGTCACCCTGGAAGGCATCGCCCTCAGTGTTGATCCGAACTTCAAGATCCTCGGTGCTGCCTACCCCTACTTCGCCAGGCGGCTGATGGAGGATCCCGATCCCCAGTTGCGTCAGAGCCTTAAGGAGATGCTGTTCGATGGGGACGCGTTCCGTTGGACCCGTCTGGAAAATCTGGTCTCCAGTGCTGCAAGCCAGGCCCAGCTGGATCTGGAGGCCTTGCTCGATCAACTGCTCGACTTCCTGTTCTCACCCAAGGCAGGACTGCTTCGGGATCAACTGGTGACCGCGACGGTTGATCGTCTGGATGCTCTGGGTTGGTCGACGATGCAACGCCTGGGTCGACGCCTCCCCAAACGACTGCAACCCTCCGCCTTTACCCAAACACCTCCCGGGCTCTCCGATCCACTGATGCAACTGGAGCCGGTGCGGGAGTTGATCCAGGTGTTGCAATCGTTGCCGGGATTCACCCCTGAGCTTCTGCTGCGTCGAATGCCAAGGGTGCTCAATGAACCAGACACCCGGCGCATGGGCCTCAAGGTGGCTCAGGGGCTGGCCGAACGGGGAGTTGTCCGCCTGGTGAGGGTCGCTGCTGGAGTTCCGGCCTAACTTCCGGCCAACACCTTCAGCGTGATGCGCCCCAAGCCCTTCACCCGTTCCTCTCTGCTGGCCATGACAGCAGGGATTGGGCTGAGTTTGAGCTGCGTCATGCAACCCCTGCATGCCGCCACGGAGGTCGCCCTGGTGAGTGGTGCCTTCCGCCGCTCCATTCCTGTGAAAGAAATCGAACACCTCGCCGAAACCGGTGATGCCACTGGTCTGCTGGAGGATCTGCTGGAGCTCTCCGGGCAGGACCCCAACGAAGTGGCGCAGATGCTCAACAAGAGCCTCGAGCTTCCCCTGGTGCTCACAAGCCGTCTGATCAACACACGGATCGGTGAAGCCATCCTGCGTCGTGTCGCACGCATCATTCATCCGATCTACACACCGGAACCTGAGGTGAGTGTTCCGGCGATCCGCGCCGGAGTGATCAGTGGATTGCAAAGCGAAGATGGCCTCACGGCAGTGAGCTTTTTGAAGAGCTACCCCAATGCCGTCATGGCGGTGAATCTTCCGGCTCTGTTTGGAGTGATCGAAAAAGCGGAATCCATCGCCGGTCTGGTGCAGTTTTTCTCCGACTCCCCCTTGGACGGATTGAAAGAAGCGCAACCCTGACCAAGCCCTGAACGGACGCCGCCTAGATTCCGGCAATCCCCCCATCCCAGCCGGTGTCCCTGTTTCAGAACCTCCGTCGGCGTTTCACTGCCACCCCTGTGATGCAGGACTGGCCTGGACTGATTGAGGCCTATCGCAGCTGGCTGCCCGTCAGCGATGCGACGCCCGTTATCAGCCTGCGTGAAGGCGCCACCCCTCTGATCCCCGTGCCATCGGTTGCGGAACAGATCGGCAAGGGCGTGAAGGTGTTCGTGAAATACGACGGCCTGAACCCCACAGGGTCTTTCAAGGACCGGGGCATGACCATGGCCATCAGCAAAGCCAAGGAAGCCGGTTGTGAAGCGGTGATTTGTGCCAGCACGGGCAACACCAGTGCTGCGGCTGCGGCCTATGCCAGGCGGGGTGGGATGCGGGCCTTCGTCTTGATCCCGGATGGCTATGTCGCCCAGGGAAAACTGGCTCAGGCGTTGGTGTACGGCGCTGAGGTGTTGGCGATCCGCGGCAACTTCGACCGCGCCCTCGACATCGTTCGCGAAGCGGCAAAGAAGTATCCCGTCACCCTCGTGAACTCGGTGAATCCCTACCGGCTGCAGGGCCAGAAAACGGCGGCCTTCGAAATCGTGGATGCCCTCGGTGATGCACCCGACTGGCTGTGCATTCCCATGGGCAACGCCGGAAACATCACCGCCTATTGGATGGGTTTCCAGGAATATCAACAGGCCGGCAGGAGCCGCAGCCTGCCCCGAATGATGGGATTCCAGGCCAGCGGATCCGCCCCTCTGGTGAACAACACCACGGTGACGGACCCCGAAACCATCGCCACCGCCATTCGCATTGGCAACCCGGTCAACCGAGCCAAGGCCCTGGCAGCTCGCGAAGCCAGCAATGGCGCGTTCCTGGATGTGACCGACGCGGAGATCATCTCGGCCTACAAGCTGCTTGGCGGCCAGGAGGGAATCTTCTGTGAACCCGCCAGCGCTGCCTCTGTGGCAGGCCTGCTCAAGCGCAAAGATGAAGTGCCAGCCGGCGCCACGGTGGTCTGCGTTCTGACCGGCAACGGCCTCAAGGATCCCGACTGCGCCATCAGCAACAACGACGCCGCCTTCCACACCAACCTCAATCCTGATCTGGACACCGTCGCCAGTGTGATGGGCTTCTGACACACCGCCTTGCATCAACGCACTGCTGCCCCCGTCAGGGGGCTTTTTTGTGGCCGTAAGACAAAACCAACCGACAAAGCGGCTGCGGAAGACACCCGAAAACCACCCCAACACGCTGTGGAAAACAGCCGAGAACTATCCACCGGTTTGTCGCGCGAGTTTTCCACCCGCTGTGAAGAGGTGGAAAACGAAGCCTTACTCCCCATCCTGTGAAAAATTCTCCTCAGTTCTGGCTCATCGAGAACTGTTGTGAGCACTGAGTTCTGAGCTTCTTTCCCCCTTTTCCCCAGGCCCTACAACTGCTGTTTTTGTTTTTTATTTTTTAAATCCATAACAACCAAACAGCCGAACAGAGGCACCCGAACCGTTGGCCATTGCACTTCCCCTCAGCCTGTGAAACCGTGGGACACCTCAGCGCGCTCAGGTCTTCAGGACGATGAAGGTGGTCTGTTCACAGTCCGAACTGAATAGCGCTCTGCAATTGGTGAGCCGTGCAGTCGCTACACGCCCCACGCACCCGGTTTTGGCCAATGTTTTGCTCACCGCCGATGCCGGCAGCAACCGCCTCAGCCTGACCGGTTTTGACCTGAGCCTGGGAATTCAGACGTCCCTCGCCGCGAGTGTGGAAACCAGCGGGGCCATCACACTGCCGGCCCGGCTGCTGGGAGAGATCGTGTCGCGCTTGTCCAGCGATTCTCCGGTCACCCTCGCCGTAGACGATTCCGGTGAGCAGGTTCAGCTCACCAGCCTCAGCGGTAGCTATCAGATGCGCGGCATGAGCGCTGACGACTATCCCGATCTTCCGATGGTGGAGAGCGGCATGACGCTCAAGCTGCAACCTGAACGGTTGGTGCAGGCCCTCAAAGGCACTCTGTTTGCCAGCAGTGCTGATGAAGCGAAGCAACTGCTCACCGGCGTGCATCTCAAATTCAACCAGCGAGCTCTGGAAGCGGCTGCCACCGATGGTCACCGCCTTGCCGTGCTCAATGTTGAAGATGCCCTGCAGGATGCGGCCGTGACCGATGCGGTGGACGACGAGGGGTTCGCCGTGACTCTTCCATCGCGCTCCCTTCGGGAGGTGGAGCGGCTGATGGCGTCCTGGCGGTCCGATGAACCGGTCAGTTTGTTCTGTGATCGCGGCCAGGTGGTGTTTCTTGCGGCCGATCAAATGGTCACCAGCCGCACCTTGGAAGGCACCTATCCCAATTACGGCCAGCTGATCCCCGATGGTTTCACCCGCACCTTTGGAATGGACCGTCGCGCCCTGATCGCTGCTTTGGAGCGGATTGCTGTTCTCGCTGATCAACACAACAACGTTGTGAAATTCAGCAGTCAGCCCGAGGACGGTGTTGTCCAGATCAGTGCCGATGCGCAGGATGTGGGCAGTGGCTCTGAATCGCTTCCCTCCAACTTGGAGGGTGACGCCATGCAGATCGCCTTCAATGTTCGCTATCTGCTGGATGGCCTGAAAGCCATGGGCTCTGATCGGATTGTTCTGCACTGCAACGCGCCCACCACGCCGGCTGTGCTCCGTTCCGAGGACGCGTCCGAAGCCTTCACCTATCTGGTGATGCCTGTTCAGATTCGTTCCTGATGTGTCGCTACCGGATCAGCTGCTCCTCAGTGATCTTCTGAGTCATACGGTTCGTTGTGATCTGGGTCTGGATCACGGGCCTGGGGTCATGGCCTGGATGCATCCGCCAGTGCATCGTCTTCTGGGCTGGGTCAGCCGTCCATCAGCCCTGCGCATGTCACGGGATGTCTGGCGTTTGAACCAGTGTTGTGGTTTGAGCGATCAACAGGTGTTTGTCCGTGGCGAGCCGGCGGTCACCGATCAGGTGACTCTGGAGCGCTTGCCCACGCTGATGGATGCAGCCTTGCTGGATCGTGACGGTGAGCGGATCGGCAGCGTTGTGGACCTTGATTTTCGACCTGCCGATGGCGCGATTCTTCACTACCTGATCGCCCGCAGCGACCCGCGGTTGCCGGGGAGTTCCCGATGGCGTTTGGCTCCCGATCGCATCCTTGATCAACAACCGGGCCAGATCCAAACCGGCCTGATGGGATTGGACGATCTGCCCATGGCCCGCGCCAGCGTTCGGCACGATCTGCTCCAACGCACCCAACACTGGCGGGACCAGTTGCGTTCCATGGGTGATCGGGCCAGCGATCGCCTGGAGGGTTGGTTGGACGACTCGCCCATCGAAGAGCTGCGATCGGAAAGCGTGCGCTTCAGATCCGACGACGAGGATGAACCAAGAGAGGTGTCTGGACCTGAAGTCTGGGACGACGAAAGCTGGGATGAGCCTCCCTCTCGCCGCCGCTGCGAGGACGAAGATCCCTGGGTCTGACGGGCGGTCGGCAACACTGGGAGGAGGTGCTCCGCGATTCGTGGTTTCCTCCCCTGCGTACGACATAGCTGCAGCCCTGAAGCAGGAAGGGCTCAAGCCCAGTGACTGGGATGAGATCTGTCGGCGTCTCGGCCGCGAGCCGAATCGAGCCGAACTGGGCATGTTCGGCGTGATGTGGTCCGAACACTGCTGTTATCGCAATTCCCGGCCTCTGCTGAGTGGTTTCCCCACGGAGGGACCATGCATCCTTGTTGGACCCGGCGAAAACGCTGGTGTGGTGGATCTCGGTGGGGGCCACCGGTTGGCCTTCAAGATCGAAAGCCACAACCACCCTTCCGCCGTCGAACCCTTTCAGGGGGCGGCCACAGGGGTGGGCGGCATCCTGCGTGACATCTTCACGATGGGGGCCCGTCCGATCGCGCTGCTGAACGCTCTGCGCTTCGGCCCACTTGAGGATCCCGCCAACGTTGGCCTGATGGAAGGCGTTGTGGCCGGCATTGCCCATTACGGCAACTGCGTTGGGGTGCCGACGGTGGGTGGCGAGGTGGCTTTTGATCCTTCCTATTCCGGCAATCCGCTGGTGAATGCCATGGCCCTTGGCCTGATGGAGACCGAGGAGATCGTCAAATCCGGTGCGATCGGCGTCGGCAATCCTGTGGTGTACGTGGGCAGCACCACCGGTCGGGACGGTATGGGGGGAGCCAGCTTTGCCAGTGCTGAGCTCAGTGCCGATTCCCTCGATGATCGCCCCGCCGTGCAAGTGGGCGATCCGTTTTTGGAGAAAGGGCTGATCGAAGCCTGCCTTGAGGCCTTCGCCAGTGGTGATGTGGTGGCTGCTCAGGACATGGGCGCCGCTGGTCTCACCTGCAGCTGTTCGGAAATGGCTGCCAAAGGGGGCCTGGGGGTGGAACTGGATCTGGACCGTGTTCCGGCCCGTGAAACCGGGATGACGGCTTACGAGTTCCTGTTGTCGGAATCCCAGGAACGGATGTTGTTCGTGGTGAAGGCCGGCCGGGAGGACGCCTTGATGCAGCGCTTCCGTCGCTGGGGACTGCAGGCGGCGGTTGTGGGCAAGGTGCTCCAGGAACCGATTGTGCGGGTGTTGCATCACGGTGCTGTCGCCGCTGAGGTGCCGGCCACGGCTCTTGCCGATGACACCCCAATCGAAAAACATGCTCTGTTGCAGGAGCCCCCGGCCGACCTTCAGGCGCTCTGGAGTTGGACCGAGCAGGAGCTTCCGGAGCTGAGCGATGCAGCGACAGCCCTGCTTCAGCTTCTGGATGACCCCACCATTGCGAGTAAGCAGTGGGTTCACCGTCAGTACGACCAGCAGGTGCTGGCCAACACGGTGGTCTCTTCTGGAGCCGCTGATGCCGCCGTGGTGCGGTTGAGACCTCAGCAAGGCGATGGATCCATGGCCGCATCCAATCGTGGTGTTGCTGCCACGGTGGATTGCCCAAACCGTTGGGTTGCCCTGGATCCCGAACGCGGCGCTCAGGCGGCCGTTGCCGAAGCGGCACGCAACCTGAGCTGTGTCGGGGCGGAGCCCCTAGCGGTGACCGACAACCTCAATTTCCCGTCACCGGAAACACCCAAGGGCTTCTGGCAGCTGGCCATGGCCTGCCGCGGGATCTCCGATGCCTGCCGTGCCCTCAACACCCCCGTCACTGGAGGCAATGTCTCGCTCTACAACGAGACCAAACAGGACGACGGAACGATGCAGCCGATCCACCCCACGCCGGTGATCGGCATGGTTGGTGGTGTGGATGACATCAGCCGTGTGACTGGCTTGGCCTGGCAACAGCCCGGCGATGCGATCTTCCTCATTGGTGTTCCCCCGGAGGATGGTGCCGATCCCAGCCTTGGTTTGGCCGGTAGTGCCTATCAGCAGCAGACCCTTGGCTCCTTGGCCGGACGACCGCCCAAGCCCGATCTTGCCCTCGAAGCAGCGGTGGGGCATTTGGTGCGTGAGGCCATTGCTCAAGGTTTGTTGGCCTCCGCCCACGATTGCAGTGATGGCGGCTTGGCCGTGGCGTTGGCCGAATCCTGCATCGCCTCCGATCTGGGCATCAGCGTGACCTTGTCCACAGGCTCAGCGCGCTTGGAGCGGGTTCTGTTCGCCGAAGGTGGCAGCCGGGTGATTGTGTCGGTGAATGCAGCATCCTTCCCTGCATGGGAGCAGTTGATCGGATCCAAGCCAGCGCTTTGCGTCACCCAGCTGGGCAGCGTGACTGCGGAGCCTCGATTGGTGATCCGATCCGAATCAGCCGTTCAGCTTGATCTTGAGGTGCAACGCTGTGCTGCTGTTTTCCGTGATGCGTTGCCCCGACGGATTCATTCGGAGTGATTGAGTCAGGCGTTGCCTGACGGTCGTTTCTCTTCCTTATCTCTCTGACTTCGGATTCATCATGTGCGGCATTATCGGAATGTTCTGTGTTGACTCGGTCAACCAACAGATCTACGACAATCTGCTTCTGCTTCAGCACCGCGGTCAGGACTCGGCAGGGATTGTCACGATGGACAATCACACCTTCCACGTGCACAAACAAAGGGGACGTGTGCGTGAAGCCTTTCGCACAAGAGACATGCGAAAGCTGCTGGGTAATGCCGGGATCGGTCACGTTCGTTATGCCACCCGTGGAGCTGCTGCGTCAGAAGAGGAAGTTCAGCCGTTCTATGTGAATGCCCCCTATGGCATCACTTTCGTTCACAACGGCAATCTCACCAACACCCTTCAGCTTGAGCAGGATCTGTTCAAGATTGATCGTCGTCACACCAATTCCACCAGCGATACGGAGATGCTGGTCAATGTGTTGGCCACGGAGATTCAATCCCAACTCACAGGTCGTGATCTGACACCGGATCAGTTGTTTGATGCGGTGGCGTCACTCCATCACCGCGTTCAGGGCTCCTACGCGGCGATTGCTTTGATTGCGGGCCACGGAATGCTGGCCTTCCGGGATCCCTATGGAATTCGTCCCCTGATTCTCGGCAGGCGGTTGTCTGACCAGGGTCGTGAGGAGTGGATTGTCGCTAGCGAATCGCTGGTGATTGAAAACAGTGGTTACGAGATCGTTCGCGATGTTGATCCCGGCGAGGCGGTGTTCATCGATGCTGATTCGAACTTGCACCAGCGTCAGTGTGCTGAGTCTCCTCGCTTGATTCCCTGTGCTTTTGAGTACGTGTATTTGGCGCGGCCGGATTCTGTTATGAACGGCATATCGGTCTATGAGTCGCGTTTACGGATGGGTGATCGTCTGGCTCAAACCATTGCTGAAACATTGCCGGCTGGTGATATTGATGTTGTGATGCCGATTCCTGATTCAGCAAGACCTTCGGCGATGCAGGTGGCCAAGCAATTGGGTCTTGAGTATCGAGAAGGGTTTTATAAAAACCGTTATGTCGGCCGCACCTTCATCATGCCGGGTCAAGCTGAAAGGAAGAAATCAGTGCGGCAGAAGCTCAATGCTCTCGGAACTGAATTCGCCGGGAAAAATGTTCTGATTGTTGACGATTCGATTGTTCGTGGAACAACATCCCGCGAGATTGTTCAGATGGCACGCAGTGCTGGTGCCAACAAGGTGACGTTCACCTCGGCTGCTCCACCGGTTCGCTATCCCAATGTTTATGGGATCAACATGCCAACCCGGGCGGAGCTTCTTGCCCACGGCCGAACCAGTGAGCAGATCTCAGATGTTCTCGGGGCCGATCATGTTGTGTATCAGACCGTTGAGAACTTGCTGGAAAGCATTGTGGAGAACACTGAGATCAAGGATCTCGAGATGTCTTGTTTTGATGGCCACTATGTGACCGGTGGAATCGACGAAGATTATTTCCAGTGGTTGGAGCAGAACTGCCGCTCCTAATCGGGGTTTAGGGGTTCGGTTGAATGGCGTTGATCACATCAACGATGGCCTCTCCCTTCTGAAGAGACGTCTGTTCCGTGAGTTTGTCTCCGGGTTTTGAGATGTTGATGTTGTCCGGATCCAATCGTCCGTGACGATCCTTGCTGGTGCGCACACCAACAAGACCTGGTCCGGTGCTGATGCCCACCAGGCGATCCGATTCCGCATCAATCTGTACCGCCATGCTGCCAAGATCGCCCCGCTGGTTGTAGCGCAGGCCTGAACAGTCGATTCGCCCGATCATTCCCTGCCTGGTGATCAGCATCAGTGGTGCCTGTTCCGTGCAGACGGCTCCAACGATCTGTTCCCCGGGGAGCAATCGCATGGTCATGGGTCCCTGTGCCAATCGACCCATCAACGGAAGTGAATCTTCAGTGACTCGCAGTCGCAGCAGGCGACCGATGTCGCTGATCAGCACCAGTGTTCCCTGATCGCGGCAGATCACTGCACTGTTGAGCTCGACTCCCTCTTTCAACTTGAGAACGCTGGTGGCTCGACCGGAAAGGTCCACCACTTCGCTGAGGGGGAGCCGCTTAAAGCGTCCATCGCTGCTGAGCAAGCCCAGACTCAGGGCGTCGAGGTTCTGGCTGGGCAGCGACAGCAGCGAAACGATGGGGTCCCCGTCAAGGCCCGTGGGCAGGAATCGGTCAATCGGGCCGGGTTGCTGTCCAGCAAATTCCCAGCGCACCTGGGCGATGCGTCCTCCCGCACTCGCCGCCAAGAGTCGTGGTGGTGGCTCGATCGGCAGGATCACCCGTGCCGGAGATGGTGCATCACCAATGGGGCAGGGATCATTGAGGTGCAGTCGTCCCAGCACCTGGGGGGTGACGATTTTCACTTGACCATCGGCCTGGATCAGCACCCGACCATCTCCGGGCAGTGCAGCCAGGGCCTGCTGACGCAGCAGTTCCGTGTTCGGCCGTAGGCTGGCTGCCCGCTCGGCCATCAGGGCATCACCGCCCTCCACCAGGCGAGTTCGCCGCGGGGTGCTGAAGCGTTTTTTCAAGGCCTTGAGCTCTGTCACCATCGCGTCCAGCAGCTGATCCCGGTTATCCAGGAGCAACTTCAGGCGTTGGCGTTCCGCTCGAAGCTCATCCAGCTCCTGGCGCAGGCTTTCCTGTTCGAGTCCGGTCAGGCGCCTCAGGGGCATGGCCAACACCGCATCCGCCTGCCGTTCGCTGAGGTCGAGGCGCACCATCAGGCTGGCGCGGGCTGAAGCGGCGTCATTCGCTTTCTGAATCATGGCGATCACGGCCTGAAGGTTGTTCAGGGCTGTGATCAGTCCTTCCACCACCTCAAGCCGGTCTTCGGTCTTGCGCAGGGCATGACTGGTGCGCCGGATCAGGGTCAGTTCCCTGAAATCGAGGAAAGTTTGCAGCAGTTGGCGCAGCGACAGTTGCTGGGGTTGTCCATCCACCAGGGCGAGAAGGATGGCTCCGAAGTTGCTCTGCAGTGCCGTTCGCCGTTGCAGATCCTTCAGCACCTTCTCGGGATCTGCATCGCGACGCAGCTCCACCACCACACGCATGCCTTCGCGATCGCTTTCATCGCGGATGTCGGCTATTCCGCCGATTTTTCCGTCGTTGACGGACTCCGCCAGTTTTTCGATCCAGCCGGCCTTGCTGAGCTGGTACGGCAGTTCGGTGACGACCACGGCATTGCGTTTGTGGCGCCCTTTGCCCGGTTGCACCTCTTCGGTGTGGGCCACGCCGCGCATCGGGATGCTGCCGCGTCCATGCAGGTAGGTGTCCCGCAGGCCTGAGCTGATAAGCACTTCACCGCCTGTGGGGAAGTCGGGCCCTGGGATCAGCGCCAGCAGTTTTTCGTCACTCAGTTCCGGTTTGCGGATCAGGGCGATCAGGCCATCCACCACCTCTCCCAGGTTGTGCGGGGGAATGCTGGTGGCCATGCCAACGGCGATGCCGGAGCAGCCGTTCAGCAGCAGAAAGGGAAGCTGGGCTGGAAGAACGGTGGGTTCCTGTTGGGACCCATCGAAGTTCGGTGCGAAATCAACCGTGTCTTCACCGATCTCCTCCAGCATCGCCTGGTAAGAGATCGGCGCCAGGCGGGTTTCGGTGTACCGCATGGCCGCCGGTGGGTCGTCATCCACCGAGCCGAAATTGCCATGGCCGTCGAGCAGTGGATGACGGCTGGAGAAGCTCTGAACAAGCCGCACCAAGGCGTCGTAAACGGCCTGATCACCGTGGGGGTGGTATTTGCCGAGGACGTCACCAACAACCCTCGCGCATTTCCGATAAGGACGGTCTGGGGTGAGCCCCAGTTCCTGCATCGCGTACAGAATCCGCCGCTGGACGGGTTTGAGACCATCGCGGGCATCGGGCAACGCCCGACCCACGATCACGCTCATCGCGTATTCGAGGTAGGAGCGCTGCATCTCCTGATGCAGGGCGATCGGTTCAACGCGCTCCTCAGCCATTCGGTCTGTCGCTCTCCGACCGGAAGGCGCTCAGCCTACAGATGATCACTGGCTTTTCTTCCACGTTGCGTTGGCTTGGGCTCGTTCCACGCTGTTGGTGAGCTGCGGCTCGCTCAGCAATTCTGCCGTCGCCTCACGGATGCGCACACCCCAAAGCTGTTCGGCTTGATGCAGGGGCAGAACGTAGTTGGGGTTCTTGGCCAATGCTGTGGATGCCAGCTGGATCGCCTCGGTCTGCTCACCCTGTTGATGCAGCGCTGCGGCCAGGGCCAGCATCGGTTCTGCGTTGGTCTCCAGCTTCAACACCCGGCGCCAACGCCGCACCGCTTCCTGCCGCTGGCCCATCTCAAAAAGCACCAGGGCCTGGTTGTTCAGGGCTTCCCAGAACTCCGGCTTCAGGCCCGTGGCTTGTTCGAACGACTTCAGGGCCAGAGGGAGTTCGCCCTGCATGATCCTGGCGTTGCCGAGGTCGAAATAGGCCGAAGCATTGTTCGGATCCAATTGGAGTCCGCGGGTAATCAAGGGAACGGCATCGTCCGGTCGCTCTGCCCGCAGGGCGATCGCTGCTTCGGCGAACCACAGGCCGGCTTTTTCAGGATTCAGCTGCTTGGCCCGGGCCAGCGATCGGCTTGCGTCCTTGAGGTTGTTGTTGCGCAGTTGAGCTTCCGCAAGGATCGACCAGAACCGTTCGTCATTGGGGTTGAGCCGTACCGCCAGAGCTGCGAGTCGTGCTGCGTCCTTGGCCTGCCCCAGCTGAAGCAGCTGTGCAGCGGTCCGACCGATGCCGATCGATGAGCCCTTGAGGTCCTCTTCGGTGGGCAGATAGACGTAGGGGATCAGGGCGTTGGCTGCTGGGGCGCCGAACCAACCCCCCAGAACGACCAGTGCAGCCGCCAGCGTTCGACGCAAGCCAATTCGACGCAGCACTGGAGCGAGGGTGGAGTCGTTAAAGCGTAGGTGTGGGATCCGGTTGTGCCGCAGCGGCGTTGCGACGCCACATCCAGGGTTTGATCCGTCGCAACGCCGATCCCCGCAGGTTTTGGTCCCAGACGCGGTCGTCCCAGCTCTGGATCTGCTCTTTTTGCAGATTCAGCAGCCATGGGCGTGGCTGCACCTCGGGATCACTGCTCTGAGGCAAGCTTCGATGGTTCCAGGGGCAGACGTCCTGGCAGATGTCACACCCTGCCACCCACGCTCCAAGGGCGGCGCGAATGTTCTCCGGTAAGTCGTCCTCACGGTTTTCGATCGTGTGAAAGGCCAGGCACCGTCTTGCATCCACCACAAAAGGTTCGCGGATCGCATGTGTGGGGCAGGCATCGATGCAGGCAGTGCAGCGTCCACAGAGGCTGCGTGCTGGTGGGTCGGCGTTCAAGGGCTCCGTTGTCAGCAGATGGCCGATCACCATCCAGGAGCCCCGTTCGGGGTGAATCAGGTTGCTGTGCTTGCCGATCCAGCCCAGGCCGGCTTCCTCAGCCCAGGCCTTGTCCAGCAGCGGTGTGGCGTCAACACAGGCTCTCCAACCGCAGTCGGGCCGTTGTTCCGTAAGCCAGCGACCGATTCGTCGCAGCCGTTGATCCACAACACGGTGATAGTCCCGCCCCCAGCCGTAGCGGGCGACTTTGAGGGAGCCGGGGGAGGGTTGAGCGTCGACGTAATAGTTGAGGCCAACTGCGAGCACGCTGTTGGCTCCTTCCAACAGAAGCCTGGGGTCTCGCCGACGGGGGGCGGCCATCCAGGCCATGTCAGCTTGATGACCATGGTCTAACCAGCGCTGCAGGGCGTTGGTGCGCAGCTGCAGCCTTGGACTTCCCGGGATTCTGGCAATGCCAACGGGATTGAACCCTTCCTCAGCGGCGCGGCGCTTCAGAGCCTCGCTTAATCGAGTTTGTTGATCGGTGACATGCCCTTGCATCGACCTTAAGGTTGGGCGCTTATCAGCATCTTCTCTGTGACCGGCACTGAGACAGGACGGGTTGCTCCCTTGCTGCGCTGGCTTGGTTTGACCCTCGTGGTGATCCTCGTCCTGCAGATGCTTGCTGTTCTTGTTGGTGTCGACTCGAGTGCGGATGCTCCACGCCCGCAGGTCACCGGACCGCTGGTGGCCCTTGCTCCCCTGGGATTTGCCGGTTTGTTGATCTGCCTGATCGGATCACGGCTGGATCACCCCCATAAGCAGCGCACTCCTTTGCGTCTGCTGATCGCCGTCCTTTCAGCGCTGTTGGCCCTCGGCATGGTGATTGCCGTGCCCATGTCCCTGGATGGGGGTGCCGGTGACGTGGCCCGTCAGCGCAATCTGGACCAGGGCCGCGAAGCGCTGAAGGATGCCCGAGCCTTCCGCGCCGATGTAGCGCAGGTCACCTCCCTTGGTGAGCAGCTGGCCCAGGCCGGTCAACTCGCTGCCGATGCCACGGAGGACGACAAGCTGCGGGCGGCACAAAAGATGGTGGACGATCAGATCGCCCAGATGGAAGCCCAACTCAAGACTGTTGAGGCCGGCCAGGCCCGTGAATCCCAGCAGCGGTTCATCGGTGGAACCATCACGGCTGTGGTTCTTGCGATTGCCTTTGCGCTCCTTGCGTTCACGGCAGTGCTCTGACCGCTGGTTAGGTTGGTCAGACCTCACTCAAAGCTGGGCGCAGTAGCTCCTTGGTCCAGTCCAATCCCAGACCTGATCTGCCGCTGTCCGCAAGGCTTCGGCAGGATCTGAAAAACGACCTGATTGCAGGGTTGCTGGTGGTCATCCCGCTGGCGACAACGATTTGGCTGTCAACGATCGTCAGTCGCTTTGTTTTGGCGTTTCTGACCTCGATACCGAAGCAGTTCAATCCGTTTATCACCCTGAATCCACTGCTTCAGGATCTGATCAATCTGGCTCTCGGTCTCACGGTGCCTCTGATGGGCATCCTTCTGATCGGCTTGATGGCCCGAAACATCGTGGGTCGCTGGCTGTTGGAGTTCGGTGAAGGCACCTTGAGCCGGATACCCCTGGCTGGATCGGTTTACAAGACGCTGAAGCAGCTGCTTGAGACCTTTTTCCGCGACAACTCCTCTCGCTTCCGTCGTGTTGTTCTCGTTGAGTACCCACGGGAGGGATTGTTCAGCGTTGGTTTTGTCACCGGGGAGGTGGGACCTTCCCTTCAATCCGATCTGAAGGAGCCTCTTTTGAGTGTGTTCATTCCCACCGCTCCGAATCCCACCACCGGTTGGTACACCCTTGTTCCAGCTGGATCCGTCCGAGAGCTTGAGATCAGCGTTGAAGAAGCTTTCCGAACGATCATTTCGGCCGGCATCGTCAACCCCGATGATCGTGAAGCTCCTGTGAATCGGAGTTTCTCCAGCCTTATGGCCCAGTTACGGGCTTCTGCATCTCCTTCCAG
This sequence comes from Synechococcus sp. N19, assembly GCF_900474045.1. Classification (NCBI taxonomy): domain Bacteria; kingdom Bacillati; phylum Cyanobacteriota; class Cyanophyceae; order Synechococcales; family Synechococcaceae; genus Synechococcus; species Synechococcus sp. N19. The sequence continues at coordinate 114,683 of NZ_UCNR01000011.1, forward strand.
CTGAGTCATGGCCACACGATCCCTTACACGCGAGCTGGCCTTGCTGGTGCTTGGTCAAGTGCCGGAACAGAAGTCAGCCTCAGTTGCTGACCTGGCCCTTGATTCGATCCTGGACCAGGCCCTCGACACCCTCACCCAGCACTGGCGTGAGTCGCTTGATGCCAGTGCTTCAGAGCTCGATCAGGCGCAGCAGTCCCTGCTGGACAGCGAGCTACAGCAGGGCGAATCAGGAACCCATGACACCGTCCGCACCCATCTGCGCGCCTCTTTGAGTTCCGCTGAACAGGTGCTGAATGGTTTGTCCGCCAGTCTTGAGTTGCCTCGGCTGTTGCTGCTTGGCGACCAGGAGCAGATTCGCCGCGGCGCCATGGACCGGGTTCAGAAGGTGCTTACCCAGCGCGAGGGCATCGACAAACGGTTGGATCAGGTGATGGAGGGCTGGAGACTGACCCGGCTTCCGCGGATCGATCGGGACATCCTCCGGTTGGCTGTCGTTGACCTGGAAAGCCTGCGTACTCCGGCTCCGGTGGCGTTCAACGAGGCGGTTGAGCTGGCTAACCGTTACAGCGATGAGCAGGGTCGCCGGATGATCAATGGTGTGTTGCGTCGCTTCCATGACGCTCAATCGAAAGCATCGGCCTGATGGTGTTCAACTGGTTCGAACGACAGGCTGAGGAGTCACCGACGCCGGAGCCGACGCCCACCCCCGCGCCGACACCGGAACCGACGGCTGGTGGGGCTGATGCTTCCGTTTCAGCATCGGCGGAGCCGACTCCAGCTCCCGCAGCCAGTGAGGAAGAGGATGAGGCTCTGGTTTGGGCCCGTGAGGCCTATGCCCGGCTGAAGGCTCAACAACAGGCTGCGGCCTCTGTTGCCGAAGCGGCCCCCGAGCCCACCCCTGCGCCCAGTCCAGAACCAGCGCCTTCACCTACACCAGGACCGGCACCACTACCAACCCCGTCTCCAGCACCCTTACCGACGCCGTCTCCAGCGCCAGCCCCCGGACTATCGCTGCTGGAGCAGGCCGCGGCTCAACGCCAGCAGCGACAGCAGGATCTGGATGAACGGGCTCTCGAGGCTCCCCCTGCACCCAAGCCGGCTCCAACCCCTGCGCCAGCTGTCGACTCAGAAGAGCCGCAGTTGGGTGACTTTGATCAGGATTTCACCTGGTCTGCTGAGGTGCTTGCAGCCCAGGGCCGTCGAGTTGATCAGGTTTCCCTCGAGGAAATCGATTGGTTGGGTCGGCTGCGCCGCGGTCTTGAAAAGACCCGTCAGGGCTTTGTCACCAGCCTTTTGGAAAATCTCGGTGACGATCCGCTGACGCCGGAGGTTCTCGACGATCTCGAAACCCTGTTGCTCCGGGCTGATGCCGGCGTCCAGGCCACCGATCAGGTGCTGGATGCCTTGCGACAGCGGATGAATGAGGAGGTGGTCGATCCTGCGGAGGGGATTCGCTTCCTCAAGGAACAACTGCGTGGCCTGTTGGATGCCCCGATCCAGGCCAGTGGTGTTCCTCTTTTGGCGCCCGAACGGGATCGCCTCAACATCTGGTTGATGGTTGGGGTGAATGGGGTTGGTAAGACCACCACCCTTGGAAAACTTGCCAACCTTGCTGTTCGCAGCGGCTATTCAGCTCTGATCGCGGCCGCCGACACCTTCCGGGCTGCAGCAGTCCAGCAGGTTGAGGTCTGGGGAGAGCGCAGTGATGTTCCGGTGGTGTCCAACCCCAGCAGCAACGCCGATCCCGCTGCCGTTGTCTTCGACGCGATTGGTGCCGCTCACTCGCGCAAGTCTGATCTGCTGTTGGTGGACACTGCCGGACGCTTGCAGACCAAGCACAACCTGATGGAGGAACTCCAAAAAGTCAGAAAGATCATCGACCGTTTGGCGCCGGAGGCGAAGGTTGAATCCTTGCTGGTTCTTGATGCCAGTCAGGGTCAGAACGGGCTTCGCCAGGCCATGGCCTTTGCCCAGGCGGCCGGCCTCACCGGCGTTGTGATCACCAAACTCGATGGCACGGCCCGAGGCGGCGTCGCGCTGGCGGTGTCGTCTGAGGCTGGATTGCCGATTCGTTTCATCGGCGCTGGGGAAGGGATTCGCGATTTGCGCCCCTTCAACAGTTTTGAATTCGTTGAGGCTCTGCTGGCTGGACGTTGAAGCGTTGCTACCTTGCGGACCCTGGGGGTGCGAGGTTGAGCAGCAAGCCGCCCGGACGACATCCCAGTTCTGCGCAGCGGATCGGGAACCCCTCGCCCGAGGCCATGGCTTCGTTGCGTCAGCTGTTTGACAGCCTCAGCAGCGAGCAGCGCCGTAATCAGGATCTGTTGGTCTCCCTGGGGTTTGCCCTCCGCAGCTTCACCAACCTCCAGCGCTTTCTTGAGCTTGTGCCTGTCGTGGCCTCGCGTCTGGTGGGTGTTGAGGGGGCCTTGCTTGTTCCGTTTCAGTCGGATGGTCGCCTCTGGCGTGATCAGCTGCAGGGGAGTCCAGCTGAGCCGTCCCAGGATCTGTTGCGGCGTTTGGCAGCCTTTGAACCCGGCTCTGCTGTGGGCTTCGGCAGCGACGATCAGCAGCTGTTGGCGCTCGACCGGCTGGTGCAACGCTGCCTTCCCAAAGCGGCTTTGTTTGCCACGTCTCTGACGGCTCGTGGTCGGACGCGGGGCCGCCTTTACGTGTACGCCCGTAACGGCTCGATGGTCTGGACCGAGGTGCACCGTCGGCACGTTCAGTTGGTGGCGGATCTTGCTGGCGTTGCGATCGAAAACGATCAGATGCTGCAGGACGCCCGCCGGCATGAGCGGGTGGATCGACAACTCAGCATTGGTGCAGAGATTCAGGCCCAGTTGTTGCCCGACCGTTGCCCCGTGATCGAGGGCGTTGATCTGGCCGCGCGCTGTCGGCCTGCATTTCAGGTGGGCGGTGACTACTACGACTTCATTCCCACCCGTCCGGAACTCATCGGTCGACGCCGTGAGCGGGGTCGCTGGGCCCTGGTGATGGGTGATGTCATGGGCAAGGGCGTGCCCGCTGGTTTGCTGATGACGATGCTGCGCGGAATGCTGCGCGCGGAGGTTCTCAGCGGTCTGCCACCGGATCGGATTCTTCACGACCTCAACCAGTTAGCGCAGGAAGACCTGGCGCAGTCGCATCGGTTTGTGACGCTGTTTTATTCCGACCTGGATCCGCGCACGCTGCGGCTGCGTTATGCCAATGCGGCCCACAACCCGCCCCTGCTTTGGCGTGCCGAGCGACGGGTGATCATGCGGCTCGATGCGGCTGGGCTGCTGATCGGTCTCCAACCCGAAGCTGAGTTCGCCCTTGGCGAGATTCGCCTTGAACCGGGAGACGTGTTGCTTTACTACACCGATGGCGTCACCGAAGCACCGGGGATCACGGGCGATCGTTTCGATGAGTCGCGGCTGATTCGTGCTCTTGAAACGGCCTGTCGCAGTGGTCAGGGAGCGCAGGGAATTCTTGAAAGCCTGTTTGAACGTTTGGATCGTTTTGTTGGTCCGGATCGTCAGCTGGAGGACGACGCGTCGCTTGTGGTGCTGAAAGTTCCGGAGGCGGTCACGTTGCCGAGTGTGCAGGGACGGTCAATCGCCTGACAAGCTGAGGAAATCGATGGATGAATTGATGGCTGGTGGGGTGACCGGTGGTGCAGCAGGCACCTGGAGCGATCGTTTTGAGCAGGGTCTGCATCCCTTCATCGAGGCGTTCAACGCCTCCATCGGTTTTGACCTGACCCTTCTTCAGGAGGATCTCGATGGGTCGATCGCCCATGCCCGAATGCTCGCCAGCGTGGGAGTGATCACGGAAGCGGAGGCTGAGCAGCTGGTGGAGGGTCTGGAAACCGTTCGTGCTGAGGCGGCATCCGGCAGTTTCCAGCCCGGCCTGGCAGATGAGGACGTTCATTTCGCCGTGGAACGCCGCCTGATTGCCTTGCTCGGTCCCGTGGGCAAGAAGTTGCACACCGGACGCAGCCGCAACGATCAGGTTGGGACTGACCTCCGCCTCTGGCTGCGGCGACGGCTGGATGGCTTGGATCAGGATCTGCAGCGGTTGCAGGGGGCGTTGCTGACCCAGGCGGGTCGCCATCGCCGCACCATGATTCCTGGGTACACCCACCTGCAGCGGGCTCAGCCGCTCTGTCTCGCCCATCACCTGCTCGCCTATGTCGAGATGCTGGAGCGCGACCGTGAGCGACTTCAGGATGTGCGGAAACGAGTGAACATCTGCCCGCTTGGCGCTGCCGCCCTGGCGGGTACGCCGGTTCCGATTGATCGCCAGCGCACCGCGAAGGAGCTCGGTTTTGCAGAGGTTTATGCCAACAGCCTCGATGCGGTCAGTGACCGCGATTTCTGCGTTGAGTTCTCCGCTGCCGCCTCCTTGGTGATGGTGCACCTCAGCCGTCTGGCGGAAGAGGTGATCGCCTGGGCGTCCGAGGAATTCGGCTTCGTGCGGCTTAGCGACCGCTGTGCCACGGGCAGCAGCCTGATGCCTCAGAAGAAGAATCCCGATGTGCCTGAGTTGGTTCGGGGCAAGACTGGACGGGTGTTCGGACATCTCCAGGGATTGCTGACCATGATCAAGGGTCTTCCTCTGGCCTACAACAAGGATTTTCAGGAAGACAAGGAGGCGCTGTTTGATGCCTTCCGCACAACCCGTGATTGTGTTGAGGCGATGGCGATTTTGTTTGAGGAAGGCCTTGATTTCAGAGTCGAGCGCCTCAATGAAGCGGTGGAGCAGGATTTCTCCAACGCAACGGATGTTGCTGACTATCTGGTGTCTCGCGGTGTTCCATTTCGCGAGGCTTATCAATTGGTCGGTGCTGTCGTCCGGCGCTGTCTGGAGCAGGGATGTCTGTTGCGGGACCTTGATCTGAGTGCCTGGAAGGAACTCCACCCGGCCTTTGAGGCGGATCTGCACGATGCCTTGGCTCCCCGTGCTGTTGTGGCCGCCCGTCGCAGTGAAGGGGGGACAGGATTTGAGCGTGTTGATGAACAGCTTCAGCGCTGGTTACAGCGTTTCAACGGAACTCAGCCGGTGGGATGACTCTCACCCATAACCGGGTCTACGCTTAATCAGCCAGAGGTATGTCACTTCGTTCCGGAGTCATGGCCCGATGGCAATGTTCAAGGCCTCATCGGTCCACTGTTTCGTACCCGGTCCACGCAAAACGTGAGCATTTTTGTCGGCAACCTTCCCTTCCGCGCTGAGCAGGAAGATGTGATCGAACTGTTTGCCCAGTTCGGTGAAGTGACCAACTGCGCGCTGCCCCTCGAGCGGGATACAGGCCGCAAGCGTGGTTTTGCCTTCATTGAGATGGCCGACGAGTCCACCGAAGAGGCAGCGATTGAGGGGCTGCAGGGTGCCGAACTGATGGGCCGTCCTCTGCGGATCAACAAAGCGGAGCCCCGCGGCAGCGCCCCCCGTCGTGGTGGCGGCGGCGGTGGCTACGGCGGTGGCGGTGGCGGTGGCTACGGCGGTGGCGGTGGCGGTGGCTACGGCGGTGGCGGTGGCTACGGCGGTGGCTACGGCGGTGGCGGTGGCGGTGGCTACGGCGGTGGCGGCTATGGCGGTGGCGGCGGCGGTGATCGTCCCTCCGGTGCAAGGGGCTGGGAAGACCGCAGCTATGGCGCCCGCGATAACGCTGGGGAGGGCAATGCCTACGACGAAGGGCGCAGCCGTCGTCGCCGTGGATCGTCCAGTGGCGGTGGCGATGACTATTCCGGTTACGGCGGAGCTGAGGGCTGACCTCAGCCGTTGATCAGAGCCCTGCGTCCTTGAGCTGCTGCCCGGCATTGAGCAGCACATCCAGATCGGCCCCGGGGCGCTGGGCTTTCTCCCCCAGCTCCCGGCGCCAGTGCCGTGCACCCCTGACGCCTTCCACGAGTTGCACCAGGTGACGGCAGAGGTCCCAGATTCGTCCTCCTCGCTCCAGATGAGCGGCCGCATGGGGAAGCAGTCCGTTCACAACGTCTGACGCCAGGATCTGGCGTGATTCCTCCCCGAAAATGAGGGCATCGACGCTGGTCCAGCGCAGGGGATGGCTGTAGGCCGCTCGGCCCACCATGGCGCCATCGCACCCTTCCAGTGCCTGAAGGCAGTCTTCAGGGGATTCCAGCCCCCCGTTGAGTTCAATCACCAGGTCGGGGCGGCGTTGCTTTAGCGCCACCACGCGCTCATGCTGCAGCGGAGGAATCGTCCGGTTCTGCTTGGGATCAAGGCCCTCCAGCCAGGCCTTACGGGCATGAACAGCGAAGCGGCTGGCCCCTGCCAGCGCCACCCGATCCACGAAGTTCGTCAGCAGCGCATCGCTGTCGAGATCGTCAATGCCGATCCGATGCTTCACGGTCACGGGGAGTCCCCCTGCGTCCACCATGGCTTCCACGCAGCGGGCAACCAGATCCGGTTCTGCCATCAGGCAGGCTCCGAAATTTCCGGCCTGCACCTTCTGGCTGGGGCAACCCACATTGAGGTTGAGCTCGTCGTAGCCCCAGTCCTGCGCCAGTCGTGCCGCTTCGGCCAGCAGGGCTGGGTCGTCCCCCCCCACCTGGAGGGCGATCGGATGCTCCACAGGATCGAAGTCCAGCAGCTTGTTGCGTCGCTTGCTGTGGTGCAGCGCCTGGGCCACCACCATTTCGCTGTAGAGCAGGGCCCTGCGGCTGATCTGCCGCATCAGCACCCGGAAGTGGCGGTCGGTGCAATCCAGCATCGGGGCCACACTGAAGCGGTAGGCAGCGGTGGATCCGGAGGCAGTCATCAATCCATTAGAACCGCCCGAGATTCCCGCTTCAGCACCGATGAGCTTGAGTGCCGCTGTTCTGTCCCGTCGATCGTTGCTGTTGGCGGCAATGGCAGGGGTGTTTGGCAGTCTCTGGAGACCTCAGCCTGTGCTGGCCGCATCAAAAGCTGGCGATCCCTCGTGGGATCTCAATGCCGACCAGTGGCGTGATCGGTTGTCTCCCCAGGCCTACGACGTGTTGCGCAATGAGGGAACGGAACGCCCCTTCACCAGTCCGCTCAATGGGGAGAAGCGTTCCGGCACCTATCACTGCGCTGGTTGTGATGCAGCCTTGTTTTCGTCGGAGGCCAAATTCGATAGCGGCACCGGCTGGCCCAGCTTCTGGCAGCCCCTGGATGGAGCCATCGCTACGAAAGTAGATTTCAAATTGATCCTGCCGCGTACGGAATACCACTGCAGCCGTTGTGGTGGGCACCAGGGCCACGTGTTCAATGACGGACCGCGACCCACCGGCAAGCGCTACTGCAACAACGGTGTCGCCCTCCGCTTCCAGCCCGCTTGATCTGATCGTTGTTGGCGGTGGTCCTGCCGGGTACATGGCGGCGATCACTGCCGCTGAGCATGGGGTTCGGCAGGTGCTGGTGCTGGAAGGCACCCCAGAACCCCTACAGAAGGTGCGCATCAGTGGTGGCGGTCGCTGCAATGTGACCCATGCCTGCTGGGACCCCCGTGAACTAGCGACTCATTACCCCCGTGGCAGTCGACCCCTGCGGGGCCCCTTCAGTCGCTTCGCTTGCGGCGATGCGATCGCCTGGTTTGACGAGCATGGGCTCACGCTGGTGGAGGAACCCGATGGACGGATGTTTCCGCAGCAGAACCGTTCTGAGGCCGTGATTCAGTGCCTGCAGAAGGCGGCAAGAGCGTCGGGTGTCCAGCTGCGCACGAAGGCGATGGTCCAGAAGGTGCGCGTTCACCCCGAAGGGAGGTTTGTGCTCGAGGGCCGAGGCCTCGAGCCTTTGCATGGGGGCTGCTTGATGCTGGCCACGGGGGGGCATCCCAGTGGCCGAAACCTGGCGGCAGCCCTCGGCCACCAGGTGGTGCCGCCGGTGCCATCGCTGTTCAGCCTTGCCCTGCAGGCACCGGCCCTGTCGGCCTGCAGTGGCATTGCCATCGACGATGTGGGCCTTGATCTCAAGCTCGGCGATCAGCGCTTCCGCCAGACCGGGCGGGTGCTGATCACCCATCGTGGTCTGAGTGGACCCGCCACGTTGCGCCTCTCAGCCTTTGCCGCCAGGGTCCTGCATCAGAACCGCTACAAGGGTGAGCTGAAATTGGATTGGAGCGCTGGGTTGGGACGGTCGGGACTGACCGAGCGGTTTCAGCAATGGCGACAGGAGCAGGCCCGGCGAACCCTTGCAGCAGCGAAGCCCTTCGAACATCTGCCCCGGCGGTTGTGGCAAGCCTTTTTGACCATGGCTGGGGTGGAGCCAGAGCGCCGTTGGGCGGATCTGCCGATCAAGGCGGAGCGTCAATTGGTGGAGCTGCTCTGTGCGCAGCGTGTGCCGATCCAGGGACGAGGACCCTTTGGGGAGGAGTTCGTCACCGCCGGCGGTGTCGCCTTGGGGGAGGTCAACCTCGCCACGATGGAGAGCCGCCGCTGCCCCGGTCTTTACCTGGCGGGTGAACTGCTTGATGTGGACGGGGTGACCGGCGGTTTTAACTTTCAGGCTTGCTGGAGCGGCGGTTGGCTGGCGGGCCAGGCCATCGCTGCTGGGCTCACTGGATCTGATCAAACACGGTGAACATCGGCAGGTACATCGCCAGCAGGATGGATCCCACGATTCCGGCCACCACCACAATCATCGCGGGCTCGAGCATCGAGGTGAGCGCCTTGACCATGGCGCCGACTTCGTCTTCGTAGAAGTCCGCCACCTTGCTGAGCATTTTGTCCATCTCACCGGTTTCCTCGTCGATGGCCAGCATGTTCAGAGCCATGTCGGGCAGCACCTTCTGACGGATCAGCGCATTGCTCAGGAGCACGCCCTCCTGAACCATGCCTCGCGAGGCAAGGATGGCATCGGAAATGATCGCGTTGCCGGCGGTTTCGCTCGAGATCTCCATCGACATCAGGATCGGCACACCGGCCCGCGTGAGCGAACTGAGGATGCGGCAGAACTGAGCTGTCGCTGTCATCAGGATCAGTTCGCCGAAAAGTGGCAGCTTCAGCATCAGGCGGTCGATCGTTCGACGACCGTTGTGGGTGGCGTAGAACCGGTTCAACATCCAGATCGCCAGCAGGATCACTCCGATCGCATAAAGCGAGGCTGAGAAACGCAGCAGGGCGCTCAGATCAACGAGCAGCCTGGTGAAGGCCGGCAGCTCGGCGCCTAGATCTTCGAAGATCCCCGCGAATGTCGGGATCAGAAAGATGGTCATCCCCAGGAACACCAGGATGGCGATCACCAGCACGGCGATGGGATAGCCCAAGGCTCCCTTGATCTGGTTCTGAAGTTTGGCGTTGTCTTCCAGCAGCTTGGCCAGTCGCTTCAGGGCCTCATCCAGGACGCCGCCAGCTTCACCGGCTTCCACCATGGCGATGCTGCGCTGATCAAACACCTTCGGCCACTGACGCAGGGCTGTTGCCAGGGCAATGCCCTCATTGACGTCGAGGCTCACCTTGGTGAGCGCACGTTTGAACATCGGCAGCTTCTGCTGCGTCGCCATCAGATCGAGGCTGCGCACGATCGGCACGCCGGCATCGACCAGGGCCGCCAGCTTGCTGGCGAACAAGGCCTTCTCCTTGGCGCCCGGCGTCTTCTCAAACATGCGGTTGAGGTTGATCGATTTGAGCCCAGCCGTGTCGGCCCCGTCTGCTTTGCCGTTCTGGGTGTTTCCAGCGCTGACGGGCCGAAGCTCTTCGGCGCGAATGCCCCGACGCCGCAAAAGCTTTCTGGCTTCAGCCAGGTTGGCTGCCTTGATCGTCACCGTTCGTGGTTGTCCGGTGGGCCCGGCGTAGGAGGCAATGAAGGCGGCCATCGATGCTTACCCCCTGGCTTCAGATTTCACCGATCAAGCGCTGCAATTCGCCTGGTTTACTGGCTTTGCCCATCGCTTCAGCGCGGGACACATCCCCATTGAGCACAAGGTTGGCCAAGGCTCGCTGCAGATCCGCTTCGATGGCGGGGTGCAGGCGGATCGTGCGGTGTTGGTCCGGCAGCTGATCGATCAAGTGTTGCCATTCCTGGTCTCGCCACTGGCTGGGGATCGCGATGTCCAGGTGGTCAGCACCGATTGCGATCGGCATGGCCTGCAGTGCCCGCCATTGATCGGGGCTGACGTCCGGGAGGGCGACGCTGAGCAGGTTGCGGCTTGCCAGCAGTTGCTCTGGGCCCGGAACCGGTTGCTGCAACAGCAATTCAAGGGTGAAACGCTGCTGTGCCGTGTTGCCGGCATCGGGGGTGGGCAGCGTCAAAGTCATGGATGGCGAACGAGGTGCGGGCTTCCGCAGCTTGTGGGAGGTAAGCGTTGCCCTTCAACATGTCTAGACAGCAATCCCTGAGCGGTCAGCATGAGCGGCGACGCCTCCACCCCAGAGCAGGACCAGACCGTTGAGTCCGGTGCTGTTCCAGCCACGCCGGAGTCCGCTTCTGATGCGCCCGAGGCGACGTCTGAACAGGCTCCTGCAGCGGTGGATCCGGCCGATCGCATGCAGCAGCTCGAGCAGGAGTTGAGCGCGTTGAAGCAGGAGCACGAGACGCTTAACAGCCAATACATGCGCATTGCGGCGGATTTCGACAACTTCCGCAAGCGCCAGAGCCGCGACCAGGACGACATGCGTCAGCAGCTGGTCTGCTCGACCCTCACGGAGATTCTCCCCGTCGTCGACAACTTCGAGCGGGCCCGTCAGCAGCTGAATCCTGAAGGTGAGGAAGCCCAGGCGCTGCATCGCAGTTACCAGGGTCTGTACAAGCAACTGGTGGAGGTGCTGAAGCAGCAGGGGGTGGCCCGCATGGAAGTGGTTGGCCAGGAGTTTGATCCCAACCTGCATGAGGCCGTGCTGCGGGAGGAAAGCAGCGAGTTTGCGGAGGACGTGGTCTGTGAGGAGCTCCAGCGCGGCTACCACCGCGATGGGCGTGTGCTGCGCCACGCCATGGTGAAGGTGTCGATGGGTCCCGGACCATCCGATCCGGCGTCAGCGCCTGCTGAGGCCCCAGCGGCACCGGATCAGACGGCGGAGGAGGCCTGATGGCCGACTTCTACGACCTGCTCGGCGTCAGCCGGGATGTGGATCCCGACAGCCTCAAGCGGGCTTATCGGCGCATGGCGCGTCAGTACCACCCCGACATCAACAAGGATCCGGGAGCTGAAGATCGTTTCAAGGAAATCGGCCGCGCCTACGAGGTGCTCAGTGATCCCCAGACCAGGGCCCGTTATGACCAGTTCGGTGAAGCCGGACTTGGTGGTGCGGCCGGTGCTCCCGACATGGGGGATATGGGCGGATTTGCGGATCTGTTCGAGACGTTTTTCCAGGGCTTCGGTGGACCTGGGGGTGCTGGAGCTGGTCGGCCGCGGCGTCAGGGCCCTCAGCAGGGGGATGACCTGCGTTACGACCTGACGATTGATTTCGAGCAGGCGGTGTTCGGTCAGGAGCAGGAGATCAAGATCCCGCATCTGGAGACCTGCGACACCTGTGGCGGCAGCGGTGCCAAAGCGGGCAGTGGACCCACCACCTGCGGCACCTGTGGCGGCGCCGGGCAAGTGCGCCGTGCCACCCGAACTCCCTTCGGCAGTTTCACTCAGGTCGCCGAGTGCCCCAACTGTGGCGGTACGGGCCAGGTGATTTCGGATCCCTGCGGGTCCTGTGGTGGGCAGGGTGTCAAACAGGTGCGCAAGAAGCTGCGGATCAACATCCCTGCCGGGGTCGACACCGGAACACGGCTTCGTGTGACCGGTGAAGGCAACGCTGGACCCCGGGGAGGCCCGTCCGGTGACCTTTACGTATTCCTCACCGTTCGCAATCACCCGCGCTTGCAGCGGGATGGCCTGAACATCTTCTCGGAGGTCAAGGTCAGCTACCTCCAGGCGATTCTTGGCGACACCATTGAGGTGGAAACCGTGGATGGCAGCAAGGAGCTGGACATCCCCGCCGGCACCCAGCCCGGTACGGTACTCACCCTGCCGAACTTGGGCATTCCCAAGCTAGGGAATCCAGTGGCACGGGGCGATCAGCGCGTGACGGTCACCGTGGATCTGCCGAAGCGGATCAGTGATGTGGAGCGGGAGCTCCTCGAGCAGTTGGCGGGTCACCATTCCGCCCGCGGCAAGCAACACCACCACCACAACAGTGGTTTGTTCGCTCGCTTGTTTGGTCAGAAGGGATGAGCAGGCGTTCCCTGGATCTGCGGGGAACGCCCTGTCCGGTGAATTTCATTCGCTGCAAGCTCACCCTCGAGCAGATGAGCAGCGGTGACTGTCTTGAGGTCTGTCTCGATCGGGGTGAGCCTGAGGCCATGGTTCTTCCAGGTCTGAGGGATGCAGGCCATCGTGTGGAGTGCATTGATCAAACGCCGGATGCCATCACCATCGAGGTGATCTGCGGTGGATGACACCGGCCGTTCGGTGGCATCCGGGATGGTGGTGGCGCTCCAGGCCAACTACCTGGAGGTGGAGCTGGATGTCGCACCTGATGGATGCCCAGGGCGGCTGCTCTGCACCCGTCGCACCCGGCTCAGCCATCGGGGTGAAGCCGTTTATGTGGGCGATCGGGTTCGCGTCGAGGCGATTGATCCAGGCCAGGGGCGTGCCGTGGTGGCCGAGGTCGAGCCACGCCACAGTTTTCTCACACGCCCACCGGTGGCCAACGTCTCCTTGGTGGCTGTGGTGTTGGCAGTGGAACAGCCCAGTTTTGACCCTGATCAGGCCAGTCGCTTTCTGTTGACGGCGGAACAGACCGGGCTGGAGGTGATCCTGCTGCTCACCAAGACAGACCTTCTTTCAGGTGCAGCGCTCGAGCGGCTGGTGACCCGGTTGAAAGGGTGGGGCTATGACCCGCTGGCGCTGTCCAGTGCAGCCGGAACTGGCATTGATGCTTTACGGCAGCGTTTGGCTGGTGCGCAGCTTTCGGTGCTGTGTGGGCCTTCTGGGGTGGGCAAGAGCAGCCTGCTGAACCAGTTGCGCCCTGACCTTCAACTGCGCACGGCTGCGGTGTCTGGTCGACTGCAGCGCGGGCGCCACACCACCCGCCACGTAGAGCTGTTTCCCCTGGGGCCGAGCGCGAGGGTGGCTGACACCCCCGGGTTCAACCGCCCTGATCTGCCGGATGACCCCCGGGAACTGGGGGTCCTCTTTCCGGAGCTGCGTCAGCAACTTGATCCCTGGCCCTGTCGTTTCCGCGACTGCCTGCATCGCGGTGAGCCCGGCTGCGGTGTGTCCACGGACTGGGAACGCTATGCCCTCTACAAGGCCGCGTTGATCGAGCAGAGCAGCCTCAGCCGCTCATCCCGGGGAGGTTGAGATTCAGGCCACCGGTCAGTTCTTCCATCCGGCCCTTCATCGTGGCGGTGGATTGCTCATAGGCCGCCTGCAGGGCTTCAAGGGTGGCCGTTTCGCTGGCCTGTTGGCCCTCCTGCAGCAGGGCTGGGTCCAGTCGTACCCGCAGCGGTTGCTGGTTGCCCGACAGCCAAACGCTGGCGCGGCCATCGCTGCTCTTGCCTTCGATCTCCATCCCGTCCAGTTCGTCCTGCAGGGCCTGAGCGTTCTGCTGAATCTCCTGGGCCTTCTTGAAGGCTTCGGTGAGCTGGCCGAAATTGGGGAGTCCGAACCCTGCCATGGCGATCCTGTGGGAGCCGGAAGGTTAAGCCGCCGAAGCGAATCCCAGCCGCTTCACTTCGGGGTGCAGACGGATTCCGTGTTCGGATTCGATGCGGTCCTGCACCAGCTGGATCAACTGGGCGATGTCCTTCGCCTCGGCATCACCGGTGTTGACGATGAAATTGGCATGCACGGTTGAGATTTCGGCGCCGCCGATCCGGGTTCCCTTCAGACCTTGCTCCTCGATCAGCCGTCCGGCCTTGAGCGGTTCGGGATTGCGGAAGACACTGCCGCAGCTGGGTTGTTGGTAGGGCTGCGTGGTGGTGCGGTGACTGAGGTTCGCCGTGGTGACCCGCTTCAGTTCATCCGGATCGTGACCGGGCTGCAAGCGGAACCGTGCCGACAACACCACGAGGTTGTCGTCTTGAAGACGGCTGTGCCGGTAGGCGAAGTCCAGTTGATCCCGCTGCAGCTCAAAGCAGTTGCCCCCTTCTATGGGCATGACCCGCACTGACTCCAGCCATTCCGCTGTGCAGCCTCCCTGGGCTCCTGCATTCATCACAGCCGCACCGCCAGCGGTTCCTGGGATGCCAACCGACCACTCCAGACCATGCAATCCAGCGCGGGCAGCGCGTCTTGCCAGTGACGGGATCGGTTCGCCGGCGAGTACCTCCACGGTCCCCGTGGTGGCATCAAGCTGCAGCCCCTGAAGTTTGCGCAGACAGAGCGAGAGCCCCGGCAGGCCGTCATCGTGAATCAGCAGGTTCGACCCAGCGCCGATGACGCGGCAGGGCATGCCCTGATGAGCGGCCCATTCGATCCAGGCCTGGGTTTCCTCAAGGCTGGCGGGTTCGGCCAGCCATTCGGCCGCTCCTCCCACCCGCCAGGTGGTGTAGTCCGCCAGCTTGACTCGGGCCTGCGGTAGGCGGGCATCGCACTGCTGGGTCATGACGTCAGCCTTGACCAAAGTCCATTCACGTCGCCAGCACCCATGGCCAGAACAAGATCGTTCTCGCGGCTGTGCTGGATCACCAGCTCGGTGAGTTGATCGAGGTTGTCTGCGACGGCGATTTCAAGATTCGGTTTCAGCTTGCGCACCCGATCCGCCAGGGCGTTGCTGCTGATGCCCTGCAGCGGTTGCTCGCCTGCGGGATAGACGGGAGCCAGCAGCAGCAGATCACAGTTCTCTAGGGCTTTGGCGAAGCCATCGAGGAACTGCCTGGTGCGGCTGTAGCGGTGCGGCTGGAACACCGCCAGGAGCCGTTGTGGTGCTGTGGGGAGCGGACTGCGGCCACTGCGCACCATCAGGCGTGCCATCTCCAGGGTTGCCTGCACCTCACTGGGATGGTGGGCGTAGTCATCAACGATGTGACGGCCCTTCCAGGTGCCCCGAAGGTCAAAGCGGCGGCCCGGTGCCTTTAGGCCAGCCAGGCCTTCTACCAATTGGTCGAAGGGGAGTCCTTCCATGCGGCAGGCGGCCAAGGCGCCTGTGGCATTGCTCAGGTTGTGCAGCCCGGCCATCGGCAGGGTGAAGTCGCCGACGGGCTGGCCGGCTTCATAAAAACGGGCGACACAGCGATCGCCTTCCAGGCTCAAGGGCAGGGCGGCGAAGTCAACGGATTCGGCGCTCTGGTTGGACCACCAGGCCGTTGGCTGGAAATGTTCCTGCAGGTTCGGGCAGTCGTGATTAGCCAGCACGCGATCGCAACCCCCTGCGAAGCGTTGCAGGGTGGAGATCAGCTCGTCGAGGCTGGAGTAGTGATCGGTGTGATCCAGCTCCAGGTTGGTGATCACCCCCAGGCTGGGGCTGAACTTCACCAGCGAACCGTCGGATTCATCCGCCTCGGCCACGAGCAGCTTTCCCTGGCCGGCGTGACCATTGCTGCCGAGGCTGGGGACGATGCCTCCAATCACAGCGGTTGGGTCTTGATCGGCCTCCAGCAGCAAGGTGGTGATCAAGGTGCTGGTGGTGGTCTTGCCGTGGCTGCCGGCCACTGCGATGGAGGGTTGCTGCTCGATCAGCGCCGCCAGGAGATCGGAGCGATGCCAGATCTCCAGCCCCTGCTGTCGGGCCCGCTGCAGTTCCGGATTGCTCTCAGGGATGGCTGTGCTGATCACCACCACCGGTGAGCCAGCGGCTGTTGCTTCCGTGACGGCATCAATGCAGGTGGCGTCCTGCTGACGGAAGACCTTCACTCCGAGGGTCTTCAGTTGTTGTGTTGTCGCATTGTCACGCGGGTCTGAGCCGCTGACCAAGTGACCGCGGTCAACGAGAATCCGGGCCAAGGCCGACATGCCAATTCCGCCGACACCGATGAAGTGGACTGGTGTCTGACGGTCGAGCAGGCGCGGCAACGGAGGGCTTCAGTCGGAAGAAAGATAAGTCAGCTGCCGCTGCTTGTCTGCCGTGCTGAGGGCCGAATCGAGCTGATTGAAGCGGGCTGGAACAAGGTATTTCTGCTGATTTCTGTATGATCGGCGGCCAAAACCCTTGTGCGGCTTTGCCGCTTCTGCCATGACCCTGCGCGTTGCGATCAATGGATTCGGCCGGATCGGTCGCAATGTTCTGCGGGGATGGATCAGCCGGGGTGCTGACACCGGCCTGGAAATTGTGGGGATGAACTCCACCTCCGACCCCGCCACCAGCGCTCACCTCCTGACCTACGACTCCATCCTTGGGCGTCTCGATCCCTCCGTGGACATCAAGACCACGGACAGCTCGATGTTCGTCAACGGTAAGGAGATCAAGTTCTTCGCTGACCGCAATCCCCTCAACTGCCCCTGGAAGGAGTGGGGCGTTGACCTGGTGATCGAGTCCACCGGTGTGTTCAACACCGATGAGAAAGCCAGCATGCACATCCAAGCTGGCGCCAAGAAGGTGATCCTCACCGCCCCTGGTAAGGGTGATCGCGTCGGCACCTTCGTTGTGGGCGTCAACGACGACCAGTACCGCCACGAAGACTGGGACATCCTCAGCAACGCCAGCTGCACCACCAACTGCCTGGCACCGATCGTCAAGGTTCTGGATCAGAACTTCGGCCTCGACTGGGGTCTGATGACAACCATTCACAGCTACACCGGCGATCAGCGGATCCTGGACAACAGCCACCGCGACCTGCGCCGCGCCCGTGCTGCAGCTCTGAACATGGTTCCCACCACCACCGGTGCAGCCAAGGCCGTGGCTCTGGTTTACCCCGAGGTGAAGGGCAAGCTCACCGGCTTCGCCATGCGCGTTCCCACCCCGAACGTCTCCGCTGTTGACCTCACCTTCGGCCCCTCCCGTGCCGCCAGCGTCGACGACATCAAGGCCGCCATCAAGTCGGCTTCCGAGAACGGCATGAAGGGGATCATCAAGTACAGCGATTTGCCCCTGGTGTCCACCGACTACGCCGGCACCAACGAGTCCACCATCTTTGATGCCGACCTCACCTACGCCATGGGTGACAAGGCTGTGAAGATCCTGGCCTGGTACGACAACGAGTGGGGCTACAGCCAGCGTGTTGTTGACCTCGCCGAAGTGGTGGCCAAGAACTGGAAGTGATCGCCCGTTGATCGCTTTTTTGATCCCTCCCGACCTGGGGGGGATTTTTTTTGGTCAGGCACGGTCGCTTAGGGGGTCGCTCAGGGCTGACCGAAGTGATTAAATCCGCTTGTGTCCACTGGCTCGTGGTTGTGGGCCCAGCGGATGACGCCCGCTTCAGTATTGATCTGGCCGATGCGCTGGCTTTCGGGGATGCATCGCTGCCATGCATCGGCCCAGGCTTCGGGAAGGCTCAGCACCAACTCAAAGTCCTCTCCTCCGGCGAGGCACCAATCCGTCCATCGAGCTCCCTCAGGCCAGCCTTCGGCCGTTGGAAGCTGGTCGTTGTGCACCACCGCTCCGCAGCCGCTGCTGCTGCAGAGACCTGCGACGGCAGAGAGCAGTCCGTCGCTGCTGTCGGTTCCCCCGGCCCGCCAGGGCAGATGCTTCGGTTTGCAGGCCAGCAGCTGCTGGACGTCCTTCAGCCGAGGTGTCGGGCGTTGGTGGCGTGCGATCGCCTGGTCCCGCAGGGTTGTGCACAAAGCGATGTCACGCACGTTTGGATCGTTCTGGAGGAGGGCGAGGCCCAGTCGGCTGAGCCCATGGGGCCCACTGGTGACCAGCACATCGCCAGGGCGGGCTGCGTTGCGATGCAGACGCAGGGGTCCGAGACGGCCGAGTGCCGTGATCGAGAGCAGCCTCTGCTCTCCTTTGGAGCAGTCACCTCCCAGCAGAACGCCGCCGTACTGCCCCAAGGCGGCACTGATGCCTTGATACACCCCGTCCACCCAGTCCCAACGGGTGTGGCCTGGGGCGACCAGGGCCACGGTGATTCCATCGATGTCGACGGCACCACTGGCGGCCAAGTCGGACAGGTTGGCGGCAACGGCGCGCCAGCCCACATCCATGGAGGTTGTGGTGGCATCGCTGAAATGGATGCCATCCACCAGAACGTCGGTGTTGATCAGCAGTGGCCGGGCGTCTGCGGCCAGGGCTGCGGTGTCGTCACTGAGCTGATCCGGAGGAGCGAAGCGAGCCAGCCGCCTGAGCAGCTCCTTTTCAGTCAGCTCCGCCAGGGTCGGGCTCATGCGTGGGCTTTGAGCTGCTCCGCTCCCTCCACCACCTTCACGGCGGTGATCCGGTCATCGACGCCCAATTCCTCCACAACATCGAATCCATCCACCACGTAGCCGAAGGCTGCATTGCGGCCATCCACGAGGTTCAGACCAGCCGGGGTGAGCTCTGCCTCGTAGAGAAACATGAAGAACTGCGAGGATCCGTCGTCGAGGGCCTGGTCTGAATGGGCCCAGCCAAGGGTGCCCAGGGTTGCGAACGGGAGGGTTGGTGTGGCCATGAACAGGCCCACGTCTTCAAAGGTTTCGTTGTAGATCGTGTCGTCTTCGCCCGGCACGCGGATCTCCAGGGGCACATGGCGCTCCTGCTTGGTCTTTGGATCCACGTAGCCGATCTCCGGACCTTCCGGATCACCGCTCTGAAGCACGTAGAAGTCTTCGGCCCGGATGAAGGGCAGTCCGTCATAGAAGCCCTTGAGGGCGAGATCCACGAAGGCGCCTGCGGTGAGTGGGGCGTTGTAGCCATCCACCACGGTGGTCAGCTCTCCCTGGGTTGTGCTGATGTTGAGGGTGGCTCGTCCCTGCAGCCGTGGCAGGGCATCAAATTCTGCGGGGATCTCCCGTTCAAAGCCTTCGGGCACCAGCAGGTCCTCCACATCACCGATGAAGCTCAGCGTCCGGCGTCGATCGGCGATGAAGCCTGGTTTGTCGGTGGCTTTGACCTTCTCTTTGAGGTCTTCAAGGCCCTGATCCACGCGCTCAAACAGTGCTTCTGCCGTACCGCGTTTGGCTTCAGGGACCGCGTTCAGGATGGTGTCGCGGCGGGTGTTGAGCAGCGATTCAGTGCGTGACACCGTCTTGCCGAGGGCTGTCCAGCGTTTGGCCCGCAGATCGTCACTGGTGAGTTCCAGCCGATGCTGCAGTTCGCGGATGTCGTCCTGATCGAAGGGAAGCGCGTCCCGAAGAATCGCGGCAGGGTCCTTCACAGCATTGCCCTGGGGCAATGCGGCCCAGGCAGGGGCGGCGATTGTGATCAGAGCAAAGCTGATCAGAACAGCAAGGACGGCGTTCAAACGCTGATGGACCAAGGGGGAACCCCAGTGCTGACGGGACTTTGGCACAGCCGTATAGTCCGATGAACCGTTCGGTGGGAATGATCTCCAGTAACGACTTCCGCACCGGCACCACGATTGAGATCGATGGGGCCGTCTGGCGTGTTGTCGAGTTCTTGCACGTCAAGCCCGGCAAGGGATCTGCCTTCGTGCGCACCAAGCTCAAGGCGGTGAAGTCCGGCAACGTGGTGGAGAAGACCTTCCGCGCCGGGGAAATGCTTCCTCAGGCGATGTTGGAGAAGTCCTCGCTTCAGCACACCTACATGGAAGGTGAGGACTATGTCTTCATGGACATGGCCACCTACGAGGAGACCCGCCTCAGCGCCGACCAGATCGGCGAGAGCCGCAAATACCTCAAAGAGGGTATGGAGGTGAACGTGGTGTCCTGGAACGACACCCCCCTCGAGGTTGAACTGCCCAACTCTGTGGTTCTGGAGATCAAAGAGACCGACCCTGGCGTCAAAGGCGACACCGCCACCGGTGGCACCAAGCCCGCCATTCTTGAGACCGGTGCACAAGTGATGGTTCCGCTCTTTCTTTCTGTGGGAGAAAAGATCAAAGTGGACACCCGCAACGACAGTTACCTCGGGCGCGAAAACGGATGACCATGCAGCTGGATCACGAACAACTGCACCGCTTGCTGGAAGCGCTCGGCGAGAGCGACATCCAGGAGTTCCGATTGGAAGGGGACGACTTCCGTCTGGAAATCCGTCGCAACCTGCCGGCCCAGGCCGTCATGGCCCCGGTCATGCCCGCTCCCGTTGCTGCTGCACCAGCGCCCGTTGCGCCCGCCGAGCCTGCAGCTGCACCGCCTGCATCCACCGCAACCCGCAGTGACCTGCTCGAAGTCACGGCTCCCATGGTGGGCACCTTCTACCGCGCTCCCGCTCCGGGCGAACCTGCCTTTGTTGAGGTGGGCAGCCGGATCAACGTCGGCCAGACCGTCTGCATCCTTGAGGCGATGAAGCTGATGAACGAGCTGGAGTCTGAGGTTGGCGGTGAAGTGGTGGAGATCCTGGTCGACAACGGCACGCCCGTTGAATTCGGTCAGGTTCTGATGCGGGTCAAGCCGGCCTGAGTCAGCTCAGGTCCCAGGCGGCCTGAAGGGCTGCCGTCGTGCTCTCAGGGCTGGCGATCCCTTGGCCTGCAATGTCGAAGGCGGTGCCGTGGTCGGGGGAGGTGCGTAGGAACGGCAGTTCCAAAGTGGTGTTCACCGCTGCGTCGAAGGCCAGCAGCTTCACGGGAATGAGCCCCTGGTCGTGATACAGGGCTAGGATTCCATCAGGACCAGGCTGGTTTGGTGACTGCCAAGCGTGAGCAGCGCTGATCCAGCAGGTGTCCGGAGGAACGGGACCCACCAGCTGCACCTGAGGATGGTCCTTCCGCCATTGATCCAGCAGCGGCAGCATCCATTCGGCTTCTTCGTGGCCCAGTTGACCGGCTTCACCGGCATGGGGATTCAGACCGGCAATGCGCAGATGGGGTGTGCTCGTAAAGCGTCGACAGAACCCCTCCAGCACGTTCAGTTTGTGCTGTACCAGGTCTGGGCTCAGCGCCTCAGGGACCTGGCTGAGGGGGATGTGGGTGGTGGCCAGCAAGGTGTTCAGGCGCCAGCCGCTGGTGGGAGAGACGGCGGTGAACAGCATTGAGGAGCGCTGGCGTCCAGCCAACTCAGCCAGCCGTTCGGTCTGCCCGGGATAGCGGTGGCCGGCCGCATGCCAGAGGTGTTTGGCGATGGGGGCGGTGACCAGGGCGCGGGACCCCCGTTCCTGCAGCAGTTCGACGGCGCGAGTCAGCCAGCGAAACCCCGCATCGGCTCCGCTGGTGGTGGGCTGTCCTGGCTGAACGCTGGCTTTTAGCGGTTGATCGTCGATCCTGAGGGCTGCGGGGTCGGCAAGGGGGTGGCTCGTTTGCCGCTGCAGTCGCGCGTGGGTGCTGATCAGCGTGCGTCGGCAACCCACCAGCAGGGGTTGGAGCTCTGGGGGGAGCGTGGTTGAGGCGAGGGCTTTGAGCACCACTTCCATGCCGATGCCCGCGGGATCGCCGAGAGCGATCACCAGCTCATGCCTAGGGTTCGTGGAATCGTGGGGGCCCATCGCTGTGCTGCGTTTGCTGCTGCTGGGGTGTTTGTTGGTGGGATTGGCCGCTGGCCTGAGCAATGGCTGGATCGAACTGCATCTCTCCCGTTTCCTTGAGGATGCGAGGCTTTCCCTGCCTGAGGAAGGCGAGGGTTTTGATTTCAACCGTTGGCTGATTGAGGGGGAGAACGCAGGTCAGACGGATTGAGTTTGTCCTGGTTCAGGCAATCCTGCAGCCCAACGCGGTAGTTCGGATGCAGCAATGTGTAACCAAGCTCATGGCAGAGCCTGTGGTTGCTGACGCGGCGGTTCTCGCTCCAGAACGACTGCGCCATTGGACTCATGCTGTCCACGATCTGGTCGAACGGCTCCAGCGGCGGCAGGGCACAACCCAACAGGTCTGCCGCATACCGCATCAGTTCGGCGGTGGGAGCCGGGAGGTCATCCACCACATTTACGATGCTTCTATTGCCCGGGCTTGCCGGAGCGTCCTGTCCGGCGCGATGCATCAGGTGCCAGCAGGCCCCTGCGATGTCTTCCACATGGATGCGGCAGAACACCTGGCCAGGCTTGCCGATCAAGCGGGCCCGCCCTTGCTGCAAGCCGTTGAGCACTGACCGGCCCGGTCCATAAATGCCTGGCAGACGCAGAATCTGGATCGGCAGACCTGAGCGCAACCAAGCTTGTTCGCAGTTGAGGCGGCGCATGCTGCGGTCCAGCGCTGGTGCCGGGTCGTCCTGTTCCGACACCCAACCGCCCTGACGATCGCCGTAAACCCCTGTGGTGGAGAGATAGCCCGCCCAGCGCAGCGGCAGGCTTCTGAGCGTTGGCAGCAGCTTCAATAAGACCGGATCGTTGCCTTCGCGATCCGGGGGGATGGTGGACAGCAGATGGGTCACGCCCTCCAGGGCTGCAGGGTCGAGCTGGTCCTGACCGTTGCTGTCGAACAGCAGATCCGCCTCGGCAGAGTCGAGGGAACGGCGGGTGCAGAGAACCGGTGTTTCCAGAGCTCGGGCCAGGCTGGCCAGACAACGTCCGCTGTATCCGCCGCCCAGCAACAGAAGCTTGGCGTCAGCCGCCAGCGGCTGCGACCGCTTGACAAGATCGGCAAGCATCAGTACACCTGTATTAGGTCAAATGTACTGTCGTGACGTCGTCGTCTCTCCATCGTTCCCGCTCCGGGCCCATCGTGCTCCGGGCCATCCTGACGGCTGCCCTGCTCGTCGGTGCTGTGGTGCTGGCCCCTGAAGACCCAGGCGTTCAGGCCTCCATCTGCCAGCGTCATCACTCCTCGGATGTATGCCGGGTTTGGTGAGCCTCAGGCAGCCTGAGCTGCGATTGAGATGTCGTCCGGCTCGTTGATGGGCTGATCCGGTTGGGCCCACTGCAGCAGGCGGACGGCGAGTCGCAGGTCGCCATCCATCCAGGCCCGGATCGCCATGGCGCGGCGTGGGTCATAAAAGCGCTGTCGCCGGTACCAGTCGAAAACGTCGGCGTCGGATTTGCGGCCATTGCAGGACAAGCAGGCCGGCACACAGTTTTCAGTAACGCTTGAACCCCCTTTGGCCTGAGGGTGAATGTGATCAATTGATTCGGAAGGTTTGCCGCAATAAATGCAACTTTTGCCGGTAAAAGTGTGTAGAGACTGTCGCCATCTTCGAACGCGTAATTTGGGACAGAGTTCGTCGAGAAAAACCGCGTCCCTGCTATGCATCCGAATGCATCGGTTGAGGCAATTCTGCCTTGAACGAAAAGCCCGTCAATGTGTCGAGCGCTGCATTTTCGACAATTTTTCAGCCTGTGATGTGAATCTTGATCTCAATGCTTGCGCGCTGACCTGAGTTCACTAAAGTGTTTGTTTGTGGGGGCCTGTTGGTGCCGCCAAAGCCCACATTGACCTGTTGCCTGGACCTCTCTCCAGCAGGGCTGATCCGGGTGGTCAGCCCGTTTGATGCGGTGACCCAGTCCCAGTTGCGTCGGATCAAGCCCAGGGGCCGTTGGAACGGCGCTGGCCAGGGATGGGATTTTCCCTTGGCCGCAGCCGATGCGCTTCAGCAGGCCCTGGGGCGCCGTTTCCCCGTCACCTCTGCACTGCAGCAGTGGCTCGACTGGTGCCAGCAGCCGCTGCCACCGCTGCCACCGCACCGAACCCTTGTGGCTGCAGCGGATCTCGACGAAGTCCTGCAGGATGGTCGTCGACCTCTGCGCCATCAACGCTCCGGGGTCCGCTGGCTCCTGGCCCGTCGCGGTGCCGTTCTGGCGGATGAGATGGGGTTGGGGAAGACCCTTACAGCTCTGTTGGCGGCCCGTGCCCTGATGCGTTGCGCCGAGCTGCGGTTGCTGGTGGTGGCTCCCGTTGGCCTGCATCCCCACTGGCGCCGGGAATCAGAGGCCCTTGGGGTTGAGCTGGAGCTGGCGAGCTGGGCTCGGCTTCCCGACACCCTGCCACCAGCGGGAACGCTCCTGGTGGTGGATGAAGCGCACTACGCCCAGTCGCTTCAGGCCCAGCGCACGGCTGCCTTGCTGCGTCTGGCCCGTCATCCCCGTCTGCGGGCGATCTGGATGCTCACGGGAACCCCGATGAAGAACGGTCGCCCGTCCCAGCTGTATCCCCTGCTCGCGGCGATGGATCATCCGATTGCTCGGGATCAACGCCAGTTCGAAGAGCGGTATTGCCAGGGGCACTGGCGGGAGGGTCGATCCGGCAAACGTTGGCAGGCGTCCGGCGCCAGTCAGTTGGAGGAGCTGCGGCGCTTAACTCGACCATTGATCCTGCATCGCCGCAAGCAGCAGGTGGTGGACCTTCCTCCCAAGCAGCGACGTCTTCACCCCGTGGCGCTGTCGGAGGCTGAGCTCACGGGTTTCGACCATCGTGTCGAGCTGGTGTTGGACGACTACCGGCATCGGGCTCAGCTCGGAGAGGTGCGACGGGATGCAGAGCACCTGGCTTTGCTCACCTCCATGCGCCAGATCGCTGCGGAATTCAAATTGCCGGCGGCCCAGCAGCTGGTGGAGTCACTGCGCCGGCAAGGCGAGGCTGTAGTGCTGTTCAGTGGCTTCGTGGCCCCATTGCAGCTGTTGCAGCAAACCCTTGGTGGCGAGTTGTTGACCGGTCGTCAGCGCCCTGCTGAACGCCAGGGGAGTGTGGATCGGTTCCAGCAGGGTCAGAACGATTGTCTGTTGGCCACCTTCGGCACCGGTGCCCTTGGCTTCACCCTGCACCGGGCCCGTCATGTGGTGTTGCTGGAACGCCCCTGGACGCCGGGCGATCTCGACCAAGCCGAAGACCGCTGTCATCGTCTGGGAATGGGAGATGGCCTGACCTGTCATTGGCTGCAACTCGGCGCAGCCGACCAGCTGGTGGATGGCTTGTTGGCGAGCAAGGCGGAACGGATCGAGGTGTTGCTGGGGCCCCGGCGTTTGTCGCTGCAACGTCAATCACTCCCCGCCATGGTGCGGGATTGCTTGCAATTGCTCTGACGCACCTGGAGTTCGTGCTGCAGCATCGGGTCGACCGGCTGGCTCGACCGCTTCAGCAGAGACACTGCCGTTGCGACGTCGTCGCAGGCTTTGGCTTGATCGCCAAGCAGGGTCAAGACCAGGGCGCGGTCGCGATGCAGATCGGCCTGATCCGGTGTCTGCTCGATGGCCTCATCACAGCGTTTGACCATCAGCTCAAGCTCATCCATGCGGAACCCGCTGAGGCAACTGGAGACCAGCGGCGTCGGTGTGTTGGCAGGCGTCGCGGGTTGCTTGCTCTGGCAGCCAGCCACCAACACTGCAGCCAGAAGCGTCAGCCCCAGTAGCCCTGAGGGCTCAGTAGCTGTAGCGCGTGGTGTCGTGGCTGCTCTCGATGCTGCTTTCGGTGACGGAGGAGGAGTTTGCAAGGGCGGCAGCGGTGGCTGGTTGGGTGTTCCCGCCGAACAGATCACCAAGGAACTGGCCACAGTCGGGGAAATTGCCGGGGTCCTGGACGACGGCTTCCGTAATCATCACCGAGGCATGCTCCGGGGATGTTTTGAACACGCCGCTGCGCTGCCGTTTGATCACCGCGTAGGCGGCTTTCCAGCTCACCTCGTGGTCGTTGCCGCTGGACCGCATAAAGCAATAGATCTTGGCTCCCTTCTCTTCGGTGGCTTCGGCCGCTTGCAGGGGGGAGATCATGGGGCTGAGAGCGCCGATCAGGGCCGCGGCGGAGAGAACCAGCGATGACCTGATGGGACCCATTACGTCAGTTGTGGATTGATCCCAAGGTATCGATCAGCTTCCAGCTGTCGAGGGCACGATCAGCCGCACCACCAGCGGCAGCACGAGCAGCACGGTGATCAGCCGCACGGCATGGAGAGCGGCTACCGCGGCACCGACGCCGAATTCGGCACCGACCAGGCTCATGCCACTGATGCCACCCGGGGCAGCGCCCAGCAAGGCCACGACGGGATCAATACCGAGCAAGCGGCTGGTCCAGAGGCCGACGACCAGTCCTGTCAGCACCAGCGCCAGGGTGATCAGAACCGCTGGTTTCCAGAGAAGTTGCAGTTGCTCCAAGGATGCTCGCGTCAGGCCAGTTCCGATCACGGTGCCGATGCCGATCTCCAGAACTGTGCGCGTTCCCGCTGGCCATGTGGCTGGTTCCAGCTGGCCGCTCATGCTGACGATGCCAGCACCCAGCAAGGCCCCTGCCAAAGGTGCGGCGGGAATGCCGCTGAACAGAGCCAGCAGTCCGATGGCGGTTCCAGCCAGCAGGTACAGCGCCAGCGTTGCCAAGGAAGGCATCGGTCTCGATCGCGTCATGTCAGCTTGATCTTGAGACAGCGGCGCTCCTGTGTTGTCATCAGCGCAACCATCAGCTTTCGGTGATGACGTCCTCCGTGTCCTTTCGGATCACCCGCACTGCGGAAGATCTCGCGCAAACCATCACGGCTCTGTCGCAGCGTTTGGTGAAACTGGAACAGCGTCAGGAAGCGCTTGAGCTGCAACTGCGCCAGCAGCAGCAGAATCTTAATGCTGTTCCAGACGAAGAGATCTCCACGCTCGAGGGCGTTGAAGCTCTGCTGCGGGAAACGCGGGAGCTCTTGGAGAGCACAGCTCCGATCCCAGAGCCTGAAATGGCTGAAGAGTCCTCCCAGAACCATGCCTGGGGTCAGGAGGCCGAAACAGAAGCGAGCCGCGATGTCGCGTAGGGGTGGCGCGCGGTGCCAAAATAAAAAGAAAGGCAACTATGGCGATCACCATCCCTGCCTCCAATGCTTGTGCCTCTCGCACCTTGCATGGCATGACCATCTGGACCCGGTCAGGTTTCCTTGAAGGTGGTCATCAGCTCGAGAAGCTGGAATTCGCGCTCGCCCTCGCTGAAGCCAAAGGCGATCAGCGCCGTTGCTCGCAGTTGCGTGACCGGATTGCCGATCTGGGGGGCAACGCAGAGGAACCGGGTACCTGATCTGAATTCAAGCGATCGACGGGGTTGATCAACAACCGGGCAGATCGCGTGTGGGATGGTCTAAATATCAATTAGAGCTAATCTTTTGTTGATAAGAGAATTCGAACGTTGACCCTGACGCTTACGAAAACAAAACAATCGGAGACGGCTGCACAACAACGTCATGACCATGAATCGGCAGCTCAGGATCTGTTCATCAAGGCTCGCCACTGCGCAGAAGATGGCCGAATCAATGAGGCGGGCTCGTTGATCTTGCAGGCACTGGGACACGAACGCCGTGCTGGATCTGCCGGGCCTCAGGTTCTTCAGCTCGTTAAGTCTCGTTCTTGATGAACGTTTGAAATTTGTTCAAGCGGGTGACCGGACTCGAACCGGCGACGTCCAGCTTGGGAAGCTGACATTCTACCACTGAATTACACCCGCAAAGGGACGAGATCGCTCTCGCCATCTGTTTTTTAGCCGAGAGCGGCGGAGGCTGCAGCCACCCCTGTTCCCATGCTGCCTTTGTGCAGCCCAAGGGACTGGAGGGTGGATTCAATCGCAGCGACGGCGGTCAGCACATCCCGGTCGCAGACGTAGCCGAGATGGCCGATGCGGAACACCTGACCTTTCAGATGGTCTTGTCCTCCAGCCAGAAGAATGTCGAACTTCTCCTTCACGGCTTTACGCAACTGTTCGGCATCGATGCCTTCGGGGGCCACTGCGGTGATGGCCGGGCTGCCGCAACCCTCGGCGGCAAACAGGGGCAAGCCCATCGCCTTCATGCCTGCCTGGGCGGCAGCGCGATGGCGGGCGTGGCGGGCAAAGATCGCGTCCAGACCTTCCTTCTGCATCATGTCCAGAGCAGCTTCCAGGCCGAAGTAGAGGTTCACGGCCGGGGTGAAGGGGTTGCTGTCCTTCGCCGCCGTTTTCCGGTAAGGGCCCAGATCCAGATAGAACTTGGGCAGATCGGAGCGCTCATAGGCCTCCCAGGCCCGTGCACTCATGGCCACAAAACTGAGTCCCGGTGGAAGCATGTAGCCCTTCTGCGCGCCTGAGGCCACCACATCCAGTCCCCATTCATCCATCGGGACGTTGGTGGCACCAAGGCTGGTGACGCAGTCCGCCAGGGTCAAGGCCGTGCCGTGGGCCTTCACGTGACGGGCAATGCTCTCCAGGTCATTGATCACCCCTGTCGAGGTTTCCGAGTGGGTGAGGATCACGGCCTTGATCGCTTTGGCGCTGTCGGCTTCCAACGCTGAGCGGAAGGCTTCGGGATCGAGGGGTTGGCCCCACTCCGCCTTGATCACATCAACATCCAGTCCGTAGGCGCGGGCCACCTTGACCCAGCGTTCGCCGAACTTGCCGTTGTCACCGCAGAGCACCTTGTCGCCGCGGCTGAGGGTGTTGATGATCCCCGCTTCCATGGCGGCGGTTCCGCTGCCGGTGATCACCAGCACGTCGCTTGTCGTCTGGTGCAGCCACTTGAGCTGTTCGGCGGTCCGCCGCACGATGGCCTGGAACTCCCCGCTGCGGTGGCCGATGGGGTGACGACCCATGGCCTTCAGCACCGTTTCCGGCACCGGGGTGGGGCCCGGAATCATCAGGGTGAGCTTGTCCTGCATGGCGCGGGGGATGCCAATCGGCGACTCTAGAAAACAGCTTGTCCGGTTCCATCGCCCCCTCCAGTTCTGGATTGACCCTGCCGGTGTGGGTGGCGGCGGCGGCCAAGGCGGCCCTGCAGGTGTTGCTTGGTGAGACGTTTGAGCCTGAGCAGCAGTTGAGTCAAGGCTCAGATCAACCGTCTCTGCAGGTGCCGGTCTGCTCAGCGGCTCCTCTGGCCCCAGGAGAGGCCCTGGGCATCAGCCGTTGTGATCCAGGGCCTGGCCTTGATCTGACGCGCGATCTTGAGGTCTGGGTGCGGGTGGCCTGGATCGCTGCATCCCAGCCGGTGCTCGAGCTGCAGGCCGGAGAAGGGGTGGGTCGTTTTGGCGCTGAGGGGGACGTTTGCCTCTCCGGTTTTGCCCGTGGGCTGTTGGAGCGGAATCTGTTGCCCCTGGTGCCGCCGGGTCGGGGCTTGCTGGTGCAGCCGATTCTTCCGAGGGGCCGCGTCCTGGCCGAACGCACCAGCAATGCCGCTTTCGGTGTTGTTGATGGTCTGGCGTTGATCGGTACCCAGGCGGAGGTGCAGCGCAGCGCTGCACCGGATCAACTGCAGCAGGTGTTGGCAGACCTGAGGGCGCTCGCTGCGGATGCGGCGTTTCAGGGACGCCTCGTTCTGGTAATCGGTGAGAACGGCTTGGATCTGGCCTGCCAGCAGGGTCTGGGGCCCGTGTTGAAGGTGGGGAACTGGGTGGGGCCCGTGCTGGTGGCCGCGGCGGAGGCCGGTGTTCGCGATCTGCTGCTGCTGGGTTATCACGGCAAATTGATCAAGCTGGCTGGCGGCATTTTTCACACCCATCACCATCTGGCCGACGGCCGTCTGGAGGTGCTTGTGGCCCTGGGGCTGGATGCCGGTCTGTCGGTGGCCAAGTTGCTGCAACTGCGGGGTGCTGCATCCGTTGAGGAGGCCTTTCAGGCACTGGAGGCCGATCAAGCCATGGCCCTTGGCCAGCATCTGGCCGCGATCGTGGAGCGGCGGAGCCAGTCCTATGTGGATCGCTACGGCGCCTGGTCGATGCGGATTGGTGCTGCCCTGTTCGATCGAAGCCGCACCCTGCGCTGGTGGGGACCGGAGGGGGAGAAGCGCTTCTTTACATTGAGGGATTGACGCTCGTCCGCGAGCGATACCTCCCAGGATCGATGTCCCAGCCCTCGTCCGACGGTCAGCGTCAGCCGGCCATCGTCATCCTTGATTTCGGCTCCCAGTATTCGGAGCTGATCGCCCGGCGCGTGCGCGAGACCGAGGTGTTCTCGGTGGTGCTCGGTTACAGCACGTCGGCCGAGGAGCTGCGACGCATGGCTCCGAGGGGAATCATCCTCAGCGGTGGTCCCAGTTCCGTGTACGCCGAACATGCGCCGCTCTGCGATCCCGGCATCTGGGATCTGGGCATTCCCGTGCTGGGGGTTTGCTACGGGATGCAGCTGATGGTGCAGCAGCTTGGGGGCGTTGTGGAAGCCGCCACGGGCAAGGCCGAATACGGCAAGGCGCCCCTGGAAGTGGACGACCCCACGGACCTGCTCACCAATGTCGACAACGGTTCGACGATGTGGATGAGCCATGGCGACTCAGTGAAGGCTCTGCCCGATGGGTTTGTGCGTCTGGCCCACACCGCCAACACGCCGGAGGCGGCGGTGGCGCACCTGCAACGCAAGCTCTACGGGGTGCAATTCCACCCCGAGGTGGTGCATTCCACCTGCGGCATGGCCCTGATCCGCAATTTCGTGTATCACGTTTGCGGTTGTGATCCGGATTGGACCACCGCGGCGTTCATCGATGAGGCCGTTGGCCTGGTGCGGGAGCAGGTGGGCGACAAGCGCGTTCTGTTGGCTCTCTCCGGTGGGGTGGATTCATCCACCCTCGCCTTCCTGCTCAAAAAGGCGATTGGTGATCAGCTCACCTGCATGTTCATCGACCAGGGCTTCATGCGGAAGGGTGAGCCCGAGTTCCTCATGGACTTCTTCGATCGGAAGTTCAACATCCATGTGGAGTACATCAATGCCCGTCAGCGGTTCATCGGCAAGCTGAAGGGCATCACCGATCCGGAGGAGAAGCGCAAGATCATCGGCACCGAGTTCATCCGGGTGTTCGAAGAGGAGAGCAAGCGGCTCGGGCCCTTCGATTACCTGGCCCAGGGCACGCTTTATCCCGACGTGATCGAAAGCGCCGGCACCAACGTGGACCCCAAGACGGGCGAGCGGGTTGCCGTGAAGATCAAGAGCCACCACAACGTGGGCGGTCTTCCCAAAGACCTTCAGTTCAAGCTTGTGGAGCCCCTGCGCAAGCTGTTCAAGGATGAAGTGCGCAAGGTGGGCCGCAGCCTTGGCCTGCCCGAGGAGATCGTGCGCCGCCATCCCTTCCCGGGGCCTGGTCTGGCCATCCGCATCTTGGGTGAAGTTACCGACGAGAAGCTGGACTGCCTGCGTGATGCCGACCTGATTGTTCGCCAGGAAATCAAGGAAGCAGGGCTGTATCACGACATCTGGCAGGCCTTTGCCGTGCTGCTGCCCGTGCGTTCGGTTGGGGTGATGGGGGACAAACGCACCTATGCCTGGCCGATCGTGCTGCGTTGTGTGTCCAGTGAGGACGGCATGACCGCCGATTGGTCCCGACTTCCCTACGACCTTATGGAGACCATCTCCAATCGGATCGTGAATGAGGTGAAGGGGGTGAACCGGGTGGTGCTCGACATCACCAGCAAGCCCCCCGGCACGATCGAGTGGGAATAACTCGCGGCTGACGCAGGCTGAATCACAGCTGGCGACGGCCCTGCATCACCGATACCTTGGGCCACCGGCCTTTGGGAAATGACGGCGACACAACAGCAGGATGTTCAGCTGCAGCGTCGGCTGCAGCAGGACAGCATTCAGCTGGGTGGCCGCACGATCTATCTGAACCCTTTCCTCTATTGGCGGCGGTTCGACAGCAACACCGATCGCTGGCTGCGGGAGCCCGGCCAGCTGACGGAGGATCAGATCACGGCCAACCGCAGCCGTTTTTACCCCGAACTCGACTGGGGACAGCTGGATGATCACGCCACCGCAGTCCACGATGGCGCTGTGGAGATGTTCCTCAAGAGCCTGGAGCTGATCAGCACCTTCCATCCCGAACTGGGTTCCGGGCAGATGCTCGAGGTGGAACGCAAGATGACGATCACCAAGAAGCGGGCCTTCGAGCGTTGGGTGGACAAGGCGATCCGGCGGCGTCAGCGCGACGAAACCCGTGAGCACCGCCGCTTTGAGCGCAGCCGCTTCTGGCGTGCCTGGCGCGAGTGGATTCTGCTGGACACCACCCAGAAAGCCCTGGTGCCTGTCGTGATGCTGATGGTGCTCAGTGGCGTGATGGGATGGTCCCTGGCGGCGGACCGTGCCGCTTGTCCGACATTGGCGCTTCCTTCGGGACAGACTGGGGTCCGTTGATCTGGCCCCATGGCCGCTGATTCCAACTCCGACAACCCGCTCGACCAGTTGCGTCTGTCTTTGATGCAGGATGTGCTCCCAGTGGGGCTGGCCGTGCTGGAACGTGCCCGTCAGGGGGGTCCCGGCAAGGTGATGGAGGTGTTTACGGCCGGCTCGGAGGACCCCATCGCTGATTTGCGTCAGGAGGGTGAGCCCGTGGCGCGCGACGTGCGAGAACAGCTGGATGCCGTGAGCCCCGGGCTGGGCAATCCGGTGATGCCGGTTTCGGTCTCTGTGGACGAACCCGCAACGGTTGAACAGGACGGGCCCGACGATTTGCTGCCGACCTTGCGGCGGATCGAAGAGCGCCTCGAGGAGTTGCGCCGCCGTTTGCCAGCGCAGCAACAGGAATGACCCGTTCCGCCCAGCAGCGTCAGACCGGTCTGCGTCAGCAACCTCTGGTGCTGCTGGTGTTGGTGCTGCTGTTTTGCAGCGCCATGGTTAGCCGCCTGGTCTGGATGCAGCTGCTGGAGGGGTCGCGCTTTCGTGAACTGGCGGATGAAAATCGCATCCGTCTGGTGCCACGCTCGCCCATTCGCGGTCGGTTGCTTGATCGCAAAGGCCGGGTGCTGGCCACCAGCAAACTCACTTACTCCCTGTACCTCGAGCCGCGTCTGGTCAGCGATGACGACTGGCCTGATCTGCGGGAACGCTTGGCACGGCTGTTGCGCCTGAAGCCTGATCTGCTCGACCAGCGCCGGCAAAAGGGCCTGGATCGGGATGGTTACCGCACCACGTTGGCCCTCGATCTCAAGCCGGAACAGGTGCTGCGCTTCCGGGAACAGGCCTTGGGGTTGCGGGGTGCCCAGGTGGATGTCGACATCCTGCGCTCCTATCCCAATGGAACCCTGGCGGCCCATGCCCTCGGCTACACCCAGCCGATCACGGAAAGCGAATTCGAAATCCTGGCGGAGAAGGGATACAAGATTCGCGACCGCATTGGTCGTACCGGTGTTGAAGCGGCTTACGAGCGCCATCTGCGTGGGAAGTGGGGCGGCCAGATGCTCGAGGTGAATGCCATGGGCGAGGTCCAGCGCAATCTGGGCGATCGACCGTCTCAAGCAGGAAAGGATCTGGTGCTCACCCTCGACCTGGATCTGCAGCGGGTGGCGGAGCAGGCGCTGGCCGACAAGCCCGGTGGCGCCGTGGTGGCGTTGGAGGCGGCAACGGGTGCCGTGTTGGCTTTGGCCAGCCGTCCCAGTTTTGATCCGAATTTCTTCTCCAAGCTGATCACTACCCAGAAGGAGTACGACGCCCTCTTCTCCAATCCGAAGAAGCCGTTGCTGTCCCGGGCTATGAATCCCTATGACCCCGGCAGCACCTGGAAGCCGGTGACGGCGATGGCGGGCATGGAGTCGGGCCAATTCCCGCCCGACACCAAGCTCTACACCACGGCCTGCATCACCTACGGCGGCCATTGCTTCTCGGATCACAACGGTGCTGGTTTCGGTCATATCGGCTATGCCGATGCCCTGCGCTTTTCCAGCAACACGTTTTTTTATCAAGTGGGCGTAGGGGTTGGCTCCAAAGCTCTCAAACAGGCGGCTGATCAGCTGGGCTTCCAGCAGAAAACCGGCATTGAGATCGGCTGGGAAGAGAGTGTCGGGCTTGTGGGGGATGAAGACTGGGCTGCCCGCGGCCGCGGCTGGACCGATCCCGGCACCACTCCATGGATCCCGGAGGACATGGCCAGTGCCTCCATTGGCCAGTCCGTGGTGCAGATCACTCCCTTGCAGTTGGCCCGTGCTTATGCGGTGTTCGCCAATGGTGGTTGGTTGGTGACGCCCCATCTCGCCGCCGGTGACATCGACTGGCTGAGTCCGGAGCACCGCACCAAGGTGTCGATGAAGCCATCAACGTTGCAAACGATCCGGGAGGGCCTGCGCAAAGTGGTGGAGGCCGGAACCGGTGCCGGACTCAATGGCCCTGGCATTCCTGTGGCCGCTGGCAAAACCGGAACGGCTGAAGACAGCACGGGAGGCCCTGATCACGCCTGGTTCGTCTGCTATGCCCCATATTCCGACGGCAAGATCGTTGTGGTGGCCTTTGCCCAGAACACTCCTGGCGGGGGATCGGTTCACGCTCTACCCATGGCCAAGAAGGTGCTGGCCGAGTGGGAGCGCACCCGGCAGCGCTAGGCGGCCGTGAGTTGAGGCGCTGACAGCACCGTGCGGTAATAAGTCCGCAATTGTTCGGTGGCGCCTGCCCAGCCCCAGCGCTCG
The DNA here is from genome assembly GCF_900474045.1 of Synechococcus sp. N19. Lineage (NCBI taxonomy): Bacteria > Bacillati > Cyanobacteriota > Cyanophyceae > Synechococcales > Synechococcaceae > Synechococcus > Synechococcus sp. N19. The sequence goes on from NZ_UCNR01000011.1 coordinate 148,777, forward strand.
GCTTCGGCGCGGGCAGCACTGCGCAGGGCCTGGCGTTCCAGGTCGTTGCCCAGCAGGCGGCGGGTGGCTTCGATCAGGCTTGCAGCGCCACCATCGGCGCCGTCGGGTTCATAGAGGCAGCCGTTGACGCCGTCGGTGATGATGTCGGGGATGCCGCCACGGTTGGCGCCGACCACCGGACAGCCGGCTGCCATAGCTTCCAGCAGCACCAGCCCCAGCGTTTCGGTGCTGGAGGGGAAGAGGAAGGCATCGCCGCTGGCGTAGGCCCCTGCCAGGTCGTCCCCGGCGAGGTAGCCGACGAAGGTGGTGGCTGTTCCCTCGAAGTGCTTCTCCAGTTGTTGGCGGTGGGGACCATCGCCCACCAGGGCCAGTCGTGCATCGGGAAGGGCCTCCAGCACGGGGCGGATCCGTTCGATCTGCTTCTCCGCCGAGAGGCGGCCGACGTAGAGCAGCAGCGCTCCACGGTCGTCATGGCCCCCGAGAAGCCGTTGGCGCAATTCCGCGCTGCGCAGCTCGGGACGGAACAACTCCGTGTCCACGCCCCGCTGCCACAGATCAGTGTGCTGAATGCCTTTGTCGCTGAGCTCCTTCACCATGGCGGTGGAGGTGCACAGATTCAGCAGGGCCTGGTTATGGGCGGCCTTGAGCATTTCCCAAAGCAGGGGCTCCAGCATTCCCAGGCCGTAGTGCTCGAGGTACTTGGGCAGGTGGGTGTGATAACTCGCGACCAGGGGGATGCCTTTGTTTTTTGCGAGCCAGATGCCGCCAAGACCCAGCACCGCCGGGTTCACAACGTGGATCAGATCGGGTTGAAACGCATCGATCGCGTCGGACACCGCCGGGCGAGGCAAGGCCAGTTTGAGCTCGGGATAGAGCGGCAGCGGCATTGCCGGAACACCGATCAGGCGTGCCCCCATGTACTCATCTGGACAGCCCTCCGGGCAGAAGACCACCACTTCATCGCCGGCGTCCACCAGATGCTTCACCGTCTTGGTCAGACGGGTGACGATGCCATCAACCTTCGGCAGGAAAGTTTCGGTGAAGAAGGCGACTTTCAAGGATGAAGCTCGATCAGGACGCGGTGCCGATGGCCTGGGCCTGGGTTTTGGTCCAGGCGGAGGTGCAGAGGATGCGATTGCGGTCGCAACGGTCGGCGTAGCGGGTGGCGATTTCCACCACTTCCTTCAGCAGGCCGTCATCGAGGGTGGTGGGGTCGAGGCCCAGCTCGATGAAGCAGCGGTTGTCCACGATCAGATCGTTTTCAACAGCCTCGTTGCGGGGGTTGGGCAGGTTGTTGACCTGAGCCCCGGTGAGGGCAGCCACCTTCTTGGCCAGTTCACCCACCTGATGGCTCTCGGTCATCTGGTTGAAGATCTTCACCCGCTCCCCTTGTTCCGGAGGGTTCTCCAGCGCCAGCTGGACGCAGCGCACGGAATCGCGGATATGGATGAAGGCGCGGGTCTGGCCCCCGGTTCCATGAACGGTGAGCGGATAGCCGATGGCGGCTTGCATCAGGAAGCGGTTCAGCACCGTGCCGTAATCGCCGTCGTAATCAAAGCGATTGGTGAGTCGCGGGTCACGGTCTGTGGCATCGGTGTTGGTTCCCCAGACGATGCCCTGGTGCAGGTCGGTGATGCGGACCTTGTCGTTCTTGTTGTAGTAGAGGAAGAGCAGCTGGTCGAGCGTCTTCGTCATGTGATAGACGCTGCCGGGGCTTGCCGGGTGGAGGATTTCCTCCTCAAAGCGGCTGCCGTCGGGCTGGGGCACCTCTACCTTGAGGTAGCCCTCAGGGATGGTTGCGCCGCGGTGGGAGCCATAGCCGTAGACACCCATGGTGCCGAGGTGCACCACGTGGATGTCCTGACCGCTTTCAACGATGGCCGCCAGCAGGTTGTGGGTGCCGTTGACGTTGTTATCGACGGTGTAGCGCTTGGTGGCGCTGCTCTTCATCGAATAGGGGGCGGCCCGCTGTTCCGCGAAGTGGACCACGGAATCGGGGCGCTCGTCCCGGAGCAGATCCAGCAACCGCTGGTACTCATGGGCGATGTCCATGTGGACAAACCTCATCGGCTTGCCGCCGGTTTCCTCCCAGACTTTGAGGCGCTCACCGATGCTCACGATCGGTGTCAGCGACTCAACTTCAAGGTCGATGTCGATCTTGCGACGGCTGAGGTTGTCCACGATCAGAACGTCGTGGCCCTGATCCGCCAGGTTCACCGCACAGGGCCAGCCGCAGAAGCCGTCACCGCCGAGAACGAGAACTTTCACCCCAAACTCCTGCTGGAACGAGCGTGATGCTCAGTCTTGGCAAGCTACTACAGGGATTTTCAGTGTGAACCGTCTCAGCTGATGGCGACGGTCACCGCCACCATCGCGGCCACGATCAATCCACCGCTCACCAACATCATCATTGAGCTGCGGTTACGGCTCTGGCTGGTGGCGACGTCCATCACCTCCATGCGTGGCTCCTTGGCGAAGGCGTTGAGACGACCGCCGTCTTCCGTGGTGACCGACATGGGTCCAATGCGACTGGTCGGACCTTATGAGTCCAAATGCTCATTGCCTGCCTTTGTGAAGCAGGCTTCACCTCACTTCACGTCTCTTCACTTCATTGGGGTGACTGCACCAGGCCCGTGGTCGGTGAGCTGGCAGAGGCCTGATCCCTCCGCGGCAAGCGCCCGGAGAGGTGGGCGGTCCGCCCGGCCATCACTGCCTGACCCATGGCCTCGGCCATTCCGGCGGGGTCGCCCGCCAGGGCGATGGCGCTGTTGACCAGCACGGCATCGGCGCCCATCTCGAGGGCCTGTGCCGCCTCGCTTGGAACACCAATGCCGGCATCCACCACCACTGGAACCCCGGCGTTTTCGATGATTAGACCGATGTTGGCGGCATTGTTGAGTCCCTGACCCGAGCCGATCGGAGAGCCCAGAGGCATCACCGTGGCGCATCCGACCTCCTCCAGCCGTTTGGCCAGCAGGGGATCTGCATTGATGTAAGGCAGAACTGTGAACCCTTCCTTCACCAGTTGTTCTGCGGCGTTCAGGGTGCCGATTGGATCGGGCAGAAGATGCCGGGAGTCAGGAATCACCTCCAGCTTCACGAAGGTGTTGTCCTCCTGTCCCGCCAGCTTGGCCAGCTCCCGTCCAAGCCGTGCCACGCGCACTGCCTCTTCGGCATCGGTGCAGCCCGCCGTGTTGGGCAGCATCCATATCCGCCGCCAATCAATGGCTTCCATCAGGCCCTCATGGCCTGCGGCCACGGTCTGCACCCGGCGCACGGCCACCGTGACCATGTCGCAGCCGGATCTCTCGATGCTCTGCTGCATCGATGCCATGGATGGATATTTGCCGGTGCCCGTGAACAGGCGGCTGTTGAACTGACGTCCGCCGATGGTCAGGGGGTCGGAGCTGGGGGAGGGCGAATCCATGACGCGTCTGAGCAAAAGGGCCTACCGTTCCTGCATCATCCATCGTCTTCCATGCCGCTCCTGCTCGCCATGGATCTCCCGGCTGGCAGCCAGGTGCCGTTTAAGACCAACCCTCAGCTGCCTCTGGATCCGATTCAGCTGGCGGTTCCTCTGGAGCTCGATGCCATCGAAGTCGAGAGCTTCGACCCTGTCGCACGCGCTGCTGAGCTGGCGGTATCGCTGCCCCGCCAATGGTGCGGCACGTTTGAACCCTTTGATGGAAATCCCACCGTTGATGTCACGTTGGACATCACCCAGATGACGGCCATGGGCCAGATGGTGGACCTTCGGGGCACGATGACCCTTGGCTCCGTGACCACACCGGTACAAGGCAATCTCCATGCCAGGTCGGATCAGCTTGATCTCATTCCCTTGGCGGATCCTTTGATTGCAGGCCTTGAGCCTGGTGGCGTCTTCCTTGGCCTGCAGATGTTCAGTCCCACCAGCTGGCAGGCACCTCGTCTGATCAACGTGGCCAATCCCAGCACTGGAGTGGGTGGACGTCTGGCATTGACCAGTGGCTGTGAGGAAGAACCCCCGGTTCAGCCGCTCTGGTGACCATATTTTTGTGAGGCAACAAGGAGATCTGAAAGAACTCAGCTGTTCCGCCGTTTGAGTTTCTTCAGCCCTTTCTTTGCAGTGGCGTTGTCGGGTTCCAGTTGAAGTGTCTGCTCATAGAGGGAGATCGCCTCAGCGTCCTTCAGCAGCTTCTCCTGAGCAAAAGCCAGGTTATTGAGGGCTACGGGGTAGTCCGCTTTCGACTTCAGAGCAAGCTTGTAATGCTTGGTGGCACCGGAGTAATCCTTTTGTGCTGCCAAAGCAAAGCCAAGAGCGTTTTCGATCAGCGCACGGGCTTCATCCGGCTCACCACTCAGGCGTTTCAGTGCCTGCTTCAGGGTGGCAGCCGCCTGCGGGTACAACCGCTTTCGCAATTGAACGGATCCGAGTTCGTAGAGGTCAGACGCCTGTCGTGACGAGGCCGTGTCGGATTTCTCGAGCTCAATCAGGCGTGCTTCATCACGACGCACACGAAAAAATTGTCGGCCAACCACCACCGCAACGATGGCAAGCAGGCCGACCAGGCCCAGCAGGTAGGTCTGGGGCAGCAGGTTCACGGTTGGGAAATTCAGCTCTTAGCTGCAGCCACGACGTTGGTGAAGCTGCCGGGGTCAACAACTGCTAGCTGAGCCAGCATCTTGCGGTTCAGGCGCACATCGGCCTTCTTGAGACCGCCCATCAGACGGCTGTAGCTCACACCATTGAGGCGGGCAGCTGCGTTGATGCGGGCAATCCAAAGGCGACGGAAATCACGCTTGCGACGACGACGATCGCGGTAAGCATTGCAGAGGGCTTTCATCACCCGCTGGTTTGCTGTACGGAACAGGGTTCCGTTGCCACCACGGAAGCCACGGGCCAGACGCAGGATCTTGTTGCGGCGTTTACGGGCGACGTTGCCTCTCTTGACGCGGGCCATGAGGTTGGAAGGGTTGGATCAGGTCTTGTTGAACGGTCTCGTCTGAGCAGCTGTGCTCAGGCGTAGGGCATCATCAGGGTCACGCGCTCTTCATCGGTGCGGTCCACCACGGCCTTGGTGGCCAGATGACGCTTCTGCTTGGGCGTTTTGTGGTCCAGCAGGTGGTTCCGGAAAGCGCGACGACGCAGAAATTTGCCAGTGCCGGTCGCTTTGAACCGCTTCGCGGCAGCTTTGCGGGTCTTCAGCTTGGGCATTGGTCTGCTCGTTCGGACACAAACGACAACAATACGTCCCGACGTGCCCCCTGCTGAATGATTCGGTTCCTGACGCTCACATTGCTGCTTTGCGTGGGCCTGGGCTGCCGCGCCCGTGAGCAGGGTGATGGCCTGCAATCCGCCGTGTCTGAGCCCCCGGTGGTGGAACCGGTTCAGCGGGCGACGCACCGTTCTGTCGCTGACCCACCGCGGGTTGAAGGTCATGAACCGGTGCTCTGGGTGGCCTTGGAGGATCACCTTGGTGCCACGGCGACCGCCGCTGCTTTGAACCTGCGTGCCTTTGCCGGATCGCTCACTCTTCGCGACGCCACCGGGGAGCAAGGGATTGGTTCAGGTTTCGTGATCACCTGGCGAAGCGTTGCCTTGGCCCGTCCGCTCAAGTTGGCCCGCCGGATTGCAGGTCCCTACGCCAGCTTTGAGTCGGCGGATCGTGTTGCCTCCCGTTGGCGTGCTCTTGGAGTTGCGGCCGAGGTGGCCCATCCCAAGGAGTGGGAGGTGTGGGCGCCGGAGGGCTCGCCTGTTCCCGATGGTCTGGCCGTGCGCGATTGGCAAAGCACCGTCACCAGCACCGTCGAACCGGTGTTGCAGACGCTGGAGGGTGAGCGCCCCCTGCAAGGACCTCTCTTGATTGAGGCCTCGGATGGGTTGCTCTGGGCGGGTGGACGTTTTGAAGGGCCCTTCCGCTTGCAAATGGATGCCTATGGCAGCTGGACCCTTGTGGAGCAGGTGCCGGTGGAGCGCTACCTCGAGGGGGTGGTGCCCCATGAGATCGGTGCCGGTTCACCGATGGCGGCGTTGCAGGCCCAGACCGTTCTGGCGCGCACCTGGGCTCTGGCCAACAGCCATCGCTTCAGCGTTGATGGCTATCACCTCTGCAGCGACACCCAGTGTCAGGTCTACAGCGATCCCCGCCATGCGGGAGCTGCTGTGCGCGAGGCGATTGCAGCCACCCAGGGCAAGTTGCTCAGCCTGAACAATCAGCCGATCAGCGCCGTGTATCACGCCACCAACGGCGGGGTGATGGCTGCCGGGCCGGAAGCCTGGGCCATGCAGCCCACCACTTATTTGCGTGCGCAGCCGGATGGGGATGAGGGCTGGAGCAACCGTCATCCCTTGCCCCTGCAGCAGCGCCAGGCGGTGCAGGTGCTGCTGGCGGATCGCAGCGGGGCCTTTGGCCAGCGGCACCCCCGCTTCCGCTGGACCCGAATCCTTTCGGGCCCGACCTTGCGTCAGGCCCTTGGCGCAGCCGCAGACCCGCTGGTTTCGCCTTTGCAATTGAAGGTGCTCGAGCGGGGCGCCAGCGGCAGGGTGCTGGCCTTGCAGATCTCAGGCAGCAGCGACGCCGCTCCGGTCATCCTCAAGTTGGATGCCATTCGCCGGACCCTCCGCACGCTGCCCAGCACCCTGTTCGTCTTGGAGCCTCAGGGGACTGAACGCTGGTTGGTGGTTGGTGGTGGCTTTGGCCATGGGGCTGGTTTGTCGCAGGCTGGAGCCATTGATCTGGCTTGGCGTGGCTGGCCTGTGGAGCGGATCCTGAGCCATTACTACCCAGGGACTGTCTACGGCCCACTCTCAACACTGGTGCAGTCCCCTTAAAGTCCTTCCCACCTGGGCAGCTGGATGAGCTCGAACGCCACATCGGGTGATCACCGTCGGGTGAAATCGGCAGCGTTCCTGTTCGCATGCGGATGTGCTGGTGCTGCTCCCCACTGGCTGGACTCCGCCCGTTCGCTCTGGCCCGCCATCAGTCTTGCCCTGATGCTTGGGGGCTATGGCCTCCGTTCCGTCATGCGCGGGCAGCTGATGCGTGGGTCATCGGTGTCCATGCCGGAGATTGATCGGACGAAGCTTCCCAGCCTGGATGTGGTGGTGGCCGCCCGCGACGAAGAGGCGGTGGTGCCGCGTTTGGTGGAACGGCTTACTTCACTGCGTTATCCGTCCGGGCAGCTCACCACCTGTGTGATCGACGACGGCAGTCTTGACCGAACTTCTGAGCTGCTGGACGATCTGGCCAGCCAGCACCCTGAGCTGAACGTGATCCATCGCCAGCGCAATGCCGGTGGGGGCAAGTCGGGTGCGCTCAACACCGCTTTGGGCTGCCTCAAAGGTGAGTGGCTGCTGGTGCTTGATGCGGATGCTCAGTTGCAGGACGACTTACTCGAGCGCCTTGTTCCCTACGCCGTGGAGGGTGGCTGGTCGGCGGTGCAGCTGCGCAAGGCCGTGATTGATGCCGATCGCAATTGGTTGACCCGATCCCAGGCGATGGAGATGGCTCTGGATTCGGTGATCCAGTCGGGCCGACTGGCCAATGGAGGCGTGGCCGAACTGCGGGGGAACGGACAGCTGATCAAGCGCTCCGTGCTCGAGTCCAGTGGTGGTTTCAATGAAGACACCGTCACCGATGACCTGGATCTCAGCTTCCGCCTGCTGACCCATGGGGCCTTGGTGGGATTGTTGTGGGACCCTCCGGTCCAGGAAGAGGCGGTTCCTGGTCTCCATGCCTTGTGGAAACAACGGCAGCGCTGGGCGGAAGGCGGATTGCAGCGCTTCTTTGATTACTGGCCGGTGCTGACCTCGGCCCAGCTCAGTTTTCGCCAGCGTTGGGATCTGACGGCCTTTTTTCTGCTCCAGTACGCCCTGCCGGTGGTGTCCTTCGCTGATCTGAGCACGGCTCTGATCACCCGAAGCCTGCCGGTCTACTGGCCCTTGTCTGTTGTGGCCTTCAGCGTTTCGGGTCTGGCTTACTGGCGCGGCTGTCGTGGTGGCAGCGAAGGGCCGGAGATCCCCTCAGCGAGCCTGGCCAATCTCCTTGTGGCGATCGCCTACCTCGGCCACTGGTTTGTGGTGATTCCCTGGGTGACGCTGCGGATGTCACTGCTCCCCAAACGCTTGGTCTGGGCCAAAACCAGCCATGGTCAGGAGCATCCGGTTCAGGCCTGAGGTTGTTGCCTGTTGAACGGCATGACCGTGGCGAGGGTCGTTGAATCGACGTTCACTCAGTTGACGTCGTCAACGTCGAGCACCTGACCATTGAAGAAGTCCGCCAGGTTGCGGGCCTGACGATCCAGGCCTGAGGGAGGACTGGGTTGAGGGTTGGGTTCTGCTGGTGCAGTTGCCGGGTTGGCGTCCAATGGTTTGGCTTGGGTGTGCGGCAGTTCTGGCGCTGACACCGGAGCTGACGCTGGTGTTGCTGAGGGTGCCGGAGTTGGGGGCTCGACCGCTGCTGGGGCTGTTGCGACCGGGGCTGTCCCGACCGGCATGGTTGTGATGTCCGGAGCGATCGGGGGGGGTGTGGTCGGTGGAGTGATTGATGGTGGTGTGACCGGGGCTGTTGCCAGCGGAGGTGGCATGGCGCTGTTACTGGCCTCCAGCACCAGCTGCCGCGAGCCTCCAAGCGCTTTGGCCACGGCCTGTTCCAGCAGGGATGCTCGGCTCTGCACCATCCCCATCCAGTTGCCTGCCACCTGCACAACGGCACGGTTGGCATCAAGGCGCACCAGTTGGGCCTGCTGCGACAGCAGCATTCGGGTGGAGGGCAGTTCGAGGCTGCCCAGGATCTGTTGCCAGAGCTCGGGCAGGTTGGTGCTGGCGGCCGTTGCAGGGGTGGAGACCGCCGGCAGTTCCGGTGATGGCGCAGGGCCAGGTTTTGGGCTGGGGCTGGGCGCCTCGATTGCTGGGGTTGCTGCAGGGGCTGCGGCGGAAGCCGTGGGAGCAGGAGGGGCGACTGGTGTTGTCGGTGGGCTTGCTGCTGCCGGCTGCGTTGTTGCTGGTTGTCTTGGGGCCGGCGCTGCGGCTGCGCTCTGAGCCGCCACCGGTTCCGCCAGCAACCCCAAAAGCAGCACTTCCAGCCACAGGCGCGGCTGCACGCTTTGGCGCAGTTGTTGCTCGGTGCCGCGCAGTTGTGCCTGCCATTGCAGCAAGCGGACCCTGCCGATGGTCTTGGCGAGGGCGGGCAGCTGCTCGCGGAACTGGGGCGACACGCTGGTGAGTTCCAGTCGCTCCGGAGCGGCGGCCATCAGCACCAGATCGCGCAGCATCCCGGCCAGACCCTGCAGCACGGCCCCGGGATCCCGGCCCCGGTCCAGCAGGTTGCGGGTGGCCTCCAGCAGCTGCACAGGTTCGGCGCTGCTCATGGCCCCCACCAGCTCCAGCAGTTCCTGCTCGGGCACGGCCCCCAGCAGATCCCATACCGCAGCGGCTTCGATCGGTGGCGGCAGCAGGCTCAGCTGATCCAGCAGGCTTTCCGCATCACGCAGGCCTCCCTGAGACCGCTGAGCCACCACATGAATGGCCTCAGGCTTGATCTCGATCGCTTCCTGTGCGGCGATCCAGCTCAGATGCTTGTTGAGGGCATCCAGAGGAATGCGGCGGAAATCAAAGCGTTGACAACGGCTGAGGATCGTTGGCAGCACCCGTTGCGGGTCGGTGGTGGCGAGCACGAACACCACCTGCGGCGGGGGCTCCTCCAGGGTTTTCAGTAGGGCGTTGAAGGCTGCTGTGGAGAGCATGTGGCACTCGTCCACCACGTACACCTTCCAGCGGGCCTGCACCGGTGCGAAGCGGGAGCGTTCGATCAGCTCGCGGATGTTGTCGACGCCGGTGTTGGAGGCGGCATCGATCTCGATCACATCGAGGGCGGTGCCGGCGGCGATCGTGGTGCAGAGCTCACAGGTGCCACAGGGCTCTGGAGTGGGCCCCTCGCTGTTCAGGCAATTGAGCGAGCGGGCCAGGATGCGGGCGCTGGAGGTTTTGCCGGTGCCGCGGGGGCCGCTGAACAGATAGGCCGGGGCAATCCGATTGCTGGTGAGGGCGTGGCCCAGGGTGGCGGCGATCGCCTCCTGCCCCACCAGCTGATCAAAGCGCTGGGGCCGGTATTTGTGATGCAGCGGCTGGTAGGCCGAACTCATGCGCCGCGAGCGTTGAGAGGAGATTACTCAGAGGAATCGGAGCCTGGGAGGGCGGGGTGCTGCTGGAGCAGGGCATCAATGCGTTGTTTCAGGTCTTCGACGGCGGCCAGTTCATCGGCCAGGCTCTGGCCCGTGAGCAACAGCCGGCGATCGGTTCCCTCTCCTGCTCGTTCCAGCAGACCCTCCAACTTGTGCAGCAGCGAGAGGCGCAGGCGTTCCAGCTTCTCCACGCCTCGCCTGGCCATGGCGCGGGCGTCGTCATCGAGCAGGCCCCGTTGCATCAGGAGCTCCAGGCCCCGCATCAGCGCCGAAGGCATCAGCCCGCTCCAGTGGCGGGCCCGTTCCAGCACGGAGTCCACCTGGCCACTGCGATGACGTCCGGTTTTGCACCAGGTGGCGAAGTGCTCGCAGTTGTTGAACAGCAGGTTGTAGTCCTGCTCTCCCAGACGCCCCATGGCCCGGCGCAGGGTCACACCCTGCGGAGACGCCTCGACGTAGTTGATCACCCGCAGCGGTTGGTCCTGGCTGAACTCCTCCAAGGGGCTGCGCAGAATTTCACGCCCTTCCAGATAGTGGGCGACGGTTCCGTCCCCGAGGTCGATGCCGTGGTGGTTGAACAGGCCGTGCTGACGCGGCACCTCCAGGTGGTCAGCGGCAGCCAAGACTTCAGGCGGTCTTCTGTTGTTCCGCGCCAGGCAGGGGCAGCACTTTGCCGCCCGTGTGTTCCTCCACCATCGCCCGGGTGACGGTGAACTCCTTCACCGATGTCTGGGATGGCAGGTCGTACATCAGGTCTAGCATCAGCTCCTCAACGATGCCGCGCAAGGCGCGGGCCCCGGTCTTGCGCCGGTGAGCCTCCTGGGCGATCGCTTCGATGGCGTCATCGGCGAACTGCAGTTGCACGTTGTCCATGCTCAGCAGGGTGCGGAACTGCTTCACCAGAGCATCGCGGGGTTCGGTGAGGATCGATTGCAGGGCGCTTTCGTCCAGGGGCTCCAGCACGGCACTCACCGGCATCCGGCCGATGAATTCGGGGATCAGGCCATAGCGCACCAGATCATCCGGCTCCAGGTGCCGCAGCACCTGGGCGGCCTGAAGGTCGCGATTGGCGCGGCTGCGTCCACGGCCGTCGCTGGGCATGAAGCCGATGGCATTGCGGCCCATGCGTTTCTGCACCACGTCGTCCAGACCGACGAAGGCACCACCGCAGATGAACAGGATCTGGCTGGTGTCGATCTGGATGCAGTCCTGATAGGGGTGCTTGCGCCCGCCCTGGGGCGGCACGTTGGCCACCGTGCCCTCCAGCATTTTCAGCAGGGCCTGCTGCACACCTTCGCCGGACACATCCCTTGTAATTGAGGGGTTCTCGCTCTTGCGGGCGATCTTGTCGATTTCATCGATGTAGATGATCCCCCGCTGGGCTTGGTCCACATCCATATCGGCCTTCTGCAGCAGCCGCAGCAGGATGTTTTCCACGTCTTCACCCACGTAGCCCGCTTCGGTGAGGGTGGTGGCATCGGCCACGGCGAAGGGCACGTCCAGCATTTCGGCCAGGGTCTGGGCCAATAGCGTCTTGCCGCAGCCGGTGGGTCCGATCAGCAGGATGTTGCTCTTGTGCAGCCGGGTTGCCGTTTCCTCGGTTTCGCCCTGGCCATCTCCCTGCCAGGCCAGACGTTTGTAGTGGTTGTAGACCGCCACAGACATCACCTTCTTGGCCGCGTCCTGGCCGACCACCTGCTGATCCAGGAAGCTCTTGATGTCCTGAGGCCTAGGAATGGAGGCCAGGGTCGGGGCCGGTTTGCTGCTCTTGCGGGCGGCTGGGGTGGCCTTTCGGCTCGGCTCATGGCTGTGGCGGGGGTTGCCCTGACCATCCACCAGCTCTTCATCCAGGATCTCGTTGCAGAGATCGATGCATTCGTCGCAGATGTAAACGCCAGGTCCGGCGATCAGCTTGCGCACCTGGTCCTGGGATTTCCCACAGAACGAACACTTCAGATGGGCGTCGAACTTGGCCATCGAACGCTGGGCACCACACAGGAGAACAACTCAGGAATCAACCGATGGGGTCTCCCTGAACACACAGGATCGAGAACGGAAGGGCGTCTGTCAGCCCTCCGTAATGATTCCTCCGTCCCCGGAACTGTCCACCACGCGATCGATCAGGCCGTATTCAACCGCTTCTGCCGGAGAAAGGAAGTAGTCACGGTCGGTGTCTTCCGAGATCTTGTCGAGCGGCTGGCCGGTGTGCTCCGCCATCAACCCGTTCAGGGTTTCCTTGAGGTAGAGGATTTCCTTGGCCTGGATCTCGATGTCCACCGCCTGCCCCTGGGCGCCACCAAGGGGTTGGTGAATCATGATCCGGGCATTCGGCAAGGCGAGTCGCTTGCCTTTGGTGCCTCCGGAGAGCAGGAAGGCACCCATGCTGGCGGCGAGGCCATAGCAGATGGTCACCACGTCAGGGGTGACCTGCTGCATCGTGTCGTAGATCGCCAGGCCAGCCGTGACCGAACCGCCTGGTGAGTTGATGTAGATCTGAATGTCCTTTTCGGGATCCTCGGCTTCGAGGAACAGCATCTGTGCCACCAGGGCATCGGCAACGGCGTCATCCACGCCGGTGCCAAGGAAGATGATCCGCTCCCGCAGCAGGCGGGAATAGATGTCGAAGGCGCGGTCGCCGCGACCGGACTGTTCCACAACCGTGGGCAGCGGCCCCGGTGCCGAGACGGGCATGGCGGCCCGCCAGCGGTTCTGGATGGGGTGGTGACTGCGGGCGTCGATCACGCGATCGGTATGCGGTGAAGTTGGGCCAATCTATGGGCGTTGCTCAGTCCTTGGCGTCCGCCTTGGACTTGCTCTTGGCCGCGGTCTTCTTGGCGGCGGGCTTTTTCTTAGCCGCAGGCTTGCTGTCATCCGCAGCCGGTGCCTTTTCGGTGAGGGTGCTGTTCTCCTCCAGCCAGCCCATCAGACGATCCTGCATCAGGTCGTCCATCACGGCCTGACGCAGGCGCTCGGGATCGATCTTGGCGTCGGCGGAGAGCTCTTTCTTCACCTCCTTGATCTTGGCGTCCACGTCCTTGTCGTCGAGCTTGATGTCCTCCGCTTCAGCCAGGGCGGTGAGGGCAAAACTGCGGCGCAGACGCTCTTCGGCCTCAGGGCGGGAGTTCTGCATCAGGTTGCGCACCAGATCAGGAGTGAACAGCGACTTCACATCCATGCCCTGCTGGGCGAACTGGGCTGCGGTCTGCTCCAGCAGGTTGCGGCTTTCCTGTTGGATCAGGGCTTCCGGCAGCTCCACCTCCAGCTGCTCCACCAGGGCGGCGACGAGGGCATCGCGGCGGTTGCTGGTCTGACGGCGTTCGGCGTCGTCCTTGAGTCGCTGCTCCAGATCTTTGCGCAGGTCCGCCAGAGTCTCCTGCTCGCTGGCCTGCTTGGCGAATTCGTCGTCCAGCTCGGGCAGTTCGCGTGTCTTGAGGTCCTTCAGTTCGATCTCGAAGGCGGCCTTACGTCCGCGGGCGTCCTCCTTTGGGTAGTCGTCAGGGAACTGGCAATCCACGGTTTTGGTCTCGCCGACCTTCATGCCGATGACCCCTTCGATGAAGCCGGGGATCATCCGGCCGTTTTCCAGGTCCACATCCATCGAATCGGCGCTGCCGCCCTCGATCTCACTGCCGTCATCGCTGTAGATGCCTTTGAAGCCGAGCACAGCGATGTCGCCGTTCTTGGCGGCACGACCTTCCACCGGAACGACCGTGGCCATCTGCTTGCGGGAGTCCTCAAGCATCGCGTCGACCCGTGAGGCGTCGTAGGCGACGGTTTCAAATTCCGCCTTCAGGCCCTTGGTGGTTTTGAGCTTCGGCGTCGGGGCGACGTCGGCTTCCAGGGTGAAGGTGAGTTCCTTGCCGGGCTCAAAGCTCTCCAGCAGACCGTCGAAACCACTGCTCAGATCAGGCTGACTGATCGGTTCCAGCGATTCCTGCTGGATGGCGTCACGCCAGGCGTTATCGATCAGCTTTTCCAGAGCCGTGGCTTTGATCCGCACGCCTCCCAGCTGCTGCACCAGCACCGTGCGCGGCACCTTGCCCTTGCGGAAGCCCGGCAGGTTGATGCTGCGGCTGAGGCTGTTGATGGCGTCTTCGTAACTCGTCTTGCAGCGCTCCCCAGGAACGGTGACCGTCACCGCCAGGCGGCTGCTGGGTCGGGCTTCGGTGGTCACCTTCAGGGCTGCAGCGCTCATGGGGGAAGGGAAAGGGCAGCCCAGCACTTTATGCAACGGGTGAATTCAGGCTGGATCGGTAAGCTGAGCGCGTCGCTCGATCGACATCACGTTCTCTACGCAGTGATGTCAGATCTGAGAAACGACGGGTTTTCGTTCAGATCGTTCACTCCACCGCTTGTCTTCGACCCTTCCCAATCGCCCTCTCAACGTTGCAGTTCTCGGAGCCAGCGGTGCTGTTGGCCAGGAACTGCTGCTGCTGCTTGAAGAGCGCCGTTTCCCCGTTGGCGAGCTGAAGCTGCTGGCGTCGGCCCGTTCGGCCGGCCAGACCCAAACCTGGAATGGCCGCACCCTCACAGTGGAAGAGGTTTCGGCCCAATCCTTTGAGGGGGTCGACCTGGTGCTGGCGTCAGCCGGTGGTTCTGTCTCCAAGCAGTGGCGCGAGGCGATCACCTCCGCCGGTGCGGTGATGGTGGATAACTCAAGTGCCTTCCGGATGGAGGAGGGTGTGCCGCTGGTGGTGCCCGAGGTCAACCCCGATGCGGCCTTCTCCCACAAGGGCGTGATCGCCAATCCGAATTGCACCACGATCCTGCTCACCCTCGCTTTGGCTCCTTTGGCGGCCAAGCGGGCGATGCGCCGGGTGGTGGTGAGCACCTACCAATCCGCCAGTGGTGCCGGTGCCCGGGCCATGGAGGAGCTGAAAAACCTGTCGCAGACTGTGCTGGACGGCGGCACTCCGAAAGGAGAGGTGCTGCCCTACTCCCTGGCGTTCAACCTCTTTTTGCACAACTCTCCCCTGCAGGCCAACAGCTATTGCGAGGAGGAGATGAAGATGGTGAACGAGACCCGCAAGATCATGGGTCTGCCGGATCTGCGCTTCACCGCCACCTGCGTGCGAGTGCCCGTGCTGCGGGCCCATTCCGAAGCGGTGAACATCCAGTTCGAGTCCCCTTTCCCGGTTGATGAGGCACGTGAGCTGCTCGCGGCTGCACCTGGTGTGGAGCTGATTGACGACCCGGCGGCGAACCGTTTCCCGATGCCGACGGATGTGACCGGTCGCGACCCGGTGGCGATCGGCCGGATCCGTCAGGACATCAGTGATGCCAATGCTCTGGAGCTCTGGCTGTGTGGGGACCAGATCCGCAAAGGAGCGGCGCTGAATGCTGTTCAGATCGCTGAACTCTTGATTCAAAAGTGATGACCCAGGCCGCCACCCTCTCCCCAACTCCCTTCGGCCGTGTGGTCACCGCGATGGTGACCCCCTTTGATGCCAGCGGTGCTGTGGATCTCAGCGTTGCCGCAAACCTGGCCCGGCATCTTGTGGATCAGGGATCCGAAGGATTGCTGGTGTGCGGCACCACCGGTGAATCGCCGACCCTCAGCTGGGACGAGCAGTTGCAACTGCTGCAGGCCGTTCGTGATGCCGTGGGCAGTGACGCCAAGGTGTTGGCGGGCACGGGCAGCAATTCCACAGCGGAAGCGGTGGAGGCCACCAAGGAAGCGGCGGCGGCCGGTGCCGATGGCGCTCTCGTTGTGGTGCCCTACTACAACAAGCCTCCCCAGGAGGGTCTGGAGGCCCATTTCCGGGCCATCGCTGAAGCGGCACCTGAGCTGCCGTTGATGCTTTACAACATCCCTGGCCGCACCGGTTGCAGCATCGCCCCGGCCACGGTGGCCCGGCTGATGGACTGCCCCAATGTGGTGAGTTTCAAGGCCGCCAGCGGCACTACGGAAGAGGTCACGGCTTTGCGGCTGGCCTGCGGTCCGCAGTTGGCGATTTATAGCGGTGACGACGGCCTCACCCTGCCGATGCTTGCGGTGGGTGCCGTGGGCGTAGTGAGTGTGGGCAGCCATGTGGCGGGCCCTGAGATCCGCGCCATGATCGAGGCCTATCTGAACGGCGATGGTGCCTCCGCACTCGCCCTGCACGACGCGTTGATTCCCCTGTTCAAGGCCCTGTTCGCCACCACCAATCCGATTCCCGTCAAGGCTGCCCTGGAACTCAATGGCTGGTCTGTCGGTGCGCCCCGTCCGCCCCTGTGCCCCCTCTCTGACGACATGAAACGTTCGCTCTCCACCGCCATGGCCGCCCTCCGTCAGACCTAGCCCGGTCCGGCTTATCGGCTCACGCAACCCGTTCTTTACCCATCGTTTTCCATGGCCAACAACGCGCGATCCAGCAAGGGTCAGGAGCCCTTCCTTCGGGTGATTCCCCTGGGTGGTCTCCACGAGATCGGCAAGAACACCTGTGTGTTCGAGTACGGCGATGACCTGATGCTGGTGGATGCCGGTCTGGCCTTCCCCAGCGACGGCATGCACGGGGTGAATGTGGTGCTGCCCGACACCAGCTTCCTGCGCGAGAACCAGAAGCGGATCCGCGGCATGATCGTCACCCATGGTCATGAAGACCACATCGGTGGCATCGCCCATCACCTCAAGCACTTCAACATTCCGGTGATCTACGGGCCGCGTCTGGCCCTTTCGATGCTCACCGGCAAGATGGATGAGGCCGGTGTCCGCGACCGCACCACCCTGCAGACCGTCGGTCCGCGCGATGTGGTGAAGGTGGGTCAGCACTTCTCCGTGGAGTTCATCCGCAACACCCACTCGATGGCCGACAGCTTCTCGCTGGCCATCTCCACACCGGTGGGGACCGTGATTTTCACGGGTGACTTCAAGTTCGACCACACCCCGGTCGACGGCGAAAACTTCGACATGGCCCGCCTGGCTCACTACGGTGACAAGGGCGTCCTCTGTCTGTTCAGCGATTCCACCAACTCCGAGGTTCCTGGCTTCTGCCCGCCGGAGCGCTCCGTCTTCCCCAACCTGGATCGCCACATCGCCAATGCCGAAGGGCGAGTGATTGTCACCACCTTCGCCAGCTCGATTCATCGCGTGTCGATGATTCTGGAGCTGGCCCTGAAGAACGGCCGCAAGGTGGGTCTGCTGGGCCGCTCGATGCTCAACGTGATCGCCAAGGCGCGGGAACTGGGCTACATGCGCGCGCCGGATGAACTGTTTGTGCCGATCAAGCAGATCAACGATGTGCCCGATCGTGAAACCCTGCTGCTGATGACCGGTAGCCAGGGTGAGCCGCTGGCTGCCCTGAGCCGCATCTCCCGCGGTGAACATCCCCAGGTGAAGGTGAAGACCACCGACACGATCATCTTCTCGGCCAGCCCGATCCCGGGAAACACGATTTCCGTGGTCAACACCATCGACAAGCTGATGATGCTGGGCGCCAAGGTCGTTTACGGAAAGGGCGAAGGCATCCACGTTTCCGGCCATGGCTTCCAGGAAGACCAGAAACTGATGCTGGCTCTCACCCGGCCCAAGTTCTTCGTGCCGGTGCACGGTGAGCACCGGATGCTGGTGCAGCACTCCCGCACCGGCCATGCGATGGGGGTTCCGGTCGACAACACCCTGATCATCGACAACGGTGATGTGGTGGAGCTCACCCCGGATTCGATTCGCAAAGGCAATGCCGTAAAGGCGGGCATCGAGCTGCTGGATCAATCCCGCAACGGCATCGTTGATGCCCGGGTGCTGAAGGAACGCCAGCAGCTGGCGGAAGACGGCGTGGTGACGATCCTCGCTGCCATCAGCACCGATGGCGCCATGGTGGCTCCGCCGCGGGTGAACCTGCGGGGTGTGGTCACCACAGCTGATGCCCGCAAGATGTCGTTGTGGGTGGAGCGCGAAATCAAGTGGGTGCTTGAAAACCGCTGGAAGCAGCTCTGCCGCAACAACGGTGGCAAGGCACCGGAGGTGGACTGGATGGGTGTGCAGCGTGAAGTGGAGGTGGGCCTTGGCCGCCGGATGCGCCGTGAACTGCAGGTGGAGCCGCTGATCCTCTGTCTGGTGCAGCCGGCCCCTGGCGGCACACCGGTCTACAAGGGCCGTGCCGATGCTGAGCCCGATGACCGTCCGGCTCCCCGCGGTCGCGGTGGCCGTGGCGGTGGCTCTCCCTATGGCCGTCGCAACGGCGGTGGCGGTGGCACTCCCGCTCCAGTGCGGAACAACCAGGGCAACGGCCGGTCTGGCTCGGCAACCCCAGCCCCCGTGCGTGCCGCGGCGGCAACCGCAGTGGTGGAGAAAGTGGCTCCTCAACCGGTGGCTGAAAAGGCAGCCCCTGCTTCCCCGGAGCCGGAGATGCCTGCAGGCCGCACCCGTCGTCGTCGTTCAGCGGCCAGCTGATCGGACGAATACCCCTTTGATCCTGTTGATCAGCCCCATCGGCTCTCCGGAGTCGGTGGGGCTTTTGATGTCGGGCTGGAGTTGAACGCGGAGCCATGAGTTCTCCAAGAGATATTTGGCAGCAGGTTCCTGGGGTGTGGGGTCGACGGCGACGGGTGGCTCTTCTTCGCTGCGTGCTGGTTCCTGGTTCGCCATCTCCACCTCGACCTCGACGTCTGAACTGGCTTCTGGCGTGACCGTTGGCTCTGGGCTTGGGACCGGAGTGGGGGAGGGATCCGCAGTCGGCACGGCCCGGTTTTCCTCATCACTGGACAACCACGGCATTGCGATGACCAGATCAGCCGTTGCAGGCCGGGCTTGATCGGGCTCCGTGCTCAGGAAGGGATCCCTGAGCAGGTCTGGGATGCCGCTGTTGGTTGCGGGTGTCGTACCTGCTCCGCTGGCGGTGTCTTCTGCTCGGCAGCGCTCCAGCCCCTGTTCCGCCAGGGCGACGATGGTGGCGTCCACGTCACTCTGCAGCACCCATTCGTAGGAGATGGCGGCTTCCTCCGGTTGCTGGAGCCCATGCAGTTGGATGTGACCCAGGAGCAACGACACCACCGCTCGCCAGCCCAAGACCAGGCTTGGGTCGTGCTCGTTCGATGCGCTTTGGAGTTGATCCCACAACGCTGAGGTGAGGGCATGGGCTTCGGCGTACTCTCCGAGGCCATAGGCCCGTTCCGCGGCTTGGTAGTGCTGCTCGAAATCGGCGTCCACGCGTTGGGGGGGCCAGTCCCCCCGTTGTAGACCGTTAGTCGGGGTCGTGCGGTGAAGCGATGCCTTGGGCGGTGTGACGCTCCTCACCTCCCAGTCCGAATCCGGCGTGCACCACCTGGAGTGCCTGAACGCCAGCATCTTCGGCCACCACACAGCTGGTTCTGATTTCGCTGGTGGCGATCAGACCGATGTTGATGCCGGCGTCCGCCAGCGCACGGAACATCCGCCCCGCTGTGCCGGGCGTTGCCGGCATCCCAGCGCCCACAGCACTCACCCGGGCAATGGCCTCACCATCCTCCAGAGCGGCACCGGGCCACTGGGCCAGCAGGGGGGCCAGGGCCACATCGGCGCGGGCGCGGTCGTCCTTGCGCAGGATGAAGGTGATGTCGCGCGATCCGTCGTCGTGCTGACGCTCCGATTGAACGATTGCATCGAGGCTGATGCTGTTGTCCGCAAGGGCTGAACACAGCGCCGCTGCGGTGCCGGGTCGATCGGGCACGTGGCGAACACTCAGTTGCACCTGGTCGCGGTCGAGGGCGACGCCGCGCACTTCCTGTTCGCCGTTGCCGTTGTCGGTGGGATTGATGCGGATTTGCGAGTCCTCCAGGTCGAAGGCCTCCTGCACGGCTTGAACCGCCTTGCTGCCGGCGCCGGAGTCGATCACGCAGCTCACCTTCACCTCACTGGTGGCGATCAGGCGCAGGTTGATGCCTTGCTGACACAGGCAGTTGAACAGGCCGGCGGCAATGCCAGGGCGCCCCATGATTCCGGCCCCGCTGATGCTCAGCTTCGTCAGCCCTGCTTCGGATGCCAGATCGCCGCCCAGTTGATCCAGAACTTTCTGGCTTACAGCGCGGGCCAGCTCGAGATCCGCTTCCGCCACCGTGAAGGTGATGTCGTTGCTGCTGCCCTCATGGGTGGCCTGAATGATCAGGTCCACATTGATTCCGGCCTCGGAGAGGGTTTCAAACAGGCGTGCGGCAATCCCAGGCTGATCGGGAATCTGGGAGAGGGCGAGCACGGCCTGTCCGTCCACTTCCTCCATCCCATCCACAGGGCTGCCGAGCTCGAGGCCGCTGCTGCTGATCGGACGGGCTGAACGGCTGGTAATCCGGGTGCCGGGGGCATCGCTCCAACTGGAGCGCACCACAAGGTTCACTCCGTAGTTGCGGGCGATCTCAACGGCCCTGGGATGCAGCACGGAGGCCCCAAGGCTGGCGAGTTCCAGCATTTCGTCGCAGCTGATCGTCTCCATCAGCTGGGCATCGGACACTTTGCGCGGATCGGTGCTGAGCACACCCGGAACGTCGGTGTAGATCTCGCAGGCATCGGCACCCAGTGCCGCCGCCAGGGCGACAGCGGAGGTGTCGGAGCCCCCGCGCCCGAGGGTGGTGATTTCGTTGAGGCCATCGCTGCTGGTGCTGGTGCCCTGGAAACCGGCCACCACCACCACTTGGCCAGCCGCGAGGCGGTTGCGTATTCGGTCGGTGCGAATCCCGAGGATCCGGGCCCGGCCATGGGTGGATTCCGTGGCGATGCCCACCTGTGGACCGGTCATCGACGTCGCACTGACTCCCTGAGCGTTCAAGGCCATCGCTAGCAAGGCGATCGACACCTGTTCGCCACTGGCCAGCAGCATGTCCATCTCCCGCTGGGTGGGGGCAGAGGTGATGGCGTTGGCCAGACCAGTCAATTCATCGGTGGTGTGGCCCATGGCGGAGACCACCACAACCACGTCGTGCCCCTCCTCCCGGCAACGTCCAATCCGATCAGCCACCGCCTTGATGCGTTCCACGCTGCCGACGGAGGTGCCCCCGAATTTCTGCACCAGGAGGGCCATGGACCGGACTTCAGCAACGCTGGATTTTCTCACCTGACGGGCAGCGATCAGCCCAGCAGGCCGTCGCGGAAGGCGTCGCCCGGCTGAGCGCCGCGTTTCAGCCGGGCCTCCACCTCCAGGAGACGGCCCAGGAGTGAGAGAAAGCGCTTGGGCGGGCGGCCCTGCAGCTGCTTGCGCATCACGTAGATGCGTTTGGGGTTGCCGATCCCAGCGGCTTTGGCGATCACCGCCACATCCCGTTCCCCCTGCTGTTCAAGCAGGCTCACCCAGAGCCAGCCGCGGATTTGACCGGTGAGGGTGGCCACGATGCGCAGGGCTGGTTCCCCGGCTTCGATCAGGGCATCCCAGCGGGCGATCGCTTCGCCGGGGTTGCCCTCCAGCAGGGCATCGCCCACGGCCAGGGCGTTGGTGGAGCGCCCTCCCACCAGCTCCTGCACCCGTGCGGCGGAAATGCTGGTGTCCCGCAGGGAGAGCTTGCGCAGTTCCGATTCGAGCCGGGCGCTGTCGGTGCCGATGGCCTCCACCAGGGCATCGATGGCATCCGGCTCCACCTTGAGGCCCAGGGCTTCGGCCGTGCGTTGCACCAGCTGGCGCTGGCCGTTGCCATCCCAGGCCGCTGGCAGCGGAAAGCTCTGCTCCTGATCGAGCCCGCTTTTAATCCGTTTCTGCAGGGCTTTGGTGGTGCGCAGGCGACCATCGGGTTTGGCCGGGTTCACCAGCACCAGGTGGCTGCTGTCGGGGATGAGCTCGAGGGCAGCTTCAAACCGGTCAGCCAGCTCACTGGGGCAGCCATTGCAGAACGGACTGCGCTGCAGCAGCACCAGCCGTTCGCCCGTGGCGAAGGGAGGGGTGCGGGCCTCCTCGAGGGCCTGCAGGGCCTGACCAGCGTCGGCCCCATCCAGGCGGCTGAGGTTGAGGCTGCTCCAGCTGGGGTCGACAACCTTGCCGATCAGGGCATCGATGGCCCGATCCCGCGCAGCGGCGTCATCACCCCAGAGCAGATGGATCGGCATGGGTCGATGATGGCGTGGATGGCCCAGGACCACCCGATCTTCACCGAAAGCATCCGGCGGATCCGGGCGGCACTGGGGGACATGGGCCTGCCGCCGCTGCAACAGCAGGTGCTGGAACGGCTGGTGCACAGCAGCGGTGATCTCTCGTTGGGAACACTGCTGCGATTCAGCGAGGGGGCCTGTGAGCAGGGTTTGGCAGCGCTGAAGCAGGGAGCGCCGATCCTGACGGACACCGCGATGGCGGCGGCGGCGGTGGCCCCGATGGCCCAACGCACCCTCGGCAGTGCGGTGCACACGGTGCTGGAGTGGGCACCTGAGGCGGCGCCGGCGGGCTCAACGCGCACGGCGGCGGGCATGGAGCAGGCCTGGCGTGCGCTTGCGCTGGCGTCACCGGCTCCGGTGGTGCTGATCGGCAGTGCGCCGACTGCCCTTGAGGTGCTGTTGCAGCAGGTGGCCGCCGGTGCTCAAGCCCCCAGCCTGGTGATCGGCATGCCGGTGGGTTTTGTGGGGGTGGCGGAAAGCAAGAAGCATCTGGCGGCCAGTGGCCTGGCCCAGATCCGTTTGGAGAGCAGCAGGGGTGGAGCGGGTCTGGTGGCCGCGGCGGTTAATGCTCTGCTGCGCGCTGCTGCAGCACCAGCTCCGCCCCTTTCCAGCTGAGTTGCCAGCCCCCGGCAAGATCGGCCGCACCGCTGGGGGCACCGCTTTCGAGTCGCAGGCTGAGCTCCTCCAGTTGGCTGGCCGGCAGGGCAGGCACCCCCTGCTGCTGCAGCCACTGCGCCAGCAGCAGGCGGCGGCTGGCTGAGCTCAACGCCCCCAGACCACGGCGGTCCAGGCCAGCAGCGGTTTGCAGAAGCTTCAGGGCCATCTGGCTGAGTTCCGTCTGACTGTCCCGCACCTGGGACACCCGTTCGGCCAGATCGCTTATCCGCTGCGTGCTGCCCGGATGCAACGCCTCCAGCACCGGCAGCACCTCCTGGCGGATCCGGTTGCGGGCGAACTCAGACGATTGGTTGCTGGGGTCCTCCCAGATCGGCAAGGCGAGGTCTTGGCAGATCTGGAGGGTGTCGTGGCGCTGCAGGTGCAGCAGCGGCCGGCGCAGGAGGGGCCCTTCCGGGCTCAGGGGGCGGACGCTGGGCAGGGCCGCCAGGCCGGCTAGGTCGCTGCCGCGGGCCAGCTGCAGCAGCATCGTTTCGGCCCGGTCGCTGGCGGTGTGGCCCGTCACCACATCGGCGCCCGCTTGGCGGCCCCGTTGGTCCAGCCGTTCGTAACGCCACTGCCGGGCCTTGGCCTCGCTGGGCACCTCTCCCGGTGCTGCCTGGTCCACCTGCAGAGGGAGCTGCCGCTGCTGGCACCAGCTGCTCAGTTCGGTGGCGATTCGGCCGGAGCCGTCGTGCCAGCGGTGATCGCCATGCCACAGGCTCAGGCTCCAGCCATGCAAGGGCGCCAGATCCTGCAGCAACGCCAGCAGGGCCATGGAGTCCTGTCCGCCGGACACCGCCAGCAGCAGAGAGCTGCCCTGGGGCAACAGCTGCGGCTGCATCAGCAGGCGCCGGTGCAGGCGGTCATGCCAGGACGTCCAGCCCAAGAAGCAGGGGTGCGTTTCCCCCACGGTGTGAGAATCAGGGCATCGCTGTCCAGTCCCCCATGACCCGTCTTCAGCAGCTGCCCGTTTCTCTGCAGCGCAGCCTTGAGCAGCGCTCTGCGCTCAAGGTGATCGCTGGCCTGATGAATTTCGACGCCGCCAGTGTGGAGCGGGTCGCCCGTGCCGCCGGGCGTGGCGGTGCTGATCTGATCGACGTGGCCTGTGACCCTGCCCTGGTGCGTCTGGCGATCGAGGCCTCCGGTGGCGTGCCCGTGTGCGTGTCTTCGGTGGAGCCTGAGCAGTTCCCCGCGGCGGTGGAAGCCGGTGCGCTGATGGTAGAGATCGGTAACTACGACGCCTTTTATCCCCAGGGCCGGATCTTTGATGCGGCTGAGGTGCTGGAGCTCACCCGCCGCACCCGCCAACTGCTGCCCAACGTGGTGTTGAGCGTCACCGTGCCCCATGTGTTGCCGATGGATGAGCAGGAGCAGCTGGCCATCGATCTGGTGGCGGCCGGAGCTGATCTGATCCAAACCGAGGGCGGCACCAGTGCCAAGCCCTTCAGTGCTGGTCACCTGGGCCTGATTGAGAAGGCTGCCCCCACCCTGGCGGCCGCCCACAGCATCAGCCGCGCCGTCGATGTGCCCGTTCTGTGTGCTTCTGGTCTTTCGGCGGTGACGCTGCCGATGGCCATCGCTGCCGGTGCGGCCGGTGTGGGCGTTGGTTCAGCGGTGAACCGCCTGCAAGATGAGCTGGCGATGGTGGCCGTTGTTCGTGGTCTGCGTGATGCCCTCGGCAGCGCTGTCGCGACCCGCGTCTGAACCTGAATCTGCGCTGAGCGGAGGACTCTTCCCCTTCATGGTGTGAAGAGTCCTCCGCTCGCTCGCGGGAGCAACAGCTCTCGTGTGA
This sequence comes from Synechococcus sp. N19, assembly GCF_900474045.1. Lineage (NCBI taxonomy): Bacteria > Bacillati > Cyanobacteriota > Cyanophyceae > Synechococcales > Synechococcaceae > Synechococcus > Synechococcus sp. N19. The sequence continues at coordinate 173,412 of NZ_UCNR01000011.1, forward strand.
AAATCAACCCCTGACTTCCAGCTCCATGCAGTTCATCAACACGCTGACCGTTCTGGCCCTGGTGGTGGCGTCCTTCGCTTTGATCGTTGCGGTGCCGGTGCTGTATGCCTCCAGCGAGGACAGCGGCCGCTCCAACCGTCTGATCCTGCTGGGCAGTGCAGTCTGGGTGGCGCTGGTGCTGCTCAACTGGGGTGTGAGCTTCTTCGTCGTCTGAGCTCAGCCTCAGGCAGAACCTGGCGGGTGCCACGATGGCTGAGATTCAGTAGGCACCTTCCCAATGGCCACGTTTGAAGGACGTTTCTCTGACGCAGCTGGGCTGCGCGTCGGCATAGTCGTGGCCCGTTTCAATGATCTGGTCACCGCCAAGTTGCTGAGCGGCTGTCTCGACTGCCTCAAGCGCCACGGCGTGGATGTGTCGGAGACCAGCTCCCAGCTGGACGTGGCCTGGGTGCCGGGGTCGTTCGAACTGCCGATCGTGGCCCAGCAGATGGCCCGCTCCGGTCAGTACCAGGTGCTCATCACCCTGGGGGCGGTGATCCGCGGCGACACGCCCCATTTCGATGTGGTGGTGGCGGAGGCCAGCAAGGGCGTCGCAGCGGTGGCGCGCGACACGTCCGTGCCGGTGATCTTCGGCGTGTTGACCACCGACACGATGCAGCAGGCGCTGGAGCGGGCGGGCATCAAGAGCAATCTCGGCTGGAGCTACGGCCTGGAAGCCCTGGAGATGGGCAGCCTGATGCGGACCTTGCCGTCGGCTTGAGGCTTCAGGCCGCCAACTGATCCAACACCTGACGGGCCCGTTGCACCACGGGCTTGGGAACGCCGGCCAGGCGTGCCGCTTCGATGCCGTAGCTGCGGCTGGCGCCGCCGGCCTGCACCTGGTGGAGGAAAACTAGATCTTCACCGGTTTCCTCCACCAGCACCTGGAAGTTGGCCACGTTGTCGCGTTCGGCGGCCAGGTTGTTGAGCTCGTGATAATGGGTGGCGAACACCGTGCGGCTGCCCAGGTCGCCGGCCAGGTGCTCGCTCACGGCCCAGGCGATCGAGAGGCCATCGAAGGTGGCGGTGCCCCGCCCGATCTCATCGAGCAGCACCAGGGAACGATCGCTGGCGTGGTGAAGGATGTTGGCGGTTTCGGCCATCTCCACCATGAAGGTGGACTGGCCGGCGGCCAGATCATCCACTGCACCCACCCGGGTGAAGATCCGATCGGCAATGCCGATCGTGGCGGATCGGGCCGGCACCCAGCTGCCGATCTGAGCCATCAGCTGGATCAGGCCGATCTGGCGTAGATAGCAGCTTTTGCCACTGGCGTTGGGGCCCGTGAGCACCATCAGATCGGTGCCCTCCCCGAGCTGCACATCATTCGGGGTGAAGGCGGTTTCCACCAGCCGTTGCTCCACCACCGGATGGCGGCTGGCCTCCAGCTGCAGCCCCCGACCGTCGTTAATGGTGGGGGCGCAGTAGCCACCGCTGGCGGCCACATCGGCCAGGCCGGTGAGGGCATCGAGGGCAGCAACGGCGCGGGCCGCCTGGCGGATCGGGGCGGCCATGGCCCCCACCTGCTCGCGCAGCTGGCAGAACAGCTCGTATTCCCGCTGGCAAGCCCGGGCCCGCAGCTGGAAGATGCGGCCCTCCCGCTCCTTGAGATCCGGGGTGATGAAGCGTTCTTCGTTGGCCAGGGTCTGGCGCCGGATCCAGTGGTCCGGCACGGCGGTGGCCTTGGCTTTGCTCACCGCCAGGAAATAGCCGAAGGTGCGGTGGTGCTGCAGCTTCAGGGTGCTGATGCCACTGCGTTGGCGCTCCTGCTGCTCCTGGTGGCTGAGCCAGGCGTCCTGATCGTCCAGCTGGTTGCGCAGCCCATCCAGCAGCGGGTCGACGCCGTCATGGATCAGGTCGCCCTCGGAGAGGGAGAGTGGTGGGGCCTCCACCAGCTTGTGGCGAATCGTCCGGGCCAGCTCCGCCAGGGCTGGATCGGGACTGAGCAGCTGTTGCAGCCACTCCGGCCCTGTACTGATCGCAGAGTCCAGCCGAGCGGTGAGCTGGGGCAACCGTTCCAGGCCATCGGCGATGGCCACAAGATCGCGAGCACCGGCATGGCCCGCTCCGGCCCGGCCGGCCAGCCGCTCCAGGTCGCCCATCGGCCGCAGCAGCTGGCGGATCGCCAGCCGCAGGCTGCGTTCACCCACCAGGCTGCTCACCAGATCCTGGCGCTGCTGAATGGCCTGGCGGTTCATCAACGGTGCTTCCAGCCAGCGGCGCAGGCAACGGCCGCCCATGGCGGTGAGGGTGCGATCGATGGCCCAGAGCAATGACCCCTGCAACTGGTTGTCGCGCTGGGTGGCGGTGAGCTCGAGGTTGCGGCGGGTCTGGGCATCCAGTACCAGGGCATCGCTGCGGTGCACGATCGCCGGCACTTCCAGGGGGATGCGGCTGTCTTCCTCCAGGGGCTGGGTGTCCTGCAGGTAGCGCAGCAGGCCGCCGAGGGCCTGCAGGGCCAGGGGGTGCTCCGGCAGGCCGAGGCCATCGAGGCTGCTGAGGCCGTAGTGCTGCTGCAGGGTGCGCTCCGCCTCCACTGGGCTGAAGGGGGTGCTGGCCATCGGCGTGAGTCGCAACCGTTCCGGACACCAGGCCGGCCGCTCAGCATCGAGGGCGGCGGCCCAGAGCAGTTCGGAGGCCTCCTGCTGGGCCAGCTGCTGGTGCAGGGCGCTGCTGTCTTCCCGCTGCATCACCTGCACCTCGCCGGTGCTCACATCGGCGCTGGCCAGGCCCCAGCGCAGTGGTTGCTTGCCCTGGGCCGGCTCCACCACCACTGCCGCCAGCCAGTTGTTGCGGCGGGCGCTGAGCATGCCCTCCTCCAGCACCGTGCCTGGGGTCAGCACCCGGGTGATGTCCCGCTTGAGCAGGGCGCCCTTGGTGGGGGTGGTTTCGAGTTGATCGCAGAGGGCCACGCTGTAGCCCTGCTTGATCAGTTCGGCGCAGTAGCGCTCAGCTGCGTGGTGGGGGATGCCCGCCATCGGCACCCGCCCGATTGCCTTGCCGCCCTCCTTGCCGGTGAGGGTGAGCTCCAGCACCCGGGAGAGTTCGATGGCGTCTTCGAAGAAGCACTCGAAGAAGTCGCCCAGGCGGTAGAGCAGCACCCGCTCCGGATGGGCCGCTTTGAGCTCCACGTAGTGGCGCAGCATCGGCGTGAGCTGCAGCGGATCCAACTTGCTGTGGTGGGCCCAGGCCGGCTCGTCGCTGCTGGGCTCTGAATCGTTTGCAGCCTGGGCTTCGCTGCTGGTTTTGCGTCTAGGGGCCTGGCGTGTTCGGGGCCGGGCGACTGAATCAGCACCGAGCTCGTCGTCGCTCAAATCGTGACTGACTGCCTCCGGTCCGATGGCGGGCGCAGCAGCCGTTGGGGCCGCGGATTCAGGCGCTCCGAACAGATTGCCCTGCAGAGCGTCGTCAGGGGACTGGGACGCGGACCGGGGCATTGGCTGATCTGACGAATCCGGATCGTAACGGGCCTGACAGGATTGAAATGCCTCAGCGGCGCAGCACCATCAGCTGTTGGGGGTTTGCATCCTGGAACCCCAGTTGCCTGTAGAAGCCGGCACTCTTGGTGGTCATCAGGTACACACGCTCAACGCCCACCACCGGTGGGGTGTGGAGCAGTTCTTCGATCACCCGGCGGCCCAAGCCGTGACCCTGCAGATCACCGGCCACAACGATGTCCCAGAGCACAGCCCGGCTGAAGCCATCGGAAGTGGCCCGTCCGAAGCCCACCAGCCGCTTGCCACGCCACAGGCTCACCACGGCGTCGCTACCGGCGAGTAGGCGCCTCAGCTGGGAAAAGCTGCGGCCCCGGGCCCAGAAGGCATGGCGATCGAACAGCCGTTGCAGCTTGAGCAGGGCCCGGCTCGGCCGGAGATCCGGCCCAAGGCCCAGCCAGCGCAGGCCCGGAGCACCTGGGGCATGGTGAACCAGCCGGATCGGGGTCACGGGTCGGGTAGCCGCAGCACTTCATCTTGCTCCTCAAGGCCAGAGAAGCAATTGATCAAGGGGTGAGGGCTGCTTTCAGAAGAGCTCTGAGGTCCCAGTATGGAGGAGGTTCGACTGAAATGCTTTTGAGTTCATTGGGGTGCGCGAAAAGCCTCTGGACAAGGTTTTCCAGCTCCTCGATGGAGTTGGCCCAGAACAAATCGGGGCGGTGGGCTAGTGGGCTGTTGTCTCCCAGCAGGTTGCGATCACCAAAGATCACCTGGGGTACTCCAGCGGCCATCACTTCGAACAGGCGGTGATTGAGGTCCTGGTTCAAGGGCACATTCAGTACCAAGGCGTGTTGGGCGTAGAGCCGAGCTGCTTCATCGGCGTTTGCTGTGGTGGCGTGACGGAGTGGCACCTGTTGTCGCTTCAGTAGGCGCTCCACCAGTTGTCTGCGCCGGGGGTGATGGGGGCCAAGGCTCCCCACGTGGAGCAGTTCCAGACGTGGTCTTGGGCTTGGTGTCGCGGCTGGGTAGCGAAAGAAGGTTGGGGCCAGGCAACGCACGGGCATTGGCAAGCGTTGTTGCATGTTTTGCAGCAGCGCAGGATTGAACGTGAGCAGCACCGCATCGTGCGGTTCAGCAGCGCAGTACTGCTGCAGGGTGCCGACTGGATCGGGCCCGTGATGGAGATCGCCGCAGGCGAGCAGACGTGGTCCGGGCCATTGGCGGATGCCCCGCATCGGTGCAGCGCGCAGCAGAAATGGATCGGTGTACTGAATCAGCACCCCTTGGGCAGCCCAGCCCCGCTGCCTCAGCGCGTTGCGCAGCCCTGCTACCGACAGCTCCGTCAGCTGCAAACTCTCTGGCCCGTCACTGATCTGGGGCCCCACCTGGATCAGACCCTCTTGTTTCCAGAGTGGTTGATAGGCCCCGTAGTGAATCAGCAGGGTGCGGGTTCGCATGGCACTGGTCGTCACAGCGATAATTGCGCTTCGTCGTCTGGCCTCGCAACCCATGCCCGCCTACGACCTCACGGCGCCTTATTCGCCCAAGGGGGACCAGCCCACGGCGATTGAGCAGCTGGTAAAGGGGGTAAACAGCGGCGAGCGATATCAGACCCTTCTTGGGGCCACGGGGACGGGCAAGACTTTCACGATGGCCAACGTGATCGCCCAGACCGGCCGACCGGCTTTGGTGCTGGCTCACAACAAGACGTTGGCAGCCCAGCTGTGCAACGAGCTGAGGGAGTTCTTCCCCGAGAACGCGGTTGAGTACTTCATCTCGTACTACGACTACTACCAGCCTGAGGCTTACGTTCCGGTCAGCGACACCTACATCGCCAAGACAGCGTCGATCAATGAAGAGATTGACATGCTGCGTCACTCGGCGACGCGGTCGCTGTTCGAACGGCGCGACGTGATCGTGGTGGCCTCAATCAGCTGCATCTACGGCTTGGGGATTCCAAGCGAATACCTCAAAGCGGCGGTGAAGTTTGAGGTGGGTGAGACCCTCAACATCCGCGGCCAGCTGCGGGAGCTGGTGAATAACCAGTACAGCCGAAACGACACCGAGATCGCTCGCGGCCGTTTTCGGATGAAGGGTGATGTGTTGGAGATCGGACCCGCTTACGAGGACCGTTTGGTGCGGATCGAGCTGTTCGGCGATGAGGTCGAGGCGATTCGCTATGTGGATCCCACGACCGGCGAGATTCTCCAGAGCCTGGAGGCTGTGAACATCTATCCCGCCAAGCACTTTGTGACGCCCAAAGACCGGCTGGATTCCGCCATCAGCGCCATCCGCTCAGAGCTACGTGAGCGACTGGATGTGCTCAACGGAGAAGGCAAGTTGTTGGAGGCTCAGCGCCTGGAGCAGCGCACCAAATATGACCTGGAGATGTTGGGCCAGGTGGGTTACTGCAATGGGGTGGAGAACTACGCCCGTCATCTGGCCGGCCGCGAAGAGGGCACACCGCCGGAGTGCCTGATTGATTACTTCCCCGATGACTGGCTATTAATAGTCGACGAGAGTCATGTCACCTGCTCACAGTTGCAGGCGATGTACAACGGCGATCAGGCCCGCAAGAAAGTGCTGATTGAGCATGGTTTCCGCTTGCCCAGTGCTGCTGACAACCGGCCGCTGAAGGGGGCCGAGTTCTGGGAGAAGGCTCGCCAGACGGTGTTCGTTTCAGCTACCCCGGGCGATTGGGAAATGGAAGTAAGCGGCGGCGAGGTGGCCGAACAGGTGATTCGTCCAACGGGTGTGTTGGATCCAGTGGTGGAGGTGCGGCCCACCACCGGCCAAGTGGACGATCTGCTGGGGGAGATCCGTGATCGGGCGGTCAAAAACCAGAGGGTGCTGGTCACTACGTTGACCAAGCGGATGGCAGAAGACCTCAGCGATTACCTGGCCGAGAACGAGGTCCGGGTGCGCTACCTCCACTCAGAGATCCATTCGATTGAGCGGATCGAAATCATCCAGGACCTTCGTCTAGGCGAATATGACGTGCTGGTGGGGGTGAACCTGCTGCGGGAGGGCCTGGACCTGCCGGAGGTGAGCTTGGTGGCCATCCTCGACGCCGACAAGGAAGGTTTCCTGAGAGCTGAGCGTTCGTTGATCCAGACAATCGGCCGGGCGGCCAGGCACGTGGAGGGAGTGGCTCTGCTTTATGCCGACAACATGACCGATTCGATGGCCAAGGCCATCTCCGAAACCGAACGGCGCAGGGCGATCCAGCAGGCCTACAACGAGAAGCATGGTGTTGTGCCGACTGCTGCTGGTAAGAAGGCGAGTAACTCGATTCTGAGTTTTTTGGAGCTCTCTCGCAAGCTCAAACAGGATGGGCCCGATGCCGATTTGGTGGAGGTGGTCGGCAGGGCAACCCAGGCTCTAGAAAACGATCCTGATGCGGGCCTGGCTCTGGAAGCGCTGCCGGAATTAATTGATCAGCTCGAAGCCAAGATGAAGGAGGCGGCTAAGAAGCTTGATTTCGAAGAGGCGGCGAACCTGCGTGACCGCATTAAGCAGCTTCGTCAGAAACTCGTAGGCAACAGCTGATTAAAAAAATAATCCTAATGTCCTCAACCATCTGAATATAAGCTTGTTTGCATGACAAGCAATTAACCAGCTGGAGAAATAAAACCAATGCCGTGGAAATGAGGCTGACTATTGCGGTCAAATTGAGTGCAATCTATAACAATTATGCATTAGTCGTTTTAGCATTTAAAGGAATATTATAATTCGAATTTCTAATAATTAATTTACACGTAATCAATGAATTCAAAATGAGAGAGCATAATGATATTCAGTCCACAAAATAGGAATATATATTATCCGAATATGAAATACCATTAATTGAAACCCATGGCTCCCAGTCAGGAACGTCAGTCCACTTTGTTGAAAAGAGAAATGGTATTTTTGAATTTAATGCACAGGAGTAGTCGAGTTTACTGTCCCCGATGAATACAGGGAAAGAGGATGATTTAATAATATTAATTTTTGACCGAAAAATGTCTTCTTTGTTCTGAGGTCCTCCAAATATACCTGAGTGAAATAAAGAAGATAAGCTACGAGCAGAAAGAACAGATCTGAGCTCTGTTTGATCGCTGCCGGATATCATCATGCATATATCAGGTCGACATTTATGAATTAGTTTAATGGCATCATTATTTACTTTTGCTTCAAGCATTGACTGATAAGATAGCGATGAAAATTCCAGCAATAGTTTTTTTTGTAAAGCATGAAAAGGCTCTGAAGTGGTAATTTTGTATTTGGAGAAAAGTGTTGTGAGAAGGTAGTTGATTTTGGTGACTCGAGAAACACCACCATTTTCCGAATGGAAATCGCATAGTTCAGTCGCAATGTCTTTGCCGTACGGTAAGGCTATCTGAAAAAATATCTGAGATTTAGCATTGTTGGTGTCTAAGAGTACACCGTCACAGTCAAATATCAGTGCAGTAGGAAGCAGTTTACTTGGGGAGTTCAAAGTTCTTTGGAGTTTCGCGAAGTAATTGCCAATATTTATGGTAGTTATAGTCAAAAGGTCCGTTTATGTCGCGACCGGTTATCCAAGGACGAATTATTGGTAAAACTTTATCCCCCAGCCAGTTCCATGTTGCAGGACCAGAACTTGATAGAAGGTTTGTCGCTCGGAAAGCCCATACTCCTTGGTCATAAAAGTAAGCAGGAACATATGAAGAGCGGTCAGTTGTCGCACCATGTTGTCTAATCACGGAAGAGTGCCCTTCAAGGAGACCTTGATCATTTATCATCATTGCCCGTTGAGGGTGGTCGTCAGCAGCCTGCCAGACGGAACAGACACCAGTGGCATCATCATTGTCAATTAAAAGATTTACAGACCTATTAATAAGCTCCTGATCAATCATGACAGTATTACCGAGAAGTACAACGAAAATATCAATATGAGTTAAGTTCAATATTTCATTAGCAGCATGACGAATCACATCTCCATGATCCGTTGTGTCTCCAGATAAGTGATATGGTCGATTAATTACTTTGGCTCCATATTGCTTGGCTATAGAGGCAATATCAGGGCAATCCGTATCAACAAATGTATGATCAATCGTTGCTGATGATTTTGCTGCATTTATAGGGTATGAAAGCAAGGGTTTCTCGTTGATAAGGATGATATTTTTTTTGTATATAGATTTTGATCCTCCACGTGCTGTGATAATTGCGGCAACTGTGAAGGTCATGAATGATTAAAATCAAATGTATTGTTTGAAGTAGAAGCCTTCGATATTGGTGGGCAATTAAAACCGGAAGAATGAATAAGTTGATAAGTTAAAAGCAGGGTCAAAACCTCAGCGCTATGGTACTCATCTAAATTGAGTGTGCATGTATTAAAGTTGATGGTTTCCTCGCTCTTTAATGGAGCAGCTGTAATAAGCCAGGCACGACATCCAATTGATGCAGAGTAATTAAGCGCACGTACAACATTTTCTGAAATACCGCTGCTACTAATCCCGATGCAAAGTGACTCCTCGAGTACATCAGAGTTCAAACCCCGTGCAGAGATTTCAACCCATTTACGCAACCATTCATCATGACCTTTTTCATTGATTAAAGAGCTTGCTAGAATTCCACTTCCAGGACAAATGCCAAGTTTATTTGTTAGCCGGGAAATATCAATGGCTGCATGGTCGGCTACTGCAAGGTTACCACCATTGCCGAAAAGTGAGACGCGCTTAGAACAACTGAAGTCTTCCTCAAGTTTGCGCCATGATGGCTGAGAGGTGATAGTAAAAACGCTTTGGCTTAGATCGGGTAGAGGAAGCAGTTGAGGGTTTCTAGTGGACATTAGTCGTTTGGCGCTTTTCTTTATTATAGATGTCTTTGGCTCTCGAAAGCGGGCATATAAAGTGATTTGGTAAATGGTAAGGACAGAAATATAAACTGGTTATGATATGAGATTAATGAAATTGCCTAGAAGTGTATATCTATGCAGCAGAATAGAGATAATCTAGGGGCGCATGGGGAAATACTTTGCATAGCGAGTTGGGAGTACAATTAAAAATTTGGCGGCGACTATATTTAAAAACCTCATTTGCGTAATTGAAATAAGGGTCGCGCTCTGACATTGGCTTTGTTTTTTCAACAGCATCACTGTCGAGAATAGAATTAGAAAAGTAGTTAGATACAAAGTGTTTGGATGAATCAGGATGATTAGGCATGCCTAAAGTATGATCCATGCCAATTATACAAATTTCCTGAAAACCTAAGTAGTGGAGTATTTGAAAAGCTATGTAGGGCGCTCCAGCCAGTCCCGAAACGAACAAGTTGGGATCAAAAGAGAATAGATTTCGTTCTTGCAATTGACAATCTGAATTAAATGTAGTGACTCTGCAGGATACCTTTAAATCATCATCACAAGTATGCTCACGGAGATACTTCCAGCAAGAAAGCTTGTGAATGACATCTCGTGAATCTTGAAATATAAGCCTGTCAGCAGCAATATAAAAGTCTATTGAAATGGACAATTGATCTAGAAATCGAACAATATTATTGAGACCAACCAGAAAAAATCGGTTTCGGTCAAGACGTGAGAGTTCAACTTTTGCTAAAGAGGGACCATTGCAAAGGAGAATTGCTTTCTCTGCTAAGAATGAATCCTTTTTAAACACAACCTTGATGTCAGACTATTGGTATTATACCTCTGTATCGAGGTGACAATGGAAAGGACAAGGATCTTGCAGTTCGGCTCAGAGCTTGCAGAAAGAGGTTTATTGGTAATTCCATCAGTTCATAAGGTGTACAGTTGTTTGTGTAGCCATAGGGATCAATTAAGTAATGTACTTCTTAGAAGAGCATGGATCGATTCAAATAAGGCAATTTCACAGGCTTTCCAAGCTAGTCTACCAAATAAATATTTAGAGACAACAAAATCTAATTACTACGAGTCCAGATTGCTTAGTGATTGTGGATACCTAGAGCTCAAGAATTACATCAGCGATCAAGATCTTAGTTATTACTTACATGAGACCAGTACATTGAGACTTTCCGGCGAGTCCTTGGGACAAGAACTTGATGGGGAACAATTAACACGTAATGAGGTTACAGGCCATGGCAAGTTTCTACGGTATTATTTTAAGTCCTGCGAAGTAGAAAAGACGGCTCTAATAAACAAATTAAAAAATGACTCTCATATTAAAGACTTAGTTTATACTTATCTTGGAACATCCAATATAGAAGTTTCAGTAGAATCTTGGATATCATATGGAAAAGATTCACCTGATTTTCGAGAACTTTCTGAAGCTGCTCAGTTATTTCATTTTGATTATGACAGCTTTAATTTCTTGAAGCTATTCGTTTTTGTTAGTGACGTGGATGATCAGAATGGGCCTCATCAATACTTCATCGAGTCCCATAAGAAATTTCCTTTTGTAAATGAAGAGCTCTCAAGTATTCCAACATACTTCAGGATTGAAGATGATCATCTTGAAAAAATGTACGGAAGTGACAAGATGAAGACGTTTGAATTGTCGGCTGGAAGTATTTTATTGGAGGATACATCTGGTTTCCATAGAGGCTTGCCACTGCAGACAGGCAAAACCCGTGAAGTCATTGTGTTAACATACAAAGATGTGGATTTCAGTAGGCTGAGAAATGAAAACTGATTATGAGCTTGTTCAGCAGGTTGTTAACATTCAAAAGCTTTTTGGGGTCCATTTTTTCCCGCCAAGTAGTATTTATCTTTCAAAAGTTGTTACATCAGTCTTAGCGAAGAAATCAAATGATCTAAAAGGGATTACGCACGGATCGCGTAACGGGGCTGAAACTATGCTATTTGCAAGATTTACTGGTGGAAGAGTTTATGGAACAGATATTTCAGATACTGCTGATTATTTTTCAGATCTTGTGAAGATTGATTTTCATGATGAATCCCCAATTATAAGTAGTAGTCCAACGGACTTTGTATTTAGTAACTCATGGGATCATAGTAACGATCCACCGAGGATGTTTAGCCGTTGGCTGAGAGATTTAACATCTCAAACGGGTTTGCTGATTTTGGAACAACATTCAGGAAGTGGTCACAAGGCTACGGTCTCTGATCCTTATACTGCATCTCAAGATGAACTTGTAGAGACAGTAAATCGGGTCATAAAAAATATTCCCAGTCAAGTAGAATATATTGGTTCCTTAAGGTTGGATGCAATACCTAGCTGTGTCCTTGAGAGTTCTAAAGATGGTGTGGTAACTGGAACCGCATCTTGCCTCTCAAAATCAGATAATGGCTTCAACTACTTAGTAGACTTCCAGGGAAGGTTGAGGCCCTTATATCATCACTTATTCTATAAATATAAAGACGAAAGTGATCTTGATCGAGCTAAGTGCATAATAAATAGTATTCAGCTTATGCTCAGTAGTCGTGAGCATGGAATGGCTGAAGCTTTATTTATGATTGATCCGTCAACGGGTATGCCTATCAATTATGAACTAGAGGTGGTTAAGCCTCTTATTGGAAGAATACTAATGGCTCAAGAAATTCAAAAAAGGTTTTATCCAGAGATTAGTTTTAATACTGGTGCTACAGATGATGAGGTTTTACAGGTTGTTGAGAGACTAAAGGAAAGAATGTGATGATCGATAGACTGATAATTCTGGATTTAGAATATACTGCTTGGCAAGGATCCTTGGAAAGGCGCTGGAGTGGTTTAGGGGAGCATAGGGAAGTCGTTCAGATATCTTGCCTTTCATTTAGTAGTTTAAAATATATTCATGACGTCCATATATTTAGTAGACTTGTTAAGCCGAAGATCAACCCTGTTCTAAGTCATTATTTTACGGATTTAACTGGCATTACTCAGGATACTATTGACAGCCATGGCCTTGAATATACTACGGCTTACAAGGACTTAAAGCGAATTATGTCCAATGGAATCTATTGTTCTTGGGGTGAGGATGTTGAGGTTTTGAATGAGAATCATAGGTTATATAAAATGAGTGTTCTGCCGTCCGACGAATTGAATAGTTTTGATGTCAGATCAGTGTTCAGTAGTTTCGATATCGACATAACCAATTTCACGTCTGGTACCATTTATAATGCTTTTGGTGATTCAGGATTTGAGTTGTTACCTGGCAAAGTCCATAATGCTACTTCTGATGTCTGGTCAATATATTTAGGGCTCAGGAAGTTAATTGAAAAGCATGGATATAAGCAAGTTCAATCAGTGATCGAAGAATGCTGTTACCAAGCAGTTCTTCCTCCATCTGCAGATATTATTGACCCATTAATATAGGAAGAAGCATCTGAAAGCAGAAATATAATTAATCCATGATATTCGTCGATAGAGGCCATACGCCCTAAAGGGATTAGTTTTGATAAACGATCAATAAATTGTGGATCTTGTCCGTTGTCAACTCCACCTGGGCAAATAGCGTTACATCTTACTCCAAGATGAGCCCAATAAGTTGCCATGTATTTTGTAAATCCAATTATCCCGCTTTTGGTCACTGAATATCCAACAGGCTTAACTTGATCAAAGGTGTTCGGGCTATCATTATAAATACTGTGATTCGGAGCAATAATTCCAAGGTCTGAGGATATATTAAGGATTACACCTTTTGTTTGTATAAGAAGAGGTGCACAGTGCTTCAGCATAAGTAGCGTACCCGTTAGTGAGACGGAAAGCTCTTTATTCCAGGTATCGATGCAATATTCTTCTATTTTACCTGAGTTGGAAATGGTGCCTGAGGACCCAACAGTTGGGTTTAGGGCTGCATTATTGACCAAGCCATGTAGGGGCTTTTCTTTGAGAAAATTTGAAAGTTTGATAACATCGTCCTCGCTTGTGATGTCGAGCTTGTAAATCTCTGGATAGATGCCAGTCTGTGAATGGATCGAATTCGTAATTTCAGCTTTTTTGCTTATATCAACATCTACTAGAATTGGAATCCCTCCGAATTTTGCAATAGCTACGGCATGCTGTATTCCCAGGAGACCGCACCCGCCCGTTATTAAAAAGCGTCTATTAGTCAGTTCGAATAAGTTACTCATTGTGGATACCTGTTTAATTGACCACCATCAACTGTGAGGTTTGCGCCTGTAGTGAAGGTAGATTTGTCCGAGTTCAAGAATAGGACTGCCTCCGCTATCTCACTGGCTGCTGCTAATCGTTTCATGGGCACATTAGATGCAATGTAATCATGGGTACGTTTAGGATCAGATTTGATTTTACGGTCCCAGACACCCTCCTTAGTAAAGACATTGCCAGGGCTGACCATATTTATCCGATTAGTTGGTGAAAGGATCGCAGACATATGGGTAACTAGCGCAGTTAATGCAGCTTTCGCAATGCTATATCCGCAAGGTGCGCCGATACGTTCAGAGCCAGCAATAGAACCTAGAATACATATAGCAGCATTTTCACAAAGGAAGGGTCTAATCGTGTAGATGAGTGAATAATTAGCAGTCAAATTGTTAGACAAATAGTTTTCGAATATGCTGGGTTTAGTGAGCGTATAGGGCTCTTCCCCTCCAAGGTTGCTAACTCCGATACAGGACACGGCTGCATTTAGGGTAATATTTTTTTTACGCAAACTATCAACGAGTATCACATTTTCCTTGTCTATTGAGTGATCGCAACATATCGAGTCTATTTTTATATTTGGAAATGAGCTTGATAAGTTATTGCAGAAATCCCTAAGCTTCTGCTGGTTCCTGCCTGTTACAACAAGATTTGCCCCAAGTTTGGCATATGTATAAGCAATCTCTGCTCCAATACCAGATGAGCCACCTGCAATTAGTGTCCAAGACATGAGGTTCTAGGGTTTTTGGGCAAATGCAAGAAGTTGACGTTCCTTAGACCAGCGTAAGAGCTTATATCTAGATCTGTGTGGAATGAAGGGTGCAAGACAAATGGGTATAATTGAAAAGATCGGATTTTTCCAAATAAAAGGAAGCTGGAGAAAGTGATTAACGTCTATTTTACTAAATTTGGTCATCTGAAGTAGATATTTCAGGGAAATTTTTGTAAACGGGGTTACATGGGTATGATCGTCGTAGAAAATTTGGTAATTCGCTTCCCAATCTGGTGTCATCACAATTAATGCCCCTTTAGAACGCAATATTCTATGCACTTGTTGCAGCACTTCTTCGGGATCTCTAAGATGTTCGATCAGTGATTTCATAAATACGATATCACACGATGTGTTTGGTAGTTCTTTTAGTGCAGTATGTAAGTCAGAAATAATTTTCGGAATATGTGGATATTCCGAAAGACAGTTTTGGTCTTGATCAATGCCTATCACGTCAAATCCTTGAATAGCAAACTCATTAAGAAATTCTCCTCTGCCTGCACCAATTTCTATTAATCGTGAGCCAGTTGTAAGATTATATCGCTCTATTAGATGTTTTACATATTTTTTGGGATATGATGTCTTTGGACGTTCTTTAGAAGAGTAGACAGTTTTGAGATACGAAGTCATTACGTGTTCCGTAAATTAGATAACAAATAAGCCAGATTGAGCAGATGATAGAGACTTCAATAAGGAAGCCAAAACATCACATGATTCACCTTTGTGTGGGGACAATGCTTCAGAAAAGCGATTGTGTATACGTGCACTTGAAAGACTCAGCGATGATCTGAAGTAGAATGCATACACTATAGACTCAATCTTCCGCCAAATCAGGCGATCATCAGGAAGTCTGTATGCACAATTCAGTAAGTCTTCAATTGTTTTTAGATCACCGAGAACAACTGATTGATTTGCAAAAATTGTACTATATGGACTTGTCCTCAAATGCACTAGTCGGTATCCCATAAGTGATAAGTCTAGATTAAGCGTAGATTGAGGTGCTAATGCAATAGATCTCTCAGTTAACAGTTGTTTGGCTGATATTGTGATTTTAGGGCCAACAAACTTAATTCTGTTATTGGTTTTAGCTATATTTGATATTTTGTTAGTGAAATCTATTGCTGGTGTGTGACGCCCGATGGTTGAAAGATTTGGATGACAGCGAATAACAAGCTCAGCTGAATAATTTTGCGGACCTTGAAAAACTGATGCTAAATGCTTGATTTCTTCAAGCTGTCGTTCAAAAGTAGCGTCAATTGAATATGATGAAATTTCATCAGAGCATGATGTAAAGTACACAAAACGAATCTTAGAAAGATTTTGTTGGTCAATTTTATTTGAGTCAGTTCCACTGTATATAAATCCATTGTCAGATTTGCCTGTGACTCGTCGAGATATAAACGCATATAAATCAAGACGCTGGGATAACTCTAGCGGTTTAATTGCCGGGAACTTATCAGGATTATTGAACCACTTGCTTAAGGACGGGAACGGATTGCCAGGGTCTTCATTTATCGAGACTGTAAATGTCCCCTCTTGATAGCCTCTCTCATGTATTACGCAGGATATTCGCTTATTATGTTCTAATGAATCTTTTATGCCGGAAAAAGGATTAAACCTACCATTAAACATAACAATAGTCCTTAGATCTGTGATTTGATTTGATATTGCTTCGCCCAATAAGAATCCATAAAGGTAAAATTTAAGTGCATTTGTAAATGCTTTATTTGCTTTCTCTATGCCTAGTTGGCGTTCGGCTTCCTCGATGGTCGAAGCTCGAATACGGGTAAACAGGCTGCTCAGTATTGATCTATCCAGTAACTCAGACTGCTTTTCGTTTTTAGAAGAAAAAAGCGATAAGTTGTGTCTTGAAGCCCAATCAACCCTGTCAATAGATTCATTAATGTTTTTCAGACAAGGCAATGTCAGTACTTCCTCGGGTAGTACTATAAATTCCTTGAATTCATCAAAAAAGTCTATTCTACTCTTTTTGCACATATTACAAACCTTATTTGCTGACATTGTTGCAGAGGTCGCATTTTTTACATGATCAAAAATCTCGCAGTCTTGGTAGGCTTCTGTTGAGTTTGCAGAAAGATCACACAAAATAATTGAGAATGTAATCTTTTTTAAAGCCAACTCTCTTAGGTAGGCAATTTCAAATTGACTATGGACTGGGAAGTGTAAACCCGTGAAGATTAGTG